>NZ_JBEYWK010000007.1:218636-321426 GCF_040644415.1 Streptomyces sp. NPDC046985
GCCCCGCGCCCTTACCCGGCTCCGCCGCCCCGCGCCGCCCCACCGTGTCCGGGAGCCGTCCCGCCCGGCCCCGCCGCAGCCTGACCGGCCTCGTCCACCGCGGGCGCCTCCTGCCAGGACTCAGGCCCCTCGGTCTCCTCGTCCCCGGCCTGGTACACGCCGAACGCCGCGCCCTGTGGGTCCCGCAGCACCGCGATGCGCGGACCGGAGGCGACGGAGGTGGGCGCCTGGAGGGCACGGCCGCCGGCCCGGTCCGCCACCTCCGCCGTCGCGTCCACGTCCTCGACCGCGAAGTACGGCAGCCAGTGCGGCGGCACGTCGGCCGGGAAGCCCTCGTGCAGCGCCGTCACCCCGCCGAAGTCCATGCCGTGCAGCCCCCACTGCGTGTACCACTCCGAGGCGTTGACGCTCCACCCGAACACCTCGGTGTAGAAGTCCCGGGCCCGCTTGACCTCCCGGGTGGCCAGTTCCACCCAGCCCAGCGCGCCGGGCCGGTTGAACACCCCGGCCCCGGGGAAGTCCCGGGCCTGCCACATCTGGAAGGCCGCGCCGGACGGATCGAGGGCCACGGTGCGCCGGCCCTCGTCGAAGACGTCCATGGGGCCGCGGATCACCGTGCCGCCGGCCTCCGCCACCCGGTTCGCGGCCGTGTCGGCGTCGGCGACGGCGAACGAGACGTTCCAGGCGACCGGCTGCGTGGGCCGGTACAGCGGTCCGAGTCCGGCGACCGCCGCGCCCTTCAGCCGGGCGACGGTGTACCCGAGCAGCTCCGGACGGGTGTCCGCGTCGCACCGCCAGCCGAACACCTCGCCGTAGAACCGCTTGGCCGCGTCCAGGTCGCTGGTCCCCAGTTCCGCCCAGCAGGGGCCGCCGATCACCGGCTTGTCGAACTCCATGGCACTCCTCCGGGAAGGCTCACTCCTGCCCTCAGCACGCTAACGCCGGTCACCCACGGTGGCCACCGGGACACGTGCGGTCGGTGGGAGCGCTCACGCCGGGACCCTCGCCTCGGGCGCCCTCCCCACTCGGCCCGGTCTCGCCGAGCGGAGGCCGGGTACAGGCCCCGGAGGCCGGGTGCAGGCCCCGGAGGCCGAGCGAAGCCCCGTAGGCCGAGCGGACCTACGGAGGCGGGCCTACCGGTCGAGTCGCAGGATGCGCTCGGCGTTGCCGTACGCGACGCGTGCCTTGTCGGCGGGGGCGAGTGGGGCGGTGCGCATGAACTCCGCCGCCGGCACGCTCTCCTCGTAGGGGTAGTCGACCGAGAACATCACGTTGTCGACGCCGATCGTCTGGACGGCGTCCATCAGGGCCGGGTGCGAGAACACGCCGGACGTCGTGATGGCGATGTTGGCGCCGAAGTACGCGGAGGGCGGCTTCTCCAGATGGTTCTGGTACTGGGGGTCGAGGTCGCGGAACCGGATGTCGACGCGGAACAACTGGGCGGGCAGGAACTCGCCCATATGGCCCAGGATGACCTGCGCGCCGGGGAACCGGTCGAAGACGCCGCCGAAGATCAGCCGCAGCGCGTGTCCACCGGTCCTGTGGTTCCAGCTCCACAGCGCGTGGTCCAGGCCCGGGTAACCCTCCAGCACGTGCCAGGCGTCGGACGGCACCGGGTTCGGGTGAAGGTAGAGCGCGACGCCGAGTTGCTGGAGCGCCTCCCAGAACGGCGCGTACCGCGGCTCGTCCAGGTAGTGGCCCAGCGTGTGATCGTTGACCAGGACCCCGCACAGGCCCAGCTCGTCCACGGCGCGGCGCAGCTCGGCGACGGCCTGGTCCGGATCCTGCAAAGGGACGGCGGCCAGACCCTGGAACCGGTCCGGGCGCTCGCGGACGACGGCGGCGAGGAAGTCGTTGGCCGCACGCGCGTCGGCCACCGCGACCTTCGGATCCGGCTGCATCTGGATGCCGGGAGCGGTCAGCGACAGCACCTGCATGTCGATGCCGGCCTCGTCCATCTCCGGGAGACGGAACTCCGTGAAGTCGCCCAGCCTCCGCTCCCAGTCGGCCTGCTTGACGGGCTTCACCGGGCTGCGACCCTCGATGGTGCCGTCGGTCTCCAGCCCGTCGTACCAGAACGCTTCTTCGAGGGCTATCAACTTCATCTGACGCACTCCGTTCTCTCCTCGTGCCGCCGACGACGTCGCCCGTTCGCGGCGGACCGGCGGGGACGGGCACCAGTGCTTTCCGCCGCGTTTCCGCCGCGTTCGAGACCTTCGCGACCGGGGAGCGGGATGCCGTGCGGAAGACGAGAGCTCCCCGGGGGCGGCTACGCGTCACGCGCGTGGACGTCGCACCGACCGGGCCGCGCGTCCCGCGAGAGGCAGCGGACCAGGGCGCCCGCACCGCGGCGGCGGCCCCCGAGTATCCCCGGTCAGCGACGTCGCGGCAGATCACGCCGCGGGAACGGGCGACCGGCGCGCCGCTCTTCGAGCGCCGCCCCCGAAGGTTTTGAGCCTACTCGGGAGGGCCGCGTCCCGCCGCACAGGACCGCGGCGCCCGGCCGCCAGCCGCGGACCCGGCCCCGAGCGGAAGCGGAAGCGAGAGCGGGAGCGGACCGACGACCGGCGGCCGGGCGCCGCGCCGCACGCCGTGGGCCGACCCGCACCGGCGACCTCACGCGCGGTACCGCAGCGGATGGTCCGCCGGCACCTCGACCAGCGCGATCGGCGTGCCGTCCGGATCGGCGATCCACATCTCGATCAGCCCCCACGGCTCCCGCACCGGCGGCCGCACGATCTCCACGTCCCCGGCCCGCAGCTCCTCGTGGGCCGCGGCCACGTCCGCCACCTGGAGCCAGAGCCGCACGGCCGGGGAGCGCGGGGCGTCGGAGCGGCCGGACAGCTCGAGGAACCCGCCGCCGAGGAAGTAGACGGTGCCGCGTTCGGGCCCCGTGCCGAACTCGCGGTAGACGGTCAGGCCGAGCCGCTCGCCGTAGAAGACGCGCGAGCGCTCGGGGTCCGAGGGCTGGAGCAGGGTCCGGCTGCTGAGCACATGCACCATGCGTCCGCACCCTAGTGGCAGGATGGTCCTCTCCTCCGACCTGCCGCGCCAGAGCACCGAAAGGCACTCCTTCCCATGAACGCCGACACCCGCGCCGCCGCCCTGACGTTCCGCGACGCCACCCCCGCCGACGTGGACGGCCTCGTGGCGCTGGTGGAGTCGGCGTACCGGGGCGACGCCAGCCGGGCCGGCTGGACCACCGAGGCGGACATCCTCGACGGGCAGCGCACGGACCCAGAGGGCGTGCTGGCCGTGATCGAGGCCGCCGACAGCAGGCTGCTGACGGTGGAGCGGGACGGCCGCCTGGTCGCCTGCTGCCATCTCGAGCACCGCGGGCAGCACGCCTACTTCGGCATGTTCGCGGTCAGCCCGGCGCTCCAGGGCGCGGGCCTCGGCAAGCTGATCATCGCCGAGGCCGAGCGACAGGCCCGCGAGACCTGGGGCGCGCGCGAGATGCACATGACGGTGATCACCGTCCGCGAGGAGCTGATCGCCTGGTACGAGCGGCGCGGCTACCGCCGTACGGGCAGAACGAGCGCCTTCCCGTACGGCGACGAGCGCTTCGGCGTCCCCCTGCGCGACGACCTGTGCTTCGAACTGCTGGTCAAGGATCTCGCCTGAGCCGTAGGCCGCCGGGCGGCGTCACGCGGTGAAGCGGCCTGTGCGCTTGATGTCCGGGTAGTCCGTGGTCGCCCCGTCCAGTTCGAGGGCGCGCACGAGCCGCAGGTGGTCCAGGGTGTTCACCACCCAGGCGACGATCCGCAGATCCGCCTCCCGCGCTCGTTCGACGACCTCCAGGGTGAGCCGGCGGACGTTGAGCACGAGCGTGGCCGCGCCGGCCTTCACGGCGCGGTCGACGACCTCCGTGCCGTAGTGGTCGGCCACCAGCGCCGTGCGGACGCCGGGCACCAGGCGGGCCACCTCGGCGATCGCCTCGTCGTGGAAGGACAGCACCTCCACCCGGGGGACCAGGCGCCGTCGGTTCATCACCTCCGCCAGGCTCCGTGCCGCCGCCACGTCCTTGATCTCGGCCTGCAGCGGGGCGTCCACCGCGTCCAGGACCTCCTCGAAGACGGGGATCCGCTCGCCGCGTCCGGCGTCGAGCGCCCGCAGCTCTGCGAGGGTCTTCTCGGCGATCGGACCGCTGCCGTCGGTCGTGCGGTCCACGTCGGCGTCGTGCATGACGACGAGGGCGCCGTCCTTGCTCAGGTGCAGATCGAGTTCGATGACGTCGAGGCCGGCCTCCTGGGCGGCCTGGAACGAACGCAGGGTGTTCTCAGGTTCGACACCCATGATTCCGCGGTGACCGATGGTAAGGAAGTTCAAGGTTCAACTCGCTTCCGTCGACGGCGGCTCGGCGCCCGCGCGGACTGCGGGGACCCCCGTCGTCCGCCCGGCAGAGCCGCAGCCTAACCGCCCGCGACGCCGGTGAACCCGTGCCTGCGCGCAGCAGTGGGGTGACGGGCGGGACTGCGGGGGCGTGTCCGCCGGGACGGACGCTCCCGCGCGGGAGCGACGCCCATCGGGCCGGCGCCCGGCGGGGCGCCGCCCCAGCCGCCCCGCCCGTCACCCGAACGGCGCACAGGGAGCGGCCGCCGCTCGGGCGCCGGACAGGAAAATGAGCGGTGAAGGCGAGGGTGCGCAGGATAATTTCCGGAGGGCGCCCTTGCTGGGAGAAACCTCGTATGTATACGGTCTCCTTACGCGAGCTTCTCCCGTGGAGGATGGATCATGACGGAAATTCTTGTGCAGATGGGTGCGGAAGGACAGCTTCCGCCGTCGGGCAGGGTGGTCGAGCACCCGGCGTGGCCCGTGCTCAAGGATGCCGTCGAGCGGATCCGGCCCTGGCAGTCGAAGGACGGCTCCATAGACCTCGACGCCGAGAGCGCTCCCGCGCGCGCGGACGCCGAGTCCCTCGTGCGCCGCGTGGCCGACGCCGTCGCGGAGCTGTCCCCCCTGTTGCCGCACGACGCCGACTACCACCAGGCGCTCGTGCGGGACCTGCACCGCTGGGCGGAGGACGGCTTCCAGACGCCGGACTTCCTCGACTCGCTGCTGGCCTTCCAGCCCGCCGCGCAGCGCGCCGACGGCCTCCAGCACCTGGTCGTCTTCCCCATGTACACGCAGAACGGCAACCCGGACCGCAACCTGGAGGCGGTCGTGCTGCGCATGGTCTGGCCGGACTGGCTGGCCGAGCTGGAGCGCACCCGCTACGACAACCCGCTGTTCTGCGGCATCACCTTCGAGGACTTCACGGCCGGTTACGACACCAACTCGGCCGTCCTCTTCCCCGAGACCATCGCCGTGCGCGAAGCGCCGAAACGATTCTCCTGGGGCGGCATCTTCTGCGACCGCGAGGCCGCCCGCTTCCGCCGGGTGACCGCCGCCGCCGTGGACCTCCTCGGCGTGGAGCTCCCCGAGGACGTCGCCGCGATGATCCTCGACCAGAAGCGGTGCGAGGAGGCGTTCGTGCTGTGGGACATGGTCCACGACCGCACCCACAGCCACGGCGACCTGCCGTTCGACCCGTTCATGATCAAGCAGCGCCAGCCGTTCTGGATGTACGGCCTGGAGGAGCTGCGCTGCGACCTGACCGCCTTCAAGGAGGCCGTCAAGCTCCAGGCGGACGGCGTCGCCCAGGCCCGTGACGTGCAGTACGCCGTGCTGTTCGACCGCATGTTCCGCTTCCCGGTCACCGGCGAGCGGGTGCGCAACTACGACGGCCTCGGCGGCCAGCTCCTCTTCGCCTACCTCCACCGGCACGACGTGGTGCGCTGGACCGACAACAAGCTGTCCATCGACTGGGAGCGCGCCCCGCAGGTCACCAACCAGCTCTGCGCCGAGATCGAGAAGCTGTACCGGGACGGCATCGACCGCCCGAAGCTGGTGCACTGGTTCGCCGGCTACGAGCTGGTCTCCTCCTTCGTCTCCCCGCACCCCGGCTCCAAGTGGGCCAAGGGCCCCGACGCCCTCGACCTCACCCAGCCGCCGCGCAAGCTCGTCGACGACGTGCTTCCGGACGAGTTTCCGCTGAGCATGTTCTTCGAGGCGCTGGCCAAGAGGCTCAAGAATGTGATCGCCTCGACCAAGGGCATCACGGCCGACGGCGCCGAGCGGATCGCCGCGTGAGCGACCGCACCGAGAACAGCGGGAACACCGCTCAGGAGGAGACCATGGGGAACGGGAACGGGCCGCTGAGCGGCGCGGTCATCGCGGTGGCGGGGGCGGGCGGCCCCGCGGGCCGGGCGACGCTGCTCCGGCTCGCGGAGGCGGGCGCGACGGTGATCGGCGCCGACAACGACCCCGAGCGGCTCTCGGAGGCCGTGGACGCGGCCCGCTACGCGTCCGGCGGCGCCAGCGTCATCGGGGACACGGTCGACCTGCTCGACCTCCAGTCCACCCGCGACTGGGCGGCGCACATCGAGAAGGACTTCGGCCGGGTCGACGGCCTGGTCCACCTCGTCGGCGGCTGGCGCGGCAGCGAGACCTTCACCAAGACCAGCCTCGACGACTGGGACTTCCTCGAACTGCTGCTGATCCGCACCGTGCAGCACACCTCCCTCGCCTTCCACGAGGCGCTCCAGCGCAGCGAGCGCGGGCGGTACCTGCTGATCAGCGCGGCGGGCGCGAGCGCGCCCACGGCCGGCAACGCCGCCTACGCCTCCGCCAAGGCGGCCGCCGAGGCGTGGACGCTGGCCATGGCCGACTACTTCCGCAAGGCCGGGGGCCCCGACGGTCCGACGTCGGCGGCTGCGATCCTGGTGGTGAAGGCGTTGGTGCACGACGCGATGCGCGCCGACCGCCCCAACGCGAAGTTCGCGGGCTTCACGGACGTCAAGGACCTCGCCGAGGGCATCGCCGACGTCTGGGACGAGTCCGCCGCGGAAGTGAACGGGAAACGCCTGTGGCTGACCGAGAAGCCGTGAACCCTCCCCGGACCGACGCGCGTCGCCACCACGACCCGGAGGTCCGCGGCTTCGCCAGCGACAACTACGCCGGGGTGCACCCGGAGGTGCTCGCCGCCCTGGCCCTGGCCAACGGCGGCCACCAGGTCGCGTACGGCGAGGACGACTACACCGGCAACCTCCAGCGGATCGTCCGCGGCCACTTCGGCGCGTCCGCCGAGGCGTACCCGGTGTTCAACGGCACCGGCGCCAACGTCGTCGCGCTCCAGGCGCTCACCGACCGCTGGGGCGCGGTGATCTGCGCGGAGAGCGCGCACATCAACGTCGACGAGGGCGGCGCCCCCGAGCGCGTGGGCGGCCTGAAGCTGCTCACCGTGCCCACGCCGGACGGCAAGCTCACGCCCGAGCTGATCGACCGGCAGGCATACGGCTGGGAGGACGAGCACCGGGCGATGCCGCAGGTCGTGTCGATCACCCAGAGCACGGAGCTGGGCACCCTGTACACGCCCGGGGAGATCCGCGCGATCTGCGAGCACGCCCACGCGCACGGCATGCGCGTGCACCTGGACGGCGCCCGGATCGCCAACGCGGCCGCCTCCCTGGACGTCCCCATGCGGACGTTCACCAACGCGGCCGGCGTCGACGTGCTGTCGCTGGGCGGGACCAAGAACGGCGCCATGTTCGGCGAGGCCGTCGTGGTCATCGACCAGGGCGCCGTGCGGCGGATGAAGCACATCCGCAAGATGAGCATGCAGCTCGCCTCCAAGATGCGCTTCGTGTCGGTGCAGTTGGAGGCGCTGCTCGCCAAGGACCTGTGGCTGCGCAACGCCCGGCACGCCAACGAGATGGCCCAGCGGCTCGCGGAGGGCGTGCGGGCGGTGGACGGGGTGGAGATCCTCTACCCGGTGCAGGCCAACGGCGTCTTCGCCAAGCTGCCGCATGACGTGAGCGAACGCTTGCAGAAGCGGTTCCGCTTCTACTTCTGGGACGAGACCGCCGGGGTCGTGCGCTGGATGTGCTCCTTCGACACGGCGGAGGACGACGTGGACGCGTTCGTGGCCGCGCTGAAGGAGGAGATGGCGCGCCGGTAGCCACGCGCTCCGGTCGGAACGGCGCGAAGGGATGCGGTCACACGCCTAGAGAGGCGAGTGGCCGCATCGTCGTGTCCGGGGGCCGGGGGCCGGGGGCCGGGCGGCCGGAGGACCGGGGGAGGTGAGGGGGAGCGGATCCGGGGCGCCGCGAGGCGCCAGCGGTTCATCGCGAGGACGACAGTCCAATGAGATGCACTTTTCAGTGTTGTATGCTGAACCTCGCCCGCTCGTCCCGAGTGCCCTGGGGGCCGCCCGGCCCACCAGAGCCGTCGAGGACCCCGCTGCCGCACTCCGATCACGAGGCGAGAGAACATGACGCTCACACTCATCGTGTCCGACGAGGTCCGCGCCCTCGCGCCCGGCTTCACGCACGTCGCCGTCGAAGCGCACGGCCTGGTCAACGGGCCGAGCAGCGAGGCCAGTTCGGCGCTGCTGGACGACGCGGCCAGGCGTCTGGCCGCGCGTCTGGACGGCCGGGCGCCGCATGAGGACGCGCACATGGCCGCCTGGCGCGAGGTGTACACGGCGTTCGGATCGAAGCCGTCCCGCACCCGCAACTCCGCCGAGGCGCTGGCGAAGCGCGCCCTGTCCGACGCCGGTCTGCCCCGCGTCAACGTCCTCGTCGACCTCTACAACGCCGTCAGCGTCGCGCACCTCATCCCGGTCGGCGGGGAGGATCTCGACCTGATCCAGGGCGCCATGAGCCTGGTGCGCGCCACGGGCGAGGAGGACTTCCCGACGGTGGCCGGAGGCGAGGAGGTCGTCGAGCACCCGGACGCGGGCGAGGCGGTGTGGCGCGACGAGGCCGGCGTCACCTGCCGCCGCTGGAACTGGCGCCAGGGTCCGCGCACCCGTCTGACCGAGCGGACCGCCTCCGCCGTCTTCCTGCTGGAGAGCCTGGCCCCCATGCCGGTGCCGCAGGTGCAGGCCGCGGCGGTCGAACTCGCCGAGTCGCTGGAGAAGTTCAGTCCCGGCGCGCGCATCACCGTACGGGCGCCGGAGCCGTCCCGCTGACGCCTCACAGCGGCTCGCGTCGGCGCGGCGCCGGTCGCTCATGGGCGGTGCGGGCGGCACGCGATACGCGGGCGGCGCGTGAGGCGTCGCCGGTGCGGGTGGCGCGGTGGCGCGGTGGTGCGGGTGGTGCGGGAGGGTGGGGGAGCGGTCGCCGTCTCAGAGCGCCCCGGCCGTGCGCAGGTCCTCCGGAGTCGGGGCCGTGCCGCCGAGGTGGGCGGGCATCCACCAGGTGTCCTGGGCGTCCCGGGGGCGCACCGGGTAAGCGCGCTGGGCGGCCTCCAGCAACTCCTGGACGCGCTCGCGCAGTCGGCGCGTGATAGCGCCCGCGTACTGGTCGCGCGGCGCCTCCAGCGCCTCGCCCACCCGGATCGTGACGGGGGTGTGGCTGCGCCCGAAGTTGCGCGGCTGGCCCTTGGTCCACAGTCGCTGGGTGCCCCACACGGCCATCGGGATCAGCGGGACCCCGGCCTCCTGGGCCAGCCGCGCCGCGCCGGACTTGAAGCTCTTGAGCGTGAAGGACTCCGAGATGGTCGCCTCGGGGAACACCCCGACCACCTCGCCGGACTTCAGCGAGTCAAGGGCGTGCGCGTAGGCCGCCTCGCCCTGGCTGCGGTCCACCGGGATGTGCTTCATGCCGCGCATCAGCGGCCCCGAGATCCGGTGCCGGAACACGGACTCCTTGGCCATGAAGCGCACCAGGCGATTCTGCGGGAGGGCGGCCAGTCCGTCGAAGATGAAGTCCAGGTAGCTGATGTGATTGCTCACCAGCACGGCGCCGCCCGAGCGCGGAATGTTCTCCGACCCACGGCAGTCGATCCGGAGGTCCCACACCTTGAACATCGTGCGGGCGAATCCGATGACGGGACGGTAGACGAGCTCGGCCATGGGCGGGGCGGACCCTTCTGTCTGCCTGGGAAGGGGTGAATCCCGGCGGAAGTTACGCTGCCGTAGGTTTACGGCCTGTCGCAGATCGTGCCTGAAGAACGGCCCGGTAGCCAGTCTGCGTGCCCGTCCGGGGCGAGATTCTCGTCACGTCTCCCTCCTCCGGCTCCGTGCTGCGCCCGTCCGACGGCGCCTCAGTGCGCACTCCTCACCCACCGTCACCCGCCGTGACGACGGCGGCCGGTGCGGCGTGGGCGAACCCCGGGGCGGGGGTGGACGGCCGTGGCGCGGCGCGCCCGCCTGCGCCGGCGTCCGAGGGGCAAGCGGTGCGGGAGGGAGACCCGAGTCGAGGGGTGGGAATCCCCGCCGTCTCGGGAACGCTGTAGCGATGACCGGCCGGAAGGCGACCGGTCGGGACGGAGCGGGAGGACTCGCGTGCGCGGGCAGGACGACGGCGGACGGCTGGGCGCGGCCGAGTTGGGCGGCGATCTGGGGGAGCGCGCCACGCTGGTGCAGTTCTCCAGCGCCTTCTGCGCCCCCTGCCGGGCGACCCGGCGGGTGCTCGGTCAGGTGGCGGCCCTCGTCCCCGGCGTCGCCCACGTCGACGTCGACGCCGAGGCCCATCTGGACCTGGTGCGCGCGCTCGACGTCGTCAGGACGCCGACCGTGCTCGTCCTCGACGCGGACGGCCGGATCGTGCGGCGGGCCGCCGGGCAACCGCGTACGGCCGACGTCCTGGCGGCGCTGGAGGAGGCGCTGTGAAGCACCGGGACGTGACGCCGCCCCACCTCCCGGATGCTGGGACGCACTTGACTGTGTGCACCACCTATCCTCAACCTGGCCTCATGTCATGGGAACTACTGCTGGGGCTCTCCGAGTGCGATCGCCACGGGGCGGCGATCCCCGCCCGCACTGCGAGCGGGCGCTGTCCGGGCTGTTGAGCAGCCACGGATCCCGCGCTTCCGCCCAGCAGAAGGACAGTTCGATGACGGCCCCGTCCCCTCTCGCCTCCGCCGCCTCCGCCGCTTCTTCGCCCTCCCCGCTCTCCCGGCTCTCCCGGCCCGCCTCTCCCGATCTGCTGCGCTCCGTCTTCCGGCGGCACGCGGCGGGCGTGGCGGTGGTCACGGCGCGCGGCGAGGCAGGACCGGTCGGCTTCACCGCCACCTCGCTGACCTCCGTCTCGGCCGAGCCGCCGCTGATCTCCTTCGGCGTCGGGGCCGGCAGCTCCAGTTGGCCGACGATCTCCCACGCCGAGCACATCGGCGTCCACATACTCGGCGAGCACCAGGCGGAACTCGCGGCCCTCTTCGCCCGCAGCGGCGCCGACCGCTTCGCCGCGCCGACCTCCTGGCGCGAGGGCCCCGAAGGCGTGCCGGTCCTCGACGGCGTGCTGGCCTGGCTGGTGTGCCGGGTGGCGGCGCGGGTCCCGGCGGGCGACCACCGCATCGTGATCGCGGAGGTGACCCTCGGCGAGTCCGCGGGCGCCGGCCGGCCGCTGCTCTACCACCAGGGCCGCTTCAACGGCCTGCGCGACTGAGGCCGCCCCCCCCCCCCCCCCGCACCTCCCCGGCGCCCCCGCATCTCCCCGGCGCCCCCGCATCTCCCCGGCGCCCTTGCGCCTGCGCCTGCGCGACCGCCGGGTTCCGGTTACGCTGCGTTGCGAAGGTCACAGTTCAAAGCGCTTGCTTAGCGGGCAGGAACTAGGTGTACTGGTGAGTAATATTCTGGGAGGAGCGCCGGGTCGCCCCCACCGGGATCGGCCGCTTGAGGCGCCTATGCTGCCTGGTGGAAGGCAGCCCCGAAATGACGATGCAGTAGGAGAGCCGGCGTGAGCTTGAGGATCGTTGTCACTGTGAAGTACGTGCCCGACGCCACTGGCGACCGGCACTTCGCCGATGACCTGACCGTCGACCGGGACGACGTGGACGGTCTGCTCTCCGAGCTGGACGAGTATGCGGTCGAGCAGGCGCTCCAGATCGCCGAGAACGCCGACGACGCCGAGGTCACCGTGCTGACCGTCGGCCCGGAGGACGCCAAGGACGCGCTGCGCAAGGCGCTGTCGATGGGCGCCGACAAGGCGATCCACGTCGAGGACGACGACCTGCACGGCACGGACGCGCTGGGCACCTCGCTGGTGCTGGCCAAGGCCGTGGAGAAGGCCGGCTACGACCTGGTGATCTCCGGCATGGCCTCCACCGACGGCACCATGGGCGTGGTCCCGGCGCTGCTGGCCGAGCGTCTGGGCGTGCCGCAGGTCACGCTGCTGTCCGAGGTGTCCGTCGAGGGCGGCGTCGTCTCCGGCCGCCGCGACGGCGACACCGCTTCGGAGCGCCTTGAGGCGCAGCTTCCGGCGGTGGTCTCGGTGACCGACCAGTCGGGTGAGGCGCGCTACCCCTCCTTCAAGGGGATCATGGCGGCCAAGAAGAAGCCGGTGGAGTCCTGGGACCTGTCCGACCTGGACATCGACGCCGACGAGGTCGGTCTGGCGAACGCCTGGACCGCGGTCGAGTCGGCGGCCGAGCGCCCGGCGCGCACCGCGGGCACGATCGTCAAGGACGAGGGCGAGGGCGGCAAGCAGCTCGCCGAGTACCTCGCGGGCCAGAAGTTCATCTGAGCCCGCAGTCGCCGACCGCCCCCGCATACTTCGCAAGCAGGAGAGAAGAAGTCCCATGGCTGAAGTCCTCGTCTACGTCGACCACGTGGACGGCGCCGTCCGCAAGCCCACCCTGGAGCTGCTGACGCTGGCCCGCCGCCTCGGCGAGCCCGTCGCCGTCGCGCTGGGCGCCGGCGCCGCCGACACCGCCGCCGCGCTGGCCGAGCACGGTGCGGTGAAGATCCTCACGCACGACGCCTCCGAGTACGCCGACTACCTGGTCGTGCCGAAGGTGGACGCCCTCCAGGCCGCCGTCGCGGCCGTGTCCCCGGCGGCCGTCCTGTTCCCGACCTCCGCGGAGGGCAAGGAGATCGCCGCCCGTCTGGCGCTGCGCATCGGCTCCGGTCTCCTCACCGACGCCGTCGACCTGGAGGCCGGCGCCGAGGGCCCGGTGGCCACGCAGTCGGTGTTCGCCGCGTCCTTCACCACCAAGTCCCGCGTGTCCAAGGGCACCCCGGTGATCACGGTCAAGCCCAACAGCGCGGCCGTGGAGGCCGCCCCCGCCGCGGGCGCGGTGGAGGCGCTGGAGGTGTCCTTCTCCGAGGCGGCCACGGGCACCAAGGTGACCGCTCGCACGCCGCGCGAGTCGACGGGCCGCCCGGACCTCACGGAGGCGGCGATCGTGGTCTCCGGCGGCCGCGGCGTCAACGGCTCGGACAACTTCGCGCTGATCGAGGCGCTGGCGGACTCGCTGGGCGCCGCGGTGGGCGCGTCGCGTGCGGCGGTGGACGCCGGCTGGTACCCGCACACCAACCAGGTCGGTCAGACCGGCAAGTCCGTGTCGCCGCAGCTCTACATCGCCAACGGCATCTCCGGCGCGATCCAGCACCGGGCCGGCATGCAGACCTCCAAGACGATCGTGGCCGTCAACAAGGACCCCGAGGCCCCGATCTTCGACCTGGTCGACTACGGCGTGGTGGGCGACCTGTTCGAGGTCGTCCCGCAGCTCACCGAGGAGATCAAGACCCGCAAGGGCTGAGCTTCGCGTCACCGGGACCGGCCCAGGTCCTCGACGATGCCCCCGTGACCCGCCCGGTCACGGGGGCATCGTCGTGTGCGCCGGGAAGGCGCTCCCGAGGGTCCGCCGGACCGTCCGCGAGCGCCCTGCGGCCGGGCCGCGGACGGATGTTGACCCTCGGGAGATCCACGGATAGCTTCGCGCCACGGACGGCGGACCGCGGATCGCGCGGAACGGACAGCAGGAGGGCGCGGGCATGGCGCAGGGCGAGCGGGAGCGGGTCGCGACCAGCCTGGCGGGCGCGGTCAGCGCGCGGATCAACGCCTCCCTCGCGCCGGTCGACGCCGAACTGGCGCGCCGCTACCCGGGCGACCCGGGGACCCGCCAGCCCGTCCACACCGTCTACGTCCCCGGTGACGCCGTCGCCGCCGACACCCTCCGCTCCTGGGGCGACCGGGCCCTCGACGCGCTCGACGCGCACGCCCCGGACGCCGCCTCCTTCGCCGCCGTCCTCGGCCTGCCCGACGAACTCGCCGGTCCGGTCTACTCCCGGGTCCGCGCCAAGCTGGAGCGCGAGCCGATCGAAGATCTCCGCATCGACTTCGAGGACGGCTACGGGACGCGGCCCGACGCCGAGGAGGACCAGGCGGCCGCCCGCGCGGCCCGGCTGATCGCCGAGGCGTACGCCGAGGGCGCCGCCGCGCCGTCCATGGGCATCCGCGCCAAGGGCATGGAGGCGCCGGTGCGGGAGCGGGGCATCCGCACTCTCGACGTGTTCCTCACCGGCCTGACGGCGGCCGGCGCGCTGCCCGACGGCCTGGTCCTGACCCTGCCGAAGGTGACGTACCCCGAGCAGGTCACCGCGATGGTCCGGCTGCTGGAGGCGTTCGAGGAGGCGCACGGACTGGCGCCCGGCCGGCTCGGCTTCGAGATCCAGATCGAGACCAGCCAGTCCATCCTGGCCGCCGACGGCGCCGCCGCCGTCGCCCGCATGATCACGGCGTCCGAGGGCCGCGCCACGAGCCTGCACTACGGCACCTTCGACTACAGCGCCTGCCTCGGCGTGTCCGCCGCCTACCAGGCCAGCGACCACCCGGCCGCCGACCACGCCAAGGCCGTGATGCAGGTCGCCGCGGCCGGGACCGGCGTCCGCGTCTCGGACGGCTCCACCAACGTCCTGCCGGTAGGCCCCACGGAGAAGGTGCACGCCGCCTGGCGGCTGCACTACGGCCTCACCCGCCGCGCCCTGGCCCGCGCCTACTACCAGGGCTGGGACATGCACCCCGGCCACCTCCCCACGCGCTACGCGGCCGTGTTCGCCTTCTACCGCGAGGGCTTCGCGCAGGCGGCGGACCGGCTGTCCCGCTACGTCCACCGCACCGGCGGCGACGTCATGGACGAGCCCGCCACCGCCAAGGCGCTCAGCGGCTACCTGCTGCGCGGCCTGGACTGCGGCGCCCTGGACACCGGCGAGGTGGCCCGCCTGAGCGGGCTGACCCGGGCCGACCTGGAGGGTTTCGCCGCCCGGCTCCCCGGCGGTCTGACGGCGTCCGCCTCTTGAGCCGCGCCCGCCCGGAACGGGCGGCGCCTGCCCCTTGAGCCGGATCGGGCCCGCAACCGGCGACGCGCACGATGAGCCGCGCCCGGCTCGTGACCGGCGGCGTCCGCCCCCTGAGCCGCACCCGGCCCGCAACCGGCGAGGGAAACTGGGGGACGCGGCCGTCCGGTCGCCTCCCACCAACCCGCTCAGGGCGACGGCGGCAGCTCTCCCGAACCCCGCGCGATCAGCCGGGTCGGCAGCTCGATGCGCTCCGGGCCGACGCCTGCGCCGTCCAGCCTGCGGAAGAGGCGTTCGGCGGCCGTGCGGCCCAGGGCCGCCGCGTCTTGGGCGACGACGGTGAGGCCCGGCCGCAGCAGATCGGCGAGTTCGACGTCGTCGAAGCCGACCAGGGCGACCGGGCGGGGCAGTTCGGCCAGCACCCGGAGCACGGTCACCGTCACCCGGTTGTTGCCCGTGAACACGGCGGTGACCGGCTCGGGCCCGGTCAGCATCGCCTCCGCCGCCCGGCGCACCCGCTCCGGATCGGTGGCGCCCAGCGACATCCAGGAGTCCGGCGCGGTGATGCCCGCGTCCTCCATCGCGGCCTGATAGCCGCGCAGCCGCTCGGCGGCCGTGTGGATGCGGGGCATGTCGCCGATGAAGCCGATCCTGCGGTGGCCGTGCGCGATCAGGTGCGCCACGCCGTCGCGGGCGCCGCCGAAGTTGTCCGACAGCACGACGTCGGCGTCGATCCGCCCGGCGGGACGGTCCACGAACACGGTCGCGACGCCCGCCTTGATCTCCGGCTCCAGATACCGGTGGTCGCCCCCGGCCGGGATGACCACGAGGCCGTCCACCCGCCGCGCGCACAGCGCCAGCGCCAGCTCCCGTTCGCGGTCCGGGTCCTCCGCGCTGGAGCCGTTGATCAGCAGGGCGCCGTGCGCGCGGGCCACCTCCTCCACCGCGCGGCTGAGCGGCCCGTAGAACGGGTCGGCGAGATCCTCCAGGACCAGCCCGACGCTCGCCGTGCGGCCCTTGCGCAGCACCCGGGCGCTGTCGTTGCGGCGAAAGCCCAGCGCGGCGATGGCCTCCTGGACGCGCCGCTCGGTGTCCTGGGTGACCCCGGGCTCCCCGTTCACCACCCGGGAGACGGTCTTGAGGCCCACACCGGCGCGGGCCGCCACGTCCTTCATCGTCGGCCGGTTGCCGTAGCGGGTCCCGGACCGGTCGCCGGGGAGGGGGTCGGCGGAGCGGTCGGGTCGGCGGGCGGTCTCTGGCACGATGCGGCGTCCTGTCCTGTCGTCCGTGTCGGCCGCGCTCCCGGGTGCGCGGCGCGAGCGGGGTCCCTGTGAGGATGTGGCGTCGAGCATAGAGCCTGGACAACGTTGTCATGAGCAGGGGAGACTGTCCACCGCGTACTCTGGCCCGCGCCCTGCCGCGAGGCCGGCCCGCACCCACCTCTTGGTCCTTTCACGGTTGACGGGGAGATCCGACTCTGATGCACACCGACCTCGTGGCCGCGCTCGACATCGGCGGCACCAAGATCGCCGGAGCGCTGGTGGACGGCCAGGGAGGCATCCTGGTGCGCGCCCAGCGCGCGACGCCCGCGCGGGAGGACGGCGACACCGTCATGGGCGCGGTGGCCGAGGTGCTGGGCGAGCTGGCCGCGTCGCCGCTGTGGGAGCGGGCCGCGGCGCTGGGCATCGGCAGCGCGGGCCCGGTGGACGCCTCGGCCGGAACGGTGAGCCCGGTCAACGTCCCCGGCTGGCGCGACTATCCGCTCGTCGAGCGCGCCTCGGCCGCGGCCGGGGGGCTGCCGGTGGAGCTGATCGGCGACGGAGTGGCGATCACGGCCGCCGAGCACTGGCAGGGCGCCGCGCGCGGCCATGACAACGCCCTGTGCATGGTGGTCTCCACCGGCGTCGGCGGCGGTCTGGTCCTGGGCGGCCGGCTGCATCCCGGGCCGACCGGCAACGCGGGCCACATCGGCCACATCAGCGTCGACCTGGACGGCGACCTGTGCCCGTGCGGCTCGCGCGGCTGCGTCGAGCGCATCGCCAGCGGCCCGAACATCGCGCGCCGGGCGCTGGAGAACGGCTGGCGGCCGGGCCCGGACGGCGACGCCTCCGCCGCCGCGGTGGCCGCCGCCGCCCGCGCCGGCGACCCGGTCGCCGTGGCCTCCTTCGCGCGTGCCGCGCGCGCCCTGGCCGCGGGCATCGCCGCCGCCGCGACCCTCGTGGAGATCGACATCGCGGTGATCGGCGGGGGAGTGGGCAAGGCGGGGGACGTGCTCCTCGACCCGCTGCGCCGGGCCCTGGCCGACTACGCCACCCTCGCCTTCGTACGGCGCCTCACGGTCGTCCCGGCGCGGATGGGCACCGACGCCGGTCTGGTCGGCGCCGCTGCGGCAGCCCTCGCGGCGCGGACGAACGCCGCCGCCGGAGTGTGAGGGCGGGAGCGGGCGGAAGCCGCCGCGCGACGGCGGCCGAAGCGGCGGCCTCTTCGCGGCGGCCGTGACCCATCGCCGGGTGAAGCGTTGACCCGGTCATGAAGAAGCGCAGCATGCTGGCCCTCGCCTCCCTCGCCACCGGCTTCGTGGTGGCCGCCGTCTCCCCGTCGCACGCCGTCGACCACGACACGCTCGGCGACCTCCACGTCAAGGACACCGTCGGCACGATGGACCGCCTGGTCGGCCACGACGGCCTGGCCGTGGACGACGACGCCCTCGGGCAGGGCGCGTAAGGCCGGCGGGCCCCTCCCGCCCGAACCGAGCGGCGCCGGACCCCCGCCGCGGGGGACCGGCGCCGCCGGGTGCGTTCCCTCAACTGGGGCTGGTTTCCGTGGCAGGGTGGAGCGGGCAAGCCCAGGAGGTCAACAGAAGAGGGGGAACCGTGACCGTCGTCTGGATCAACGGCACGTTCGGTGCGGGCAAGACCACGACCGCGCGGGAACTGATCGACCTGATCCCGAACAGCACGCTCTTCGACCCCGAGGTCATCGGGGGCGCGCTCACCCACCACCTCCTGCCGGCCAAGCACCTCGCCGAGGTCGGCGACTTCCAGGACCTCCCCATCTGGCGCCGCCTGGTGACCGACACGGCGGCGGCGCTGCTCGCCGAACTGGGCGGCACCCTCGTGGTCCCCATGACCCTGCTCCGCCAGGACTACCGCGACGAGATCTTCGGCGGCCTCGCCGCCCGCCGCGTCGGCGTCCGGCACATCCTCCTCGCCCCGGCCGAAACGATCCTGCGTGCACGCATAGCCCGCCGCGAGGTCCCCTCCGACCTCCCCGACGGCGAGACGCGCGTACGCCAGTGGTCCTACGACCACCTCCAGCCCTACCGCGCCGCCCTCGCCTCCTGGCTCGCCGCGGACGCCCATCCCGTCGACACCAGCGCCCTCACCCCGCGCGAGGCGGCCGTCCGCGTCGCCGAGGCCGTCGGCAGCGGCGCCGCGCCGCTCTGCGACATCGTGCAGACCCCGGAACCCGCCGCGGAGACCGTCGCCTCGGGCGTCCTCCTCTTCGACGAGCAGGACCGGGTGCTGCTCGTCGACCCCACCTACAAGCCCGGCTGGGAGTTCCCCGGCGGTGTCGTGGAGCCCGGCGAGGCCCCGGCCCGCGCGGGCGTGCGCGAGGTCGCCGAGGAGACGGGGATACGGCTCGCGGAGGCGCCCCGGCTGCTCGTCGTGGACTGGGAGCGGCCGTCGCCCCCCGGCTTCGGCGGCCTGCGGCTGCTCTTCGACGGCGGCCGGGTCGACGCCGCGACGGCGGGGCGGCTGCGGCTGCCCGGCCCCGAGCTGCGCGCCTGCCGCTTCGTCAGCGAGCGCGAGGCCGCCGCGCTGCTGCCGCCCGTCCGCTACGAGCGGCTGCGCTGGGCCCTGCGGGCGCGCGAGCGGGGCGCGGCACTGTACCTGGAGGCAGGCGTCCCGGTCGGCGCTGAGCCTCCTGGGACGCCCCGCACCGTCGTCTCGGTCGGCGGCTGAGCCTCCTGGGACGCCCGCACCATCATCCCCGTCGGCGGCTGAGCTTCCTGGACGCCCCGAGCCGTGGAGCGGCCGTTCAGCGGCCTGGTGCGGCGGCGCCCGAGGGAAGTCCGCGAGCGCGTCGCGGTCCTCTCGCCGACCCGAGTGAGCCGGTCGCCCCGGCCCGGCAGGCGAAGTCCCGCCGCGCGGGCAGCCCGATGCCCAGGGCTCGGCCATGCGAGCGGCGCTCACCCCGTCCCGCCGCGCCGGCTACCTCGATGCCCAGGTCTCAGCCGTGCGCGCGCCGCGCTCCCCGCTCCGTCGCGCCGGGACGGCTCAGCCGGCCGCGTACCCGCGCAGGAACAGGGCCTCCGTGATCGACAGGCGCTCCAGTTCCTCCGGGGAGACGCTCTCGTCGACGGCGTGGATCTGCGCCTCGGGCTCGCTCAGGCCGATGAGCAGGATCTCGGCCTTCGGGTAGAGCGTGGCGAGGGTGTTGCACAGCGGGATGGAGCCGCCCTGGCCCGCGTACTGCATCCGCTCGCCGGGGTAGGCGACGGCCATCGCCTCGGCCATCGCCCGGTAGGCCGGGCTGTCGGTGTCGGCGCGGAACGGCTGGCCCTGGCCGACCTGCTGCACGCGCAGCCGCGCGCCCCACGGCGTGTGCGCCTCCAGATGGACCTGGAGCAGCTTGGTCGCCTCGCCCGCGTCCACGCCCGGCGGCACGCGCAGGCTGACCAGCGCGCGGGCGCCGGCCTGCACGGACGGCGTGGCGCCGACCACCGGCGGGCAGTCGATGCCGATGACGGTGACCGCCGGCCGGGCCCAGATCCGGTCGGCCACGGTGCCGGACCCGGTCAGCCGCACGCCGTCCAGCACCTTGGCGTCCGCGCGGAACTGCTCCTCGTCGTACTGGAGGCCGTCCCACACGCCGTCGCCGGGCAGGCCGTCGACGGTCGTCGAGCCGTCCTCGGCGCGCAGCGAGTCCAGCGCGCGGATCAGCGCGGCGAGCGCGTCCGGGGCCGCGCCGCCGAACTGGCCGGAGTGCAGGTTGCCCTCCAGGGTGTCGACCTCGACGCGGAGCATGGTCATCCCGCGCAGCGTGGCCGTCACGGTCGGCAGACCGACGCGGAAGTTGCCGGTGTCGCCGATCACGACGGCGTCGGCGGCCAGCAGCTCGGGGTGCTCCTCGGCGTAGCGCTCCAGGCCGCCGGTGCCCTGTTCCTCCGAGCCCTCGGCGATCACCTTGACGGCGACCGGCACGCCGTCGGCGGCCTTCAGAGCGCGCAGGGCGAGCAGGTGCATGATGAGGCCGCCCTTGCAGTCGGCGGCGCCGCGCCCGTACCAGCGGCCGTCGCGCTCGGTCAGCTCGAACGGCGCGGTGGTCCAGGCGCTCTCGTCCAGCGGCGGCTGCACGTCGTAGTGGGCGTACAGCAGAACCGTTTTTGCACCCTCGGGGCCGGGCAGGTGGCCGTACACCGACTGGGTGCCGTCCGGGGTGTCGAGCAGCCGGACGTCCGTGAAGCCCTCGGCGCTCAGCGCGTCGGCGATCCAGCGCGCGGCGCCCTCGCTCTCGCTCCTGGGGAACTGGTCGAAATCCGCCACCGACTGGAACGCCACCAGCTCGGCCAGTTCCTCCTTGGCCCTGGGCATGAGGGAGGCGACGGTCTCCGCGACCGGATGCGACGGCATGGGAACGCTCCTTGTGCTGAAAAGGTCGTGCCGCCGCGCGCCGGTGCGGCGCCCGCGGGCACTTCCGTCTTGCAGATGATCGTGTCGGCGCGGCCGCGTCCTGCCGGACGGGTCGCCCACCTGCCGATCCTCCCACAGCGGTCCTCGGCGCCGGTCCCCGTAGGATGCGGGGGACAGCAGAGGCAGCCGGCTTGATCTGGAGCGGTAGACCATCGTGAGCAGCGAGAACTCTTCGGCGGACGACGTGCAGCAGGTGTGGGATGTCGTCGTGGTGGGCGCGGGACCGGCGGGGGCGTCGGCGGCCTACGCGGCGGCGGTCGCGGGACGGCGCGTGCTGTTGCTGGAGAAGGCGGAACTGCCGCGCTACAAGACGTGCGGCGGCGGCATCATCGGTCCCTCGCGCGACGCGCTGCCCCCCGGCTTCGAACTCCCGCTGAAGGACCGGGTGCACGCGGTCACCTTCTCCAGCAACGGCCGCTTCACCCGCACCCGGCGCTCCCGGCAGATGCTGTTCGGGCTGGTCAACCGGCCCGAGTTCGACCAGCGGCTCGTCGAGCACGCGCAGAAGGCGGGCGCCGAGCTGCGCACCGGCGTGACCGTCGTGCGGGTGGAGCAGCACGGCTCGGCGGTGCCGGACCGGCGCACCGTCGCCGTCGTCCTGCAAGACGGCGAGACCGTGCTCGCCCGCGCCGTGGTCGGCGCCGACGGCAGCGCCAGCCGCATAGGCGCCCATGTCGGCGTGAAGCTGGACCAGGTCGACCTCGGCCTGGAGGCGGAGATCCCGGTGCCCGAGACCGTCGCCGAGGACTGGCGCGGGCGGGTCCTGATCGACTGGGGCCCGATGCCGGGCAGTTACGGCTGGGTGTTCCCCAAGGACGACACGCTCACGGTCGGCGTGATCTCGGCGCGCGGCGAAGGCGCGGCCACCAAGCGGTACCTGGAGGACTTCATCGCCCGCCTCGGCCTGGCCGGCTTCGAGCCCAGCGTCTCCTCCGGGCACCTGACCCGCTGCCGCGCCGACGACTCGCCGCTCTCCCGCGGGCGGGTGCTGGTGTGCGGCGACGCGGCCGGGATGCTGGAGCCGTGGACCCGCGAGGGCATCTCCTTCGCGCTGAGGTCCGGGCGGCTCGCCGGGGAGTGGGCGGTGCGGATCGCGGAGGCGCACGACGCGGTGGACGCGCGCCGCCAAGCCCTGAACTACGCCTTCGCGATCAAGGCGGGGCTCGGCGTGGAGATGGCCGTCGGCCGCCGCATGCTGGCGGCCTTCGAGCGCCGCCCCGGCCTCTTCCACGCCGCCCTGACCGGCCTGCGCCCCGCCTGGAAGGCGTTCAAGGAGATCACCCAGGGCGCGACCTCCCTGGGCGAGCTGGTCCGCACCCGTCCGCTGGCCCAGCGCGCCCTGACCGCAATGGACCGGCGCCAGGAGGCGACGGCCGCGACCGCCGCCGAGGAGGCCCCGGAGGAGGACGACACGGTCACTTCGCAGCCGTGACGCGGGAGGAAGAAGCGGTCACTTCGCGGCCGTGATCCGGGACGGCGACGAGGTCACTTCACGACCGTGATGCGGAAGACCGGGTGGTCGGGCGCGGCGGCGGCGATCTCCTCGTCGGAGGAGGCGGCCGTCACGCCCCGGAAGTAGTCGTCGACCTGCCAGCCCCAGCGCTCCAGGTAGGTCCGCAGCACGGGGAGCTTCTCGGCGTCGGGCAGCTCCACCGCCGTGAACGGGCGGACTCTGCGCCCGACGCGCAGCTCCCCGCCGCCCGCCGCCCGCATGTTGCGCACCCACTGGGAGTGGCCGCGGGCCGAGACCAGGTACTGGGCGCCCTCGTAGGTGTGCGGGTTCACCGGGATGCGTTGGAGCGCGCCGGACTTCCGGCCGCGCACCGACAGCTCGGCGCTGCCGGCCAGGCTGAGCCCGTGCCGCGCCAGCCAGCCGATGACCCGGTTGAACCGGCCGCCCCATGTGCTGCCTTCGAGGTAGTACGGCGACGATGACGACGATGACATGGCAACCCCCGAGAAGTAAGTGAGAGCAGTGCTCTCGTTCGAGAGCAGTGTGCACGGGGGCAGGGCTCCGATGCAAGAGCAGTGCTCTCTTTTGTGTGCGGTGCTCCGAAAACGTGGGAGACTCGGCCCATGACATCCGCAGCAGGCGCACGGGCTCGGGCCAGGACGGAGATCACCTCCGCGATCAAGGACGAGGCCCGCCGACGGCTCGCCGCCGAGGGCCCGGCGAAGCTCTCGCTGCGCGCCGTGGCCCGCGAACTCGGCATGGTCTCCTCCGCGCTCTACCGGTACTTCCCGAGCCGGGACGACCTCCTGACCGCGCTGATCATCGACGCCTACGACTCCCTCGGCGAGGCCGCCGAGGCGGCCCACGCGAAGGCCGCCGACGCGGCCCCGCTGGCGCGCTGGACCGCCGTGTGCGAGGCGGTGCGCGAGTGGGCGCTCGCCCGCCCGCACGAGTACGCCCTCATCTACGGCTCGCCCGTGCCCGGCTACGCCGCTCCCGAGACCACCGTCCCGCCCGCGGCCCGCGTCGGGCTCCTTCTCATCGGCATCGTCCGCGACGCCCACGCGAAGGGCGTCCTTACCGAGCCCGTGCTCCCGGCCGAACTGCGCGAGGAGGCCGAGCGGATGACGGCCGATCTCGCCCCCGGACTGCCTCCCGGGGCGACGGCCGCCCTGGTCGCCGCCTGGGCACAGGTGTACGGGCTGGTCGGCTTCGAGCTGTTCGGGCAGTTCCACCGGGTGGTGGAGGACCGCGATCCGTTCTTCCGGCAGGCGGTGGTCCGGCTCGCCCAGGGCGTGGGACTGGACCGCTGACGTCCGCTCTCCGGCCGTGCGCGGACCGGCCGTACTCCCCGGGGAGTACGCCTGATCACCTCGGCGGGCCGACGCGCCCCGCGTCACAGGCGTCTAGCGTGGCCGCCATGGAAGAGCAGCGCGCACGCCGGGACGGGCCGCCCCGGCAGCGGCACGGGCCGCCCGCGCGGTGGCGTCGTCCCGTGTCCTTCGGGCGCCGCCGCGACGGCGCGGACGCCTCCGGCGCCCACTGGCCCGTCGCCTCGACCGCGCTGCTCACGGCCCTGGTGCTGATCGGCACGCACGTCGCCGCCCGCCACCAGCAGGGCCACCGCGAGCCGCTGGACGCGGGCGCCTACGCGCTGCTGATCGCCGCCTGCGGACCGCTGCTGTGGCGCCGGCGACGTCCGGTACCGGTGGTGTACGGCACGGCGGCCGTCACGCTGGCCTACCTGGCCGCCGGATACCCCTACGGACCGGTGGTCCTGGCCGTCGCGGTCGCCTGCTTCGCCGCCGTCGTCTCCGGACGCCGCCGCGCCGCCTGGACGGCCGTCGGCCTGCTCTGGGCCGGACACACGCTCATCGCTCTCTGGCTCTACCGGTGGCTGCCGCCGCCCGGCGGCGCCGCTGCCCCTTGGTCGCAGCAACTCGTCGTCGCGACCTGGGTGGTCGCCGTGCTCGCCGTGTGCGAGGTGGCCCGCGTCCGCCGCGAGCAGTGGGCCAGGGACCGCGCCGAGCGCGCCCAGGCCGCCCGGCGGCGTGCGGACGAGGAGCGCCTGCGGATCGCCCGCGAGCTGCACGACGTCCTCGCCCACAGCATCTCCGTCATCAACGTGCAGGCGGGCGTCGGACTCGCGCTGCTGGACAGCGACCCGGAGCAGGCGCGCACGGCGCTCACCGCCGTCAAGGCCGCGAGCAAGGAGGCGCTGGACGAGGTGCGCCAGGTGCTCGGCGCCCTGCGCGCTCCCGGCGACGCCCCGCGCGCCCCGGCGCCGGGCCTGGACCGGCTGCCCGAACTCGTGGAGCAGGCGGCGAGCGCCGGCCTCACGGTCGAGATCGAGGGCACCGCCCCCGGACTGCCGCCCGGCGCCGACCTCGCGGCCTTCCGCGTCGTGCAGGAGGCGCTCACGAACGTCGTCCGGCACTCCGGCTCCCGGCGGGCGCGCGTGCGCTTGGACCTCACGGGCGGCACGCTGCGCCTGCGGATCGACGACGACGGACCGGCGACCGGCACCGACGCGGGCGGCAGCGGCCACGGCCTGGCCGGCATGCGGGAGCGGGCCGCCGCCCTCGGCGGCGCCATCGAGGCGGGCCCACGACCCGACGGCGGCTGGCGGGTGTCGGCCGCGCTTCCGCTGACGACCGGGACGGCGGCGCCGGCCGAGGACGGCCCGGCGAGGGGCGCGGCGGCTCCGTCAGGCGCCGCGGGTCAGACCGGCGACGCCCCCGCCGCCGCGGAGCCGTCGGCCGCCCAGAAGGCCGAGAGGGAGGAGCGGTGATCCGCGTCCTGCTCGCCGACGACCAGTCGCTGGTGCGGGCCGGGTTCCGGGCGCTGCTCGACGCGCAGCCCGACATCACCGTCGCCGGGGAGGCCGCCGACGGCGAGGAGGCGTTGCGCCAGGTGCGCGCCCTCCGTCCCGACGTGGTGCTGATGGACATCCGGATGCCGGAGCTGGACGGCCTGGCCGCCACCCGCCGCATCACCGGCGACCCCGGCCTCGCGGACGTCAAGGTCGTCATGCTCACCACGTTCGAACTGGACGAGTACGTCTTCGAGGCGATCCGCTCCGGCGCCTCGGGATTCCTCGTCAAGGACACCGAACCCGACGAACTCCTGCGCGCGGTCCGGGCGGTGGTCGGCGGCGACGCCCTGCTGTCCCCCTCGGTCACGCGCCGCCTGATCGCGGAGTTCGCCGCCCGTTCCAAGGAGCCCGCGGGCGCGGGCGCCCTCGCCCGCCTCACCGAGCGCGAACGCGAGGTCATGGCCCTAGTCGGCATCGGCCTGTCCAACGAGGAGATCGCCCGGCGCCTGGTGGTCAGCCCCCTCACGGCCAAGACCCACGTCAGCCGCACGATGGTCAAACTCGGCGCCCGCGACCGCGCCCAACTGGTCGTCCTCGCCTACGAGTCGGGCCTCGTGCGGCCGGGCTGGCTGGGCTGAGCCCCGGCCTGTTCCGCCGGGAGCGACGCGCGCTTCGTGAACGGACGCGGTTCCGACGTGCAATCCGCGACCGGACGGGGCGTCCGACCGTCACTCACTCGGCGTTCACCCGTCGCGTCGCGAGCCCGATCGCGGCGGCGACCGCCGCCAGGGCGGCCACGCTGGTCAGCGCCGTCGGCAGGGAGAGGCGGTCGGCCATGAGCCCGATGGCCGGGGGGCCGAGCAGCATGCCGCCGTAGCCGAGCGTGGAGGCGGTGGCGACGCCGCCGGGGCCGGCGAGGGCCCCGGCGCGCTCCATGGCGACGGGGAAGAGGTTGGCGAGCCCGAGCCCGGTCACGGCGAAGCCCAGGAGCGCCGTCCACACCGACGGCGCGAGGGCGCCGAGCAGCATGCCGGCCGCGCCGGTCGCGCCTCCGGCCACGATCGTCGGGGTGCGGCCCAGGCGTTCGAGGAGAGCGGTCCCGGTCAGCCGTCCGACCGTCATCGCGAGGGCGAAGCAGGAGTAGCCGGCCGCCGCGACGCCCGGCGAGGCGCCCAGGTCCTGCGTGAAGTGGAGCGCCCCCCAGTCGGCCATCGCCCCCTCGCCGTACGCGGTGCACAGCGCGACCAGGCCCAGGACGGCGACGAGGGAACGCGTGCGGCGGTCCAGCCTGCGGGCGCCCGGCGCCTCGGGCCGCTCCCGGTCCACCGGTCGCGGCGACGGGAGCCGCAGCAGCGCGCGGCCCGCGACGGCGGTGACCAGCAAACCGGTCGCGGTCAGGCACAGCAGGTGCTGAAGCGGGGACAGGAACCCGGCCACCAGGCCGCCGAGCCCGGCCCCCGCCATCCCGCCGAGGCTGAAAGCGGCGTGGAAGCTCGGCATGATCGGCCGCCGCAGCGCGGCGATCAGGTCGACGGCGGCGCTGTTGAACGCGACGTTGAGGGCGCCGTAGGCGGCGCCGAAGACCAGCAGCACCGCGCCCAGGGCCGGGGCCGAACGAGCGAGCGGGGGGAGGGCGACGCTGAGGGAGAGCAGCACGGCGCACGCGACGGTGACCGGATGGCTGCCGTAGCGGCGGCACAGCCGCCCGGTGAGCGTCATCGTGATCACCGCCCCGGCGGAGACGCCGAGGAGCGCCAGCCCGAGGGCGCCGGCCGAGGCGTGGGTCTGGTGCTTGACGGCCGGGATGCGGACCACCCACCCGGCGAAGACGAAGCCGTCCAGGGCGAAGAACGCGAGGAGGGCGACCCGGAGCCGGGTCAGGGCGACGTCCGGCACGGCACGGGGCGGGTCGGTTTTGTTCAATATCGGCACAAAGTCAGGCTAGGAGAGCGTCAGCTCCCTAGCAAGGAGCGTCAGCCGGTCATGCGCCCCCAGCGCGCGTCCGCCCGCGCCCATTCCTCGTCCCACTGCGCGAAGCGGCGGCGGTCGAGCCGGGACCGGACGAGCTTGGCGCCGCCCAGGACCAGACCGGCCGCGGCCGCCCCGGCCCACAGCCCGCCCAGCACCGACTGGAAGGCCGTGTCGGCGGCGGAGGCGGGCGCGGGCGTCAGCGTGCCGTGCCCATCGGTCCACACCGTGATGTGCGAGCCCGGTCGCGCGTCGGCCGGGACCCGGGTCCGGTCCGTGTGCGCCGAGCCGTCCGGACCGCTCCAGCGCACCGTCGCCCACGCCAGGCCGCCGCTCGCCGGTCGGAAGCCCCCGTGCGCCGCCTCCCGTGTCAGCACGGCCGTCACCGGGCGGCTCTCCTCGCGCACCCGCTGCGCGCCGCGCTCCATCGCGCCGCCGGTGAGCGTCCCCGCCAGCAGGCCGCCGGCCAGGGCGAGCACCCAGGCCGCGAGCAGGATCCACGCCTCCACGACGTCGCTGGTCCGGCGCATCGGGTTGCGCCGCCACCGCCACAGTCCCTTTCGCGCACGACGTGTCACCTTCGACACCCCCTCGTGAGCACTCACGGCCCCTCCTGCCAGTGTGCCCCCAGGAGGGATCAGGGTCCCCTGCGCGTGCCGAACGAGCGGAACTTCGTTTCCTCGTCACCGCGCCGCGTTGCGGCCGGATTCGGACACGGATCGGTTAAGCCTGCCGCACGCGCCGGTTGCCGTGCGGTGAGCGCGCCATGATGGATTCATGACGCTCGCCACGCGTGCCTTCGCCCAACTGGCCACCTGGCCCGATCTGATGGAAGCGACACCGAGCTGCGGCAACGGGAGGGCGGTCAGCTCGGCGCAGGGGGAGATCGCCCACTTCCACTCCGACCGCGACGTGGACCTGCACCTCACCTGCCGGGCGGTCCGCCGCCTCGCGGCCGACCTGAGACGCTTCGCCGCCGTCCGCGTCGTGCCGGGCTCGTCCTGGGTGACGATCCGCCTGGACGCCTCCGCCGACGTCGACCTGCTCCTGTCGCTGACGAGCGTGGCGCTCAAGGCGCTCCAGAGCGCTCCCGGCGAGGACCGCGGCACCGCTCCCGTCGGCTGCAACGACGTCCGCGGCGTCGGCTTCATCCGCGCCTGAACGGCTCGCGGCGCCCCGCCCGTCCGGACCGGACCCGCCCGTACCGGACCCGCCCGTACCGGACCCGCCCGTACCGGACCCGCCCGTACCGGACCCGCCCGGACGTCTGCGCGCTTGATCTCTCGCGCACCGGAATCTCGCGCGCCTGAGCTTCTTGTGACACCTCGCGCCCGCGTCCCTCGTGGCGCCCGCACGCACCGTCATCCCCTACGGCGCCCGCACGCGCCCTCACCCCCTGCGGCGCGCCCGCACGCCTCCCGCGCCGTGAACTTCCTGCGCGCCGCGGACATACCCGCGCGCCGTACGCGGCTCCGCCGCGTCCCCGGACGCCTCAGACGGTGACGACCCGCACGCCCGCCTCAGACGGTGACGACCCGCACCCCCGCCTCTTCGAACCGGCGCACGGCGTCCCGCGCCGCCGCCTCGTCCGTGACCAGGGTGTGCACCGACTCTGCCGCGCAGATGCGGGCGAAGGCGCGTCCGCCGAGCTTGCTGGAGTCCGCGGCGACGACCACGCGTGTGGCCCGCTCGCACAGCAGCCGGTTGACGGCGGCCTCCGCCTCGTCGTGCGCCGCCGCTCCGTGCACGACGTCGAAGGCGACCACTCCGAGGACCGCCACGTCCAGGGTGATCTGGCCGAGCACGCCGTCCGCCAGCGGGCCGATCAGCTCGTAGGACTGCGGACGGGCCACCCCGCCGGTCACCACGATCTTGAACTGGGGCCGTACCGCCAGTTCGTTGGCGATGTTGAGCGCGTTGGTGACGACCGTCAGGGCGGGGGCGCCGGCGGCCAGATCGGCGCGGACCGCCAAGGCGCGGGCCACCTCCGTGGTGGTCGTGCCGCCGGTCAGGCCCACCGCCTCGCCCGGCGCCACGAGATCCGCGACCGCGCGGGCGATGCGCTGCTTCTCGGAGGCGTGACGGGCCGTCTTGTAGCGCAGGGGGAGTTCGTAGGAGACGCCGTGCACGACCGCGCCGCCCCGGGTGCGCACCAGCATCTGCTGCTCGGCGAGCTGGTCGAAGTCGCGCCGGATAGTCGCGGCCGACACCGCGAGGTCGGCCGCCGCCTCGTCGACCTCCAGGCGGCCGCGCTCGACCAGCAGCTCCAGCAGCGCCTTCCAGCGCGCGTCGCGCGACATCGGCGGCCTCGCCTCCCTCAAATCCCCAGTCGGCCCAGTCAGCCGTCTGTCCGGTCGTCCTCGTCCCCGACCTTCGCGACCATAACCCACCGCAGGTCCCGCCAAATGCTTGAAGTTGCTCGAAAGGCGGCGCTATCTTGCACGAACAATCATGAGCTGGAGGGTGTGCCCCATGAGCCATGTCGAGCACGAACTGACCAGCCAGCCCGACTGCTGGCGCCGCGTCGCGGCAGACGCCGCCGGACACGCCGCGGCGCTTCCGGCGCCGGGGGAGCGGGTGGCGGTCGTCGGCTGTGGTACGTCGTACTTCATGGCGCAGGCCGCCGCCGCGCTGCGCGAGGGCGCGGGGCACGGCGAGACCGACGCCTTCGCCGCCTCCGAGTTCCCCCGCGGCCGCTCCTACGACCGCGTCGTCGCCCTCACCCGCTCCGGCACCACCACCGAAGTCCTCGACCTGCTCAAGGCGCTGAAGGGGAGCACGCGCACCACGGCCGTCACCGCGGACCCCGGCGCCCCGGTCATGTCCGCCGCCGACGACGTGGTCGTGCTCGACTACGCCGACGAGCGCTCCGTCGTGCAGACCCGGTTCGCCACCACCGCGCTCACCCTGCTGCGCGCTCATCTCGGCCTGCACACCGACGCCGTGGTCGCGGACGCCCGCACGGCGCTGTCCGAGCCGCTGCCCGACGGGCTGCTCGACTGCACCCAGTTCACCTTCCTGGGCCGCGGCTGGACCGTGGGCCTCGCCAGCGAGGCCGCGCTCAAGATGCGCGAGGCGTCGCTGTCCTGGACCGAGGCGTACCCGGCGATGGAGTACCGGCACGGCCCCATCAGCGTCACCACTGGCGGCACCGCCGCCTGGATGCTCGGCAGCGCCCCCGAGGGACTGGCCGAACAGGTCCGCGCCACCGGCGGACTGTGGATCGAGGGCCGCATCGACCCGCTCGCTGACCTCGTGCGCGCCCAGCGCCTCGCGGTCGCCGTCGCCGCCGCCCGCGGTCTCGACCCGGACCGGCCGCGCCACCTGACTCGCTCGGTGATCCTCACCCCCTGACGGTCGCCCGGCGCCTCCCCGGCACCCCGGCGCCTCCGCGACACCCCGTCGTCCACTGCCCACGGAAAGGACAGGCCGTGCCGCTCGCTCCCACTGCCGGGCTGGTCGCCGGCGCCGTCGCCGCGCGCTCCGCCGTCGTCGCCTTCAACGTCATCACGCTGGAACACGTCGAGGCCGTCGTCGCCGGCGCCGAGGCGGCCGGTGCGCCCGTCGTCCTCCAGATCAGCGAGAACGCCGTCCGGTACCGCTACGGGCGGCTGCTGCCGCTCGCCCGCACGGCGGCCGCCGCCGCCGAACGCGCCGCCGTGCCCGTCGCGCTGCACCTGGACCACGTGCAGAGCGACGACCTGCTGCGCCAGGCCCCGGACGCCGGCTTCGGCTCCGTGATGTACGACGCCGCCCACCTGCCGTACGCCGAGAACCTCGCCGCGACCCGGGCGGCCGCCGCATGGGCCCACGCCCAGGGGCTGTGGATCGAGGCGGAGCTGGGGGAGGTCGGCGGCAAGGGCGGCCGGCCGCCGCTCGACGCCCACGCTCCCGGCGCCCGCACCGACCCCGGCGAGGCGCACGCGTTCGTCGCCGACTCCGCGGTGGACGCCCTGGCCGTGGCCGTCGGCAACGCGCACGCCATGACCGAGCGCACCGCCGCCCTCGACCACGACCTCGTCAAACGCCTGGCCGGCGCGCTGGACGTGCCGCTCGTGCTGCACGGCTCCTCCGGCGTGCCCGACGCGGAGCTGGCCGCCGCGGTGGCCGGCGGCATCGCCAAGGTCAACGTGGGCACCGCCCTCAATCTGGCCATGACCGGCGCGATCCGCGCCTTCCTCGCCGCCCACCCCGAAGCGGTCGACTCCCGCACCTACCTCAGCGTCGGCCGCGAGGCCATGGCCGCGGAGGCCGAACGGCTCATCGGCGTGGTCGGCACGCCCCCCGCTACCGTCTGACCGCCCGCAGCACCACGAACTTCGGGTCGCTCGCCACCAGTCGGCACTCGCCGAACATCCGGCGCAGCGTCACGTGGTAGCCCAGGTGCCGGTTGCCGACCACCCACAGCTCGCCGCCGGGACGCAGCGCGCGCCGCGCCCCGGCGAACATCCGCCCCGCGGCGGCGTCCGTCGTCGCGTGGTGCGAGTGGAACGGCGGATTGTTGAGCACCAGGTCCACGCTGCCGGCCGGTTCCCCGGCCAGTGCGTCGCCGACCCGGAACTCGGCCTTCCCCGGTGCCCCGTTCGCTCGATAGGTCGCCTCGGCGGAGGCCGCCGCCTGGAACGACTCGTCCGTGAACAGCACCTCGGCGCCGGGACGCGTCAGGGCCATCGCCGTCCCCACCACGCCGTTGCCGCAGCCCAGGTCCACCACCCGGCGCGCACCGGCGCCGTCCGGCAGGTGCCGCAGGAAGAAGCGGGTGCCGACGTCGAGCCGGTCGGCGCAGAACACGCCCGCGTGGTTGACGACCGGCCGCCCGGAGAGCACGCCGACGTCCTCGGGCAGCGTGTAGCGGTACGGCCACGGATTGGCCGGCCGTTCGAGCGCCGGGTCCGGGACGCAGTGGATCAGCCGGGCCTTGCGCCAGGCCAGCGAGGTCCGGGTCGGGCCCAGGACACGCTCGAACAGGGTGAGGGTGGAGGTGTGGATCTCCTTCACCATGCCCGTGCCGACGACGACCGTGCCCGGGTGCACCGAGGGCGCCAGCCGCAGCAACTGGTCCTCCAGCAGCGCGAGGCTCTTGGGCACCCGCACCAGCAGCACGTCGATCCGCTCGGGCGGCGGATCCTGCGTGGTGAGCAGCCGGACGGCGCCGGCGTCGGCGCCGTCCCGCGCGAGGTTGCGGCGGGTCGCCTCCTGCCCGAGGAAGGAGTCGGTGATCTGCACCGGCGCCCGCTCGGCCAGCGCCGTCGTCAGCGCGCCCCACCGGTCGCCGACGACCACGACCGTCCCGGACAGGTCGGTCGCCTCCTCGGCCAGGTGCCGCAGCAGATACGCGTCGGAGGCGTCCCAGGCCCGCAGCCGGTCGCGCGGGTCCTCGGGGAACCGGGCCAGCGCGTGCTCGCCCCAGGGAGTCGTCATACGGTCGTTCATCGTCCGACCAGGCTAGCCGAGCCGCAGCTCAGGGCCGCTCCGGCCGGTCGGCGACGAGCGGCCTCCGCCGCGCCGCGGCGGCGTACGGTCCGGCAGGATGGAGCCATGGACGCCGAGCTGTTCCCCCGGGCCCGCACCGAGATCGCGCCGGGCGCGGTGCACGTGCCGGACTGGCTGGACGCGACGCGCCAGCGCGAGCTGCTGACCGCCTGCCGCCGTTGGGCGCGCGGGCCGGCCGGGCTGCGCACGGTGCGCACCCCCGGCGGCGGCACGATGAGCGCCCGCCAGGTCTGCCTGGGCTGGCACTGGTACCCGTACGCCTACGCGAAGACGGTCGTCGACGGCGACGACGCCCCGGTCAAGCCGTTTCCGCACTGGCTGGGCGACCTGGGACGGCGCGCGGCCGCGGACGCGCTCGGAGACCGGGCGGCCGAGGCGGCGGCGTACGACATCGCCCTGATCAACTTCTACGATGCCGAGGCGCGGATGGGCATGCACCGCGACGGCGACGAGAAGTCCCCGGCGCCCGTCGTCTCGTTCAGTCTCGGCGACGCCTGCGTGTTCCGCTTCGGCAACACCGAGAACCGGACGCGGCCCTACACGGACGTCGAACTGCGCAGCGGGGACCTGTTCGTCTTCGGCGGACCCTCCCGGCTCGCCTACCACGGCGTGCCGCGCGTCCACCCGGGCACCGCGCCGCCCGAGTTGGGCCTGACCGGACGGCTCAACCTGACGCTCAGGGTCAGCGGCCTGTAGGGAGGCCGCCCCAAGGGATCATGGGAGACTCGCCCTCATGAGCGGCAAGGCGGACCCCCGGACGGCGGGGGAAGGGACCACCACCTCCAGAACGCGGCTGGACCGGGGGCGCGGTGCGCTCGGGCCCGCCCTGGAACTCGTGCACACCGGACGCGCCCCGACCCGCGCCGTGCTCACCGCCGAGCTGGGGGTCACCCGGGCGACGGCCGGCGCGGTGGCCGCCGAACTGGAGGCACTGGGCCTGATCCGGGTGGACGCCCGGCCGGGTGCGGCGGCCGGTGCGCAGGGCCGCCCCTCGCACCGGCTCGCGGTCGCCGAGGAGGGCCCGGTCGCGCTCGCCGCCCAGGTGCACGCCGACGGCTTCCGCGCGGCCCTGGTGGGGCTGGGCGGCCGGATCGTGGCGACCGCGCCCGGCTGCGAGACCGTGGACGCCGACCCGGCGAAGGTGCTCGGCTCCGTCGTCGACGCCGGCGCCGAGCTGCTGCGCGCTTCCGGCCGCCGCTGCGTCGGCGCCGGGCTCGCCGTGCCGTCCGCGGTCGCCGAACCGGACGGCCTGGCCCTCAACCCGCTGCACCTGGCCTGGCCCGTGGGCGCGCCGGTGCGCCGGATCTTCGAGGAGCGGGTGCGCGCGGCCGGGATCACGGGACCGGCGTTCGCCGCGAACGACGTCAACCTCGCCGCGCTCGCCGAGCACCGGCACGGCGCCGGTCGCGGCGCCCGCGACCTGCTGTGCGTGGCCACCGGTCACCGGGGCGTGGGCGGCGCGCTGGTCCTGGACGGGCGGCTGCACACCGGCAGTTCGGGCCTCGCGCTGGAGGTCGGCCACCTCACGGTCCACCCGGAGGGCCGCCCCTGCCACTGCGGCAGCCGCGGCTGCCTGGACGTCGAGGCCGACCCGCTCGCGTTCCTCACCGCCGCGGGCCGCGCGCCCGGCCCGGAGGAGTCCCTGCTGAAGCAGTCGGAAGACCTCCTCCGCGACCACTACGACGACCCGTCCGTCCGCACGGCCGCCGAGGCCCTCGTCGACCGCCTCGGCCTGGGCCTGGCCGGCCTGGTGAACATCCTCAACCCGGACCGGATCATCCTCGGCGGACTGCATCGCACCCTGCTCGAAGCCGACCCCGGCCGGCTGCGCGCGGTGGTCGCCGACCGCAGCCTGTGGGGGCAGAGCGGCGGCGTGCCGATCCTGCCCTGCATCCTGGACCACAACAGCCTGGTCGGCGCGGCCGAACTGGCCTGGCAGCCCGTCCTCGACGACCCGCTGACCGCGCTGGCCTGACGCTCGGTCAAGGGAGTGGTGCCTGAGCGGGACGCGGCGGGCCGGACGTGACAGGCCGGACGTGACAGGCCGGACGGGCGCAGTCGGCGCAGCGGGTAAGGCATCCCAGGACCGCCGTCGACCGAGCGGGCGCCCGCGACCGCGGTGTCGCCGCCTGGCAGCAGCCGATCCCCGAACCCGGTCGTTGGTGCAGCAGAGAGGCAGAAGAGAGAGCGAGGCGTGCGGATCGCGGGGAAGCAGTCCCGGAGTGGTCGCGTACTCCCTCCGCGGTACTCACGCTGCCGCTGGCCGTACGACGACCTCGACCTCGCCCGGACGCGAAGATCGGTGCATCACCGCGGAGCCCGAAATGGTGGCTCGCGAAGGGAGATGAACGCGATGCAGACTCTGGCGGACTGGCACGGCGCCCCCGGGCCGTGGATCCTCCTCTTCCCGCTCGTCTGGGCGGCCGTGGTCGTCGGCGTCGTCACCGTGCTGCGGCGCGCGGCGCCGCGCGGGCCCGGCGGTCCGTGGCGCGGAACGGAAGGCCGCCTCGGCGGCGACGCGCCCCTCGCCGTCCTCGGCCGCCGCTTCGCGTCCGGCGAGATCGACGAGGACGAGTACTGGCGCCGACTGTCGGTCCTGGAGGAGCAGTTCGGCCGCCCGGACGGCCGCGGGACGCGATGACCGCGGCGGCCGGTGACGGCGTCCCGCCGCTCACGGACGGTCCGCCGCTCAAGGACGAACCGCCGGTCAGGGGCGGGCCGCCGGTCGCCTGACGGCCCGGGGCGCTGTGGCCCCCGGGCCGTCGTGACCGCCGCGAGCGGCGGACAGGCCGGTCACCGCCCGGTCAGCCGAGAACGGCGGACCGGGCGGGAGTGTGGACGGACGGTCTGTCGCCGTCGAAAAGGGGCTCGACGACCGTGAAACGGCGCACCGGCTGATCCAGGTCCGCCGGTCGGCGTATTCGCTTCGGCGCCGTGACCGGCCCGTTCGCCGTGGGCAGGGTGAACCACACCACCTTGCCCTGCTCGCCGTCCGGTCGTGCGCCCCAGCTCTCGCTCATCGCGGCCACCATCGCCAGTCCGCGCCCTTCGGTGGCGAGCGGTGCGATGGCGACCATGTCCTCCGCAACGGGAAGGCGCGGATCGCGGTCGTGCACGGACACGGTGAGCCGGTCCAGCAGGAGCTGAAGCTCGACGGTGCACGACTTGTCGGGCTGGGCGTGCTGGTGGACGTTGGTCAGCAACTCCGTCACACCGAGCGAGGCCCGGTCGATCAGAGTGTCCAGATGCCAGTAGCGCAAGTGCGCCGATACGATTCTGCGGACCTGGCCGATCCGCGACGGCAGGGCTTGGAGCTCCACCGTGCAGTGCCTGCTCGGGTGACTGATCACGGCTGCGACTCCCCGACGTTGAGGTCCGGAAGAACACGACGTTTTCGCGATGCGGCAGGACGCCTGCGTGACGCTGCCGCCTGCTGTTCTGACCGGCGGGCTGGTTCGCAGCGTTATCACCGGTAAACCCAGAGTGACGTGAGAACAGCGTGACGCAAGGGGTTGGACGCCGCAACTTCGGGCCGCCTTCCCGGCGCCCAGCCGGCGCGTGCACCGTGAACGCCGTCGGCGGACCGCCGGATCGCGGCCGGTCCGGATTCCCCGGCGCCCCCTCCCGCGCGTCCCGGGCGGTGAACTCCGGGCTTGCCCCTCGCTCCCCGCCCCTCTTCGTCCTGCGCGGTGCAGTCTGCTCCGCTGAGGCACGCGGCACCAGTGGGTGCGGGGTGTCCGCCGCCGGCGCCGGATGCATTCGCGCGCACGCGCCCCCACCCATGCGTTCGATGCGCCGCGCACGCGCCCTGGCGCGCGTTGCCCCAGGGCTGCCTTGGGGTCTTCCAAAGAGACGTTTATGCAGGTGAGAAGCGTGACGGAGGTGTCTATCATCGTCGGAGTCCGGCCGCGCGACGCGCCGTCGGCGCCCAGGGTGAGGAGTAGGCCGTGAGTACTGTCGAGCAGCGCCCGACCGGCGAGACCCTCGACGTCGACCGCAGCGACGCGGCATACCGCGACTGGCTGAAAGAGGCGGTCCGCAAGGTCCAGGCGGACGCGAACCGTTCGGCCGACACGCATCTGCTGAGCTTCCCGCTGCCCGAGGAGTGGGGCGTCGACCTGTATCTGAAGGACGAGTCGACCCATCCGACCGGCAGCCTCAAGCACCGCCTGGCGCGCTCGCTGTTCCTCTACGGCCTGTGCAACGGCTGGATCAGGCCGGACCGTCCGGTGATCGAGGCGTCCAGCGGTTCGACCGCCGTCTCCGAGGCGTACTTCGCCAAGCTGATCGGGGTGCCCTTCATCGCGGTGATGCCCCGCACGACCAGCGCCGAGAAGTGCCGCCTGATCGAATTCCACGGCGGCCGGTGCCACTTCGTCGACGACCCGCGCACGATGTACGAGGAGTCCGCCCGGCTCGCGGCGGAGACCGGCGGCCACTACATGGACCAGTTCACCTACGCCGAGCGGGCCACGGACTGGCGCGGCAACAACAACATCGCCGAGTCCGTCTTCCGCCAGATGCGCCGGGAGCGGTTCCCGGAACCGGCGTGGATCGTCGCCACCGCGGGCACCGGCGGCACCTCGGCGACGCTGGCACGCTATGTCCACTACATGCAGTACGACACCCGCGTCTGCGTCGCCGACCCGGACAACTCCTGCTTCTTCGAGGGCTGGACGACCGGCGACGCCGACGTCGGCTGCGACTGCGGCTCGCGCATCGAGGGCATCGGGCGGCCGCGGATGGAACCGAGCTTCGTGCCGGGCGCCATCGACCGGATGATGAAGGTGCCCGACGCGGCCGCCGTCGCCGCCGTACGGGCCCTGGAGACCGCCATCGGCCGCAAGGCGGGCGGCTCGACCGGCACCGGACTGTGGAGCGCCCTCAAGATCGTCGCCGAGATGGTGGCCGAGGGGCGCCGAGGCAGCGTGGTCACGCTGCTGTGCGACCCCGGCGACCGTTACCTCGACAAGTACTACTCGGACGCCTGGCTGGCCGAACAGGGCCTGGACTGCGGCCCGTACGCCGCGGCGATCGCGTCCTTCCTGGGCACCGGGACCTGGCCGAGCTGAGCGCCAGGGGCTAGGCGCCCCGCCCCATTGGCGTACCGGTCAGGCGTCCGCCTCGACGACCGGGGCGCCCGCCACCACCAGCCGCAGATGCTCCGGGATCTGCGCGCGCGCCTCGGCGGACAGGCCGTCATCGGTCACCAATGTGTCGATCTGCCCCAGCGCGGCGAACGAACTGAGGCCCACCACGCCCCACTTGGTGTGGTCGGCGACGACCACGACCCGTCGCGCGGACTGCACCAGCCGCCGGTTGGTCTCGGCCTCGGCGAGGTTCGGTGTGGACAGGCCCGCCTCGGCGGATATGCCGTGCACGCCCAGGAACAGCATGTCGAAGTGGAGCGCCGCGATGGCCTGGTCGGCCACCGGACCCACCAGGGAGTCGGACGGAGTGCGCACCCCGCCGGTCAGCACGACCGTCGCCGCGCCCTGCCGCTGTCCCGACGTGCGCAGCGCGGTGTGGAAGACGTCGGCCACCCGCACCGAGTTGGTCACCACCGTGAGGTCCGCCACCTCCACGAGATGATGGGCCAGGGCGTACGTCGTCGTACCGCCTGACAGGGCGATCGCACTCCCCGGCGCCACGAGCTGCGCCGCCGCCCGCGCGATGTCCTCCTTGGCCGTCGGCTCCAGACCCGACTTGGCCTCGAACCCCGGCTCGTGGGTGCTGGCCTCGATCACCGGAACCGCGCCGCCGTGCACCTTCTCCAGCATGCCCTGACGCGACAGCGCGTCCAGGTCGCGGCGGATCGTCATGTCCGACACGCCGAGCTTGCGGGTCAGTTCGTTGACCCGGACGCCGCCGCGGCGCCGGACCTCGTCGAGGATCAGGGCACGCCGCTGCTCCGCGAGGAGGTTCTGATTCTCACTCACGTACGCTCCGGTTCCTTTCGCCTCAGCCGTCCGAGCCGCCCGGCGCACCCGCTCCGGCGAGGAAGACCGCCGCTCGCCCGGTGCGCGGACGTCCCATCCTTTCACGGACGGCCGCACGCCGCGCCGTCGCCCGCGCCGGTTCCAGCCCGCCCCGCCGCCACCCCGTTCGGACGGATCGACCCCGAGTCGCCGCGGGCCGTGAGAGGCCGTGGCCCTGCCGTCCGCGCGGCCCCGGACGGCAGGGCGACACCCGGGGGAGAAGAGCGCTCCTAGCCCCGCGTGCAGACGCGAAAAAGCGCGAAGTCCCCGACGCTCAGGGCAGGGCGGGCAGGTCCTCCGCGTAGAGCAGCGTCAGATCGTCGGTGCTCGGGTCGTCGACCTGAGCCACCCGGCTCGCGTGCCGCTCGACCATCGCCTCGAACGTCTGCCGCGCGGTGCGGCCGTTGCCGAACGCGGCGCCCTTCGGTATCTCGTCGAAGTATGTCAGCAGCGCCTCCTCGGCGCCCGGCGCCAGCCGGTACTCGTGCTCCTCGGCCTGCTGCTCCACGATGCGCAGCAGTTCCCGCGGGCCGTAGTCGCCGAAGGTGATGGTGCGGGAGAAGCGCGAGGCCACACCGGGGTTGGCGGACAGGAAGCGCTCCATCTCGGCCGTGTAGCCGGCGACGATCACGACGACCGCGTCCCGGTGGTCCTCCATCAGCTTCACCAGCGTGTCGATGGCCTCCTTGCCGAAGTCGCGCCCGGCGTCCTCGGGCGAGAGCGCGTACGCCTCGTCGATGAACAGCACGCCGCCCCGCGCCCGTTCGAACGCCTCCTGGGTGCGGATCGCGGTGGAGCCGATGTGCTCGCCGACCAGGTCGACCCGGGAGACCTCGACGAGGTGACCGCTCTCCAGGACGCCGAGGGAGGCCAGGATCTCGCCGTACAGGCGAGCCACCGTGGTCTTGCCGGTGCCCGGGGAGCCGGTGAAGACCAGATGCCGCTTGACCGAGGCGGCCTTGAGGCCGGCCTGTTGGCGACGCCGGCCCACCTCGATCATGTCGGTGAGCGCGCGCACCTCCCGCTTCACGCTGTCCAGGCCCACCAGCGCGTCGAGCGCGCCGAGCACGTCTTTGGAGGTCCGCGCGGGCGGCTCCGGCGCCGGGACGGAGAGCAGCGGCTCCTGTTCGGTGCTGCGCTGGCCCGGGATCGCTCCCAGCAGCCCGCTCGACGGTCCGGCCGTCTGCACGGCGGCCTCGCGGGTCCCGGGCGGGCGGACGCCGCCGCTCTCGTCGCTGGCGCAGTCCTCGACCACCGGTCCCGAACCCGGCGCCGCGTCCGGCCCGCCGTCCGCGAACTCGTACCCGCCGCGCGCGCACCGCTCCGTGCGGCACTTGCGCAAGGTCGTCCGGCAGCCGTCGATCACATGGAAGCCGTAGCCGCCGCTGTCGGTCACCCGGCAGCCCAGGAAGCTGCCGCGGCCGCCCGCGGAGACGTAGAAACCGGCCTCGACGGGAGAGACGACGGTGCAGCGCTCCACGGTGGGATCGGCGCCCTTGGTGACGATCACGCCGGTCTGCGCGCCGTCCACCGTGCAGTTGTTCAGCGTGCCGCCGCTGCCGTGGTCGCGGAACCAGGCCCCGGTGGCCGCCTCCTTGATCCGGCAGTCGTCGAGCTGCGCGGTGGCGCCGTCGCTCACCGACACCGCGGTGTTGCGCACCTGGGACAGGTCGCTGTCGACGACGTCCGCGCGGGAGCCGCGGTCCAGGACGAACAGCGCGTCCGGCACGTCGTGCACCCGGCAGGAGTCCAGGACCGCCGTCGCGCCGTCGCTGACCCACACCGCCGGATAGTCGCCCGTGCTGTCGGAGATCTCGCACTGGTTGGCGTCCACCCGCGTGCCCGGGTCCCACACCGAGAGCCCGTTGCGCCCGAAGCGGCACACCGTGGTCCTGGTCATCGTCAGCACCGAACGGGAACGCAGGTCCACCGCGTTCTCCGGGATGTCGTGGATCCGGCAGTCGGCGAGGGTGAGCACCGCGTCCGTGTCCAGGGTGACGCCGTCTGCGGTGGTGCGGTGCACCTCGCAGTCGGTGAGGTGCGCGGTGGCCCGCCCGGTGACCTGCGCACCGCTGCCCCGCACTTCGTAGATCTCGCAACCGACCGCCTCCAGGGCGGAGTCGTCCCCGGTCACCGTGATCCCCGCGCCCGAGGTGTGGTGCACGCGGCACCGCTCCAGCCGGGGGCGGCCGCCGCCGCGGACGGCGACGCCCGACTGCCCGGCCGCCACGACCTCGCACTCCTCGAACACGCCGCCGCCACCGTCCAGCACGGCGATGCCGATGCCGGCCGGATTGTCCACCGTGCACCGCCGCACGGTCGGCCGGGCCCCGCCGCGCACCTCTATGCCGGTCGCCGACCGGCTCACGATGCGCACCTCCCTCAGCTCCGGCGCGCCCTCCTCCACCAGCAGGGCGGGAGCGGTGGCGTCCTGGCCCTCCAGGTACAGGTCCTGCACCACCGCCGAGGCGCGCAAGGTGAGCGGCACCCCGTCCGGGGGCGCGATGCGCACCGAGCCGGCGGCCCCCTCGGGGCCGCGCAGCGTCACCGCGCGCCGCAGGACGAGGTTCTCGCGGTAGGTGCCCGGGGCGACGGTGAGGACGTCGCCGTCCGCCGCGGCCTCCAGGGCGTCGGCGAGCGATGCGTACTCACCCGTGCGGCGCCGCCACCTCGAGGTGCCGGTGTGCGTCACCTGGACCGTGCCCTGTGCCATGGCGTTGCTGTGCCCCCGCCTCGTCGTACCTGATGGCTCGTTCGCCCTCGGGGCGCACCCCTGCGACCCGCTGACGAGCGGGTGGCCGCCGAACGCGTCGGCCGGTCCACCGTAGCGTGCGCGCACGGCCCCGGTTGACCGGAGTCGTCAGGCGGTCAACTGCCGGCGCCGGTGCGGCCCCAGTCCGGTCCGGCGCGCTCCCAGGCGCGGTCCCAGCGCGCGTACCGGAGGCGGACCAGCCGCCAGAGGATGAGCCTGCGTATGCCTTCTATCAGACCCGCGGCCAGCAGGGACGCGGCCAGTCCGGCGAGCACCGCGTGCGTGGTGGCCGCGGTGGCGTCCAGGGGACGCGTCACGAGCCGCCCGCGCCGGTCGGTCCACACGACGAAGCGGTCGCCGGGGCGCGGGGTCTTGAGGAGGGTGGTGACCAGGCCGCGCCGGCGCGAGCCGTCCGGCGCCGTCCAGTCCGCGATGACCTGGACCCGGGCCGCCCGTCCCGGGGCCTGCGGGTCGGCGGCCGGCGCGACCTGGTGCGGCTTGCGCACCACCGTGGCCGTGACCTGATGACGGGTCTGGCGCTGATGGCGCACCGACTGCTGGAGGGCGCCCTGTGCGGCGGAGCCGACGACGGCGCCGAGGAGGGGAACGGCGGACAGGATGAGCAGGAGCGCCGCCAACGCCGCCCAGGCTTCCACGAGATCGGTCGTGCGCCGCAGCGGACTGGCCCGCCACCGCCAGAGTCCGGTGATCACCCGCATGTTCCGCCCCCTTCCCGCTCCGTGATACTCCCCCTGGAGCCGTCCGTCTCCGAACTGCGTTGAAGAGAGAGCGACATCACCTCGGGTCCGGGGCTTTCATGAAGCTCTCACGACATCCCAACGGCTCGTCCGCATCGGGAGTTCCCGGCTCGCGCCGCGCGTCACCCGAGGATCGCGACCGGGTCGCCGACGCGGATGACGCCGGTCGACTCGGGCACCAGGTTCTGGCCGAAGAGCAGTCGGCCGCCGAAGCGGCGATGGCGGCCGAGGGTGCGCAGGGGCTCCTTGCCGCGCCGGGCCGTGGCCTGGTCGACGGTGGTCACCACGCACCGGGCGCACGGCTTGGCGATCCGGAAGACGACGTCTCCGATCGCGAGGCGCTCCCACTCGTCCTCCGCCCAGGCCGGGGCGCCCGCCACCACGACGTTCGGCCGGAACCGGCTCATCGGCAGCGGCCCCTCCTCGGCCCGGTCGCCTTCCGCGATCAGCGAGTTGAGGGAGTCGAGGGAGGAGAGGGAGGTGAGCAGCAGCGGATAGCCGTCGGCGAAGCTCACCGTCTCGCCGGGCCGTCCGTAGTCGGGGTCCACGGGCCTGCACGCGGCCGGGTCGTCCATGTGCACCAGGCGCACGTCGATCCCGGCGAAGGCGCTGCACCAGGCGTCGGCGGCGGGACCGGCCGGCGCCGTCTCGACCTTGGCGCCGAACACCTCGGCCGTCACCGTGACGCCCGGCTCGGGGACCGGCACGGCGAGCGGATCGCGTCCGGGCGCCGACAGCACGAGACCGCCGCCGGGCGCGAGCTCGGCGACGGCCAATGCGATGTGCGGCTGCTGGCGTTGCGTGACGACCTTTCCCCCGTCGTCGATCAGCATCCAGCGCCGGTCCCCGGCCAGCCCCCAGGGCTCCACAAGGGCTTCCCGGCGCCCTACGGCCCGGAACGCTTTGACCGGATGGATGTAGATCGACCGCAGCTCCGCATGGCCCATGGCCTCATCCTGCCAGGCGGCACGGACAGCGGCATACACGGGTGGGGCGGATCAGTAGCCGCGGTAGTACTGCTGGTTCCCGTAGGGGTCCTGGTAGGGCGCCGGGGCCGGGCGGGGCGCCGTGGGGCGCATCGCCTCGTAGCCGGCGCCGGCCGCCATCGGGCGCTGCGGCATCTGCTGCTGCGGGCCCGGGTATCCGCGCGGGGCGGTCGCCTGCTGCGGGATGTACGCCGTGGGCGCCTGCTGGAGCGGTGCTGGCTGCTGCGCCTGCGGGTAGCCGTAGCCGGGCTGGACCGGGGCCGCCGGGAGGGCGGGCAGCGCCGAGGGGAGCGCGGGCAGGTAGCTGCCCGAGTCGTACGGCGCCGGGACGCGGATCGGGGCGATCTGCGGGGTGCCTCGCTCGGCGACGAGCGAGTCATAGATCGGGGTGTCCGGGAAGGAGGCGGAGTAGTAACCGCCTCCATACGTGGAGCGGGGGGAGGTCATGGCACATAAGTTAAGCCCACGATGTGCTGGTTGGGGAGACCGATAAGAGGGTTGTTTTCCGTGTCGGCACTGTCCTGAAGTCCCTAATACGAGCGAACTTGGCGAAAAAGGGGCCACGCGCAGCGTTCGGATCGTGTAAAGAGCGTGTTCCCGAGGGGGCGGCGCAGACGGGGCCGGACGGGATCCGGCCGCAGGGCCGGGAGCGCGCTCTCACCTGTGAATCGGGGAACCGGCGCCCCGGGAGGACGGGGGAGGGGGCGAGCGCGGGCGACGGCGCGCCCGTCGACCGTCCTATACGCGGGCACGCGCGTGAGGCAGGGAGCCGTCCGCACCCCTGGCCCCGCGTGAGGCGACGCCGTGTTCGGGCGCCGCGCGCGGACTGCCGTCGGCGGCGCGGCGCCGGTCACCCAGGTGGCCACCGCCGGACGGCCCGCCCGCCCGCGGGTGATCGCCCGGACGCGTCCGCGCGACGTGCGGCGGGCGGTCAGCCTTCCTCGGGCGCGGCGTCCGGGCGGGCGTAGGTGCGGCCCTTCCAGGCGGCGCCCCGCCCCCGGTAGTGCCGCACCGCCGAGTCCACCGTCATCAGCAGGTACAGCGCCGCGGTGAACGGCAACAGGGGAGCGAGCCACCGCGGCTGGCGGTAGTAGCGCAGCATCGGCACGTAGGTCGCCGCCATCACCAGCCATGCCAGCGCGCCGGCCAGGGCCGCCGCCGCGTCACCCGCCGCCGCACCGGCGATCAGCGCCAGCGGGGGCGCCAGGTAGACCAGCGCCAGCCCGGCGACCGTGCCGAGCAGCAGCAGCGGCTGGTGCCGCAACTGGGCGTAGGCGCTGCGGGAGACCATCTGCCACAGATCGCTCAGCCGCGGATACGGGCGCACGCTGTCCACGCGCTCGGCCAGCCCGAGCCAGATGTGTCCGCCGCCGCCCTTGACGGCCCGCGCGAGGGCCACGTCGTCGATCACCGCCTGCCGGATCGACTCCGGGATCCGCGCCCGCTCGGCGGCTTCGGCGCGCAGCAGCACGCAGCCGCCCGCGGCCGCCGCCGTGCGCCCGCCCCGGCGGCCGACCCACCGGAACGGATAGAGCTGGGCGAAGAAGTAGACGAACGCCGGGACCACGAGCCGTTCCCAGGCCGACTCCACACGCAGCCGGGCCATCAGCGAGACGGCGTCGAAGCCGCCGGTGCGCGCCGACGCGACCAGGCGGCGCAGGCTGTCCGGGGCGTGCGCGATGTCCGCGTCCGTCAGAAGCAGGTATTCGGGAGCACGCGCGCGTGCCAGGGCGATGCCGTGCCGCACGGCCCACAGTTTGCCGGTCCATCCGGCGGGCGGCTCCCCCGGCGAGTCCACGGTCAGCGGCAGTCCGCCGTGCCGGTGCGCCAGCTCACGGGCCAGCGCTCCGGTGCCGTCCACGCTGCCGTCGTCGATCAGGAAGACCTCCGCGCGGCCCGGGTAGTCCTGCGCGAGCAGGGAAGGCAGGCTCTCGCCCAGCACGCCCGCCTCGTCCCGTGCGGGCACCACCGCGCAGACGGTCGGCCAGTCGTCCGGCGCCGGCTCCCGGCCGGGCGGCAGTCTCACGTCCGTGCGCCAGAAGAAGCCCTGGCCGAGCAGCAGCCACAGCCAGGCGGCGAGTGATCCGACGGCGCTCCACACGATCACGCTCACCCCGGCAGTCTGCCCCAGCGCGGCGGCCGGTTCGAGGGCATCGTCTATCGTGGCCGGGTGAAGATCGCGCTCATGGACTCGGGTATCGGGCTGCTGGCCGCGGCCGCGGCGGTGCGCCGCCTGCGGCCTGACGCGGATCTCGTGCTGTCCCTGGACCCCGCCGGGATGCCCTGGGGGCCGCGCACGCCGGAGGACCTCACCGCACGCGCGGTCGCCGTCGCGGAGGCCGCCGCCGCCCACGACCCCGAGGCCCTGATCGTCGGCTGCAACACCGCCACGGTGCACGCGCTGACGGCCCTGCGCGAGCGCCTGGAGCCGGACCTGCCGGTCATCGGCACGGTTCCCGCGATCAAGCCGGCCGCCGCCGGAGGGGGCCCCGTCGCCATCTGGGCGACCCCCGCCACCACGGGCAGCCCGTACCAACAGGGGCTGATCCGCGACTTCGCCGACGGCGTGCCCGTCGCCGAAGTCCCCTGCTGGGGTCTCGCGGAGGCCGTGGAGCACGCGAACCAGGCCGCGATCGACGAGGCCGTCCTCGCCGCCGCCGCGCTGACCCCTGACGACGTGACGACCGTCGTCCTGGGCTGCACCCATTACGAGCTGGTCGCCGAGCGCATCCGCGGCGCCGTGCAGCGGCCGGATCGGGCCCCGCTTGTCATGCACGGCTCCGCGGGCGCCGTCGCGGCGCAGGCTCTGCGCCGGATCGGCGCCCGGCCGGAGCCGGAAGACGCCTCCGAGGGCGCCGTGACCGTTCTGCTCAACGGCCAGCCCGGCCTGCTGCCCCCTCCCGCCCTGGCGTACGCGGAGGGCCGCCTCCTTCAGGCGGTCAGCCCCGCCCGCTGACCGTCCCGTCGCCCTCTCCCGCTGATCGACCCGCACCCTTCCCGCCGCGCCGACCCCGCGCGCCGGGGCGCGGAACACTCCCTGTGTGCGACGCGCCCTCGCACGGCGAATCCTGAGTAATCTCGTTGCCATGAGGGACGACTCCCGCGGCGAGGACGGGGCGCACCCCGAGGTCTGGACGGGTCGCGCCACCAACAGGATCCAGTGGCTGCTGGCGCTCGTCGGCGCCGCCTGCCTGGCGCTCGGCATCGAGCTGGCCGTCGCCTCCGGCTGGAGCTCCGGCGTCGCGCCCCTCGTGATGTCCGTCGTGGGCTGCATCGCGGCCGGGCTGCTGGTCCTCTTCGGCACCCTCGCCTTCGTGCACGTCGCGCTCAAGGTCGACCAGGAGTCGCTTGAGGTGCGTTGCGGGCACATCGGGCTGCCGCGTCGGCGCATTCCGCTGGCCCATGTGGCGGGCGCCGAGTTCGCCCCGCTCGTCACCCCGTGCCAATGGGGCGGCTGGGGCTATCGCTGGCGGCCCGAGAAGGGCACGGCGGTGGTCGTGCGGCGCGGCGAGGGCGTCGTGCTGCGCCTGTGGGACGGGCACACCTTCACGATCACCGTCGACGACGCGGAGTCGGCGGTCCGCGTGATCAGGGCCCGCCTGCGCCCACCGGTGCCGGGCCCCGCCTGACGGCCGCGCTCGGACCGCCCGCCTGCCTGCCTTTACGCGCCCGCCGGTTTCCGCCCGCGCGACCGCGCACGCCTCGGCCCTGTTCGCGCGCCCCTCGCCTGCCCGGGGCCGCCTGCCTGTGCGCGCGATCGGGTGACCGCGCCGATACGGCCCCTACCCGAGATCTCCGCCTGGCCGGGTCCGCGCCCGCTCGCCCGCTTCCCGCGCCCGTCCGCGCTCAGAGCCCAGCAGCCGCCCCGGTCGGCCCCGGTTACCGCTGCCACCCCCGGGGCCCGGCGACCGCGCTGTCGAGGCCCAGGTCACCCCCGTACACTCCCGGGGGTGACCGTCACCGCATCTTCCGTCGACGCGCCGGACGGGCTGCGCCCCGGCTCCGCGTCCTCGCCTTGGCGCGCGAGGCTGCGCGGGCTCGCGCGCCCGGCAGCCGCCGCGCTGTCCGGCCTGCTCCTGTACGCCAGCTTCCCGCCGCGCCCGCTGTGGTGGCTGGCGCTGCCGGCGTTCGCCGTCCTCGGTCTGCTGCTGCGCGGCCGCGGCTGGAAGGCGGGGTTCGGCCTCGGCTACCTCTTCGGACTCGGCTTCCTGCTGCCCCTGCTGGTCTGGACCAGTGTGGAGGTCGGTCCCCTCCCGTGGCTCGCGCTCGTGGCGGCGGAGGCGGTCTTCGTCGCCCTGGTGGGCGCGGGCATCGCCGCGGTCTCGAAGCTGCCCGCCTGGCCAGTGTGGGCGGCCGCCGTGTGGACCGCCGGTGAGGCGGCACGCGCGCGGGCGCCGTTCCACGGCTTTCCCTGGGGCAAGATCGCGTTCGGCCAGGCGGACGGCGTGTTCCTGCCGCTGGCCGCGGTCGGCGGCACCCCGGTGCTCGGTTTCGCGGTGGTGCTGTGCGGCTTCGGCCTGTACGACGTCGTCCGCGTCGCGGCGCGGGCGCGGCGCACGCGGACGATACGCCGGTGGGCCGCCGCCGGGGCCCTGCTGAGCGTGGCCGTGCCGGTCGTCGGCGCGGTCGCGGCCCGGACCCTGGTCAGCGACAAGGCCGAGGACGGCACCGCGACGGTCGCCCTCATCCAGGGCAACGTGCCGCGCTCGGGGCTGGAGTTCAACGCCCAGCGCCGCGCCGTCCTCGACTACCACGCGCGCGAGACGCTGCGGCTCGCGGCCGATGTGAAGGCGGGCAAGACGCCCCGGCCCGATTTCGTGCTGTGGCCGGAGAACTCCTCCGACATCGACCCGTTCGCCTACGCCGACGCGCACCTGGTCGTCGACCAGGCGGCCAAGGCGATCGGGGCGCCGATCTCGGTCGGCAGCGTCGTCGAGCGCGACGGCAGACTGCTGAACGAGCAGATCCTGTGGGACCCGGCCAAGGGGCCCGTGCAGACGTACGACAAGCGGCAGATCCAGCCCTTCGGGGAGTACCTGCCGCTGCGCTCGCTGGTCGGCGCGATCAACGAGAACTGGACCTCGATGGTCCGCCAGGACTTCAGCCGGGGCCGCACCCCCGGCGTGTTCTCGTTCTCCGGGACGAAGGTGGGCCTGACCACCTGCTACGAGGCCGCCTTCGACTGGGTCGTGCGCGACACCGTCACCCACGGCGCGCAGATGATCTCCGTGCCGAGCAACAACGCGACCTTCGACCGCAGCGAGATGACCTACCAGCAGCTCGCGATGTCCCGCATCCGCGCGGTCGAGCACAGCCGGAGCGTCACCGTCCCGGTGACCAGCGGCGTCAGCGCGGTCATCATGCCCGACGGGCGCATCACGCAGAAGACCGGCATGTTCGTCCCCGCCTATCTGGTCCAGAAGGTGCCGCTGCGCTCCTCCCGCACGCCGGCCACCGAGCTGGGCGTCCTGCCGGAGATCGCGCTCGTCCTCGTCGCCGCGGGCGGTCTGGGCCTGGCCGCCGCTGCCGGTCTGCGCGGGCGGCGCGCGGGGCGGGCGTAGCCGCACGCCGGTCGTGCGCTCCCCGCCGGGCGGCCGCCGCCCGGCCGCCCGTAGGGTCGGCCCCATGGCCACTCCTGACTTCATCCGCACACTCCGGGCCTCGGCCGGAACCCAACTGCTCTGGCTCCCCGGGGTCACCGCGATCGTCTTCGACGACGAGGGCAGGGTGCTGCTCGGCCGCCGCTCCGACACCGGCCGCTGGTCGGTGATCGGCGGCATACCGGAACCCGGCGAGCAGCCGGCGGCCTGCGCCGTGCGGGAGGTCCACGAGGAGACCGCGGTGCGCTGCGTCGCCGAGCGGGTGGTCCTCGTCCAGGCCCTGGCCCCGGTCACCTACGGCAACGGCGACGTCTGCCAGTACATGGACATCACCTTCCGCTGCCGTGCCGTCGGCGGCGAGGCCCGCGTCAACGACGACGAGTCGCTGGAGGTGGGCTGGTTCGCGGTGGACGCGCTGCCCCGCCTCGACGAGTTCGGACTGCTGCGCATCAAGCAGGCGCTGAGCGACGCCCCCACGTGGTTCGATGCCACGAGTTCTTACTGAAGTATGGCTTCAGAGCACATGTGGTCTCGGGAAGGCACTGCCTAAAGTCGACTCATGACCTCGCCCAGCGCTCTCCCGGGCCCTCAAGCCCCCACGCTCGACCTCGGCGGACGCATCGCGCTCGTCACCGGCGCCGCCAGCGGCATCGGCCGCGCCTGCGCGCTGCGGCTGGCCGCCGCCGGGGCCGAGGTAAGAGCCGTCGACCGGGACGCCGCGGGCTTGGACGAACTGGCCGAGCGGTTCAGCCGCCTCCCCGGAGCCGGAGCCGGAGCCGGAGCCGGAGCCGGAGCCGGAGCCGGAGCGGGAGCGGGAGGCGGAACCGTGGAACCGCACGTCCTCGACCTCACCGACCTGGACGCCGCCGAACAGGCGGCCTCCGGTGCCGACGTGCTCGTCAACAACGCGGGCATCCAACTGGTGAGGCCCATCGAGCAGTTCCCTCCCGAGACGTTCCACACCGTGCTGACCGTGATGCTGGAGGCCCCGTTCCGGCTGATCCGCGGCGCCCTGCCGCACATGTACGAGCAGGGCTGGGGCCGGATCGTCAACGTCTCCTCGGTGCACGGGCTGCGCGCCTCCGCCTACAAGTCGGCCTACGTGGCGGCCAAGCACGGTCTGGAAGGGCTCTCCAAGACGACCGCCCTCGAAGGCGCCCGGCACGGCGTCACCTCCAACTGCGTCAACCCCTCCTACGTCCGCACCCCCCTGGTCGAACGGCAACTCGCCGACCAGGCCCGGACCCACGGCGTCCCCGAAGAGCAAGTCCTGTCCGAGATCCTCCTCAAGGACAGCGCGGTCAAACGGCTCATCGAACCGGAGGAGGTAGCGGAGGCCGTGGCCTACCTGTGCAGCCCGCCGGCGTCCTTCATCACCGGCGCCTCACTCGTGCTCGACGGCGGCTGGACCGCCCACTGACCTGCCCAAACGACCGCTCGCCCGGAGTTTTCCACAGGGCTCGGCGGAGAAGCGGCGGATGCCTCATCCTGTGAGCATGCCCAGCGATCACGTACGGTCCGCCGAACGATCAGCCGCCGACGCGCAGGCGCCGCACGGCAGCGGCGCCTCGCTCCCCGGCGCGGCCGGCGCCGCGTTCCTCGAGCTGCTGGCCCGCGGCGCACCCGCGGCGGCCTACGAGCAGCCGGTGCTGTGCGCCCGCGCCGAGGGCCGGCCGGCCGAGTGGATCGCCGCGATGGAACACGCGAAGCTGCTCGCGCTGCGGGTGCGCGCGGAGCTGGACGGACGCCGGCGCCGCGAGGCGGAGCTGTCGGCGCTGTTCGAGACCGCCCACGACCTGGCGGGCCTACGGGACCTGGACTCGGTACTGCCCGCCATCGTGCAGCGCGCCCGCTCCCTGCTCGGCACCGACGTCGCCTACCTCACCCTCAACGATCCCGAGCGCGGCGACACCTACATGCGCGTCACCGAGGGCTCGGTGGCCGCGGGCTTCCAGCAACTGCGCCTGGGCATGGGCGAGGGGCTGGGCGGACTGGTCGCACAGACCGCCCGCCCCTACGTCACGGAGGACTACTTCGACGACGCCCGCTTCCAGCACACCGGGACCATCGACGCCGGTGTGCGCGACGAGGGCCTGATCGCCATCCTCGGCGTGCCCCTCATGCTCGGACCGCACGTCATCGGGGTCCTGTTCGCGGCCGACCGGCGCGCCCGGGTGTTCGAGCGCGCGCAGATCGCCCTGCTCGGCTCCTTCGCGGCCCTCGCCGCGGCCGCCATCGACAGCGCCAACCTGCTCACCGAGACCCGCTCGGCTCTCGCCGGTCTGGAGCGCGCCAACGAGATCATCCGCGACCGCAGCGGCGTCATCGAGCGCGCCTCGGACGTCCACGACCGTCTCGCCGAACTCGTCCTGCGCGGCGGCCAGGTGCACGACGTGGCCGCCGCCGTCTCCCAGGTCCTCTCCGGCACGGTCGAGTTCACCGAAGCCGCCGCCGCCCCGGCCGGCCCTTTGGAGGCGTCCCGCGCCGAGGGCCACGCGGTCCGGCACGGCGACGCCTGGATCGCCGCCGTCGCCGCGGGCGGGGAACTCCTCGGCGCGCTGGTGCTGCGTGGACATCCCGCCCTCGATCCCGTCGACCAGCGCACCCTGGAGCGGGCCGCGATGGTCACCTCCCTGCTGCTGCTCGCCCGGCGCTCCGCCTCCGAGGCCGAACAGCGGGTCCGCGGCGAACTGCTCGACGATCTCCTGGACTCCCGCGACCGCGACGCGCGCGTGCTGCGGGAGCGCGCCGCCCGGCTGCACGCCGACCTCGGCGCCGCGCACGTCGTCCTCGCCGCCCGCATCGACGCTCCGGCCGCCGGCGCGGACCAGGAGGCGGCCGGCCGCCGCCGCCTGTTCTCCGCGGCATCGCACCTGGCCGCCACCCGGCGGGGCCTGGCCGCCGCCCGCGACGGAGGCACGGTCCTGCTGTTGCCCCTCGGCCCTAGCGGCACGGCGACGGACCTGGCCCGCGACACCGCCCGCACCCTCGGCGCCGCCGTGCACGAGGCGGTCACCGTCGGCGCGTCCGCCCCCGCCGACGACCTGGCGGGCCGCCCGGACACCGCCACGGCCGCCTACGCGGAGGCCCGGCGCTGTCTGGAAGCCCTGCACCTGCTCGGCCGCTCCGGCGACGGCGCCGCCGTCCAGGATCTCGGCTTCCTCGGCGTGCTCCTCGCGGGCGAGCGGGACGTCGCCGGATTCGTGGACCGCACCATCGGCCGCGTCCGCGCCTACGACGAGCGCCGGGGAACGGACCTGATACGCACCCTGGAGGCGTACTTCGCCTCCGGGATGAGCCCGGCCCGCACCAAGGACGCACTCCACGTGCACGTCAACACCGTCGCCCAGCGCCTGGAGCGGGTCGGCCGACTGCTCGGCGCGGACTGGCAGAGCCCGGACCGGACTCTGGAGATCCAGCTCGCCCTGCGCCTGCGCCGCCTGTCGGCGCCGAACCGGTCGGACCGGCCGGACCGGAGCTGACTCTCGCTCGCAGGTCAGACGGTACGCGCGTCGGCCGCCCGCGCCGTCGAGGAGTCGGCGCCGCTGGAGGGCTCGACCGCGCCGAGGTCGCGGTGCCGGGTCTCCCGGGCGACGCCCACGGCGATCAGCGTCAGCACACAGGCGGCGATCACGTAGAGCGCTATCGGGGTGGAGCTGTCGTAGTCGGACAGCAGCGCGGTCGCGATCAGCGGGGCGGGCGCGCCCGCGGCGACCGAGGCGAACTGGGCGCCGATGGAGGCGCCGGAGTAGCGCATCCGGGTCGCGAACATCTCGGAGAAGAAGGCGGCCTGCGGTGCGTACATGGCGCCGTGCAGGATCAGACCCACGGTGACCGCGACGACGAGGCCGGCGAAACCGCCGGTGTCGACGAGCCGGAAGAACGGGAACATCCACAGCCCCACCCCCGCGGCGCCGAGCAGGTACACCGGGCGGCGCCCGATCCGGTCCGACAGGGCGCCCCAGGCGGGGATCACCGCGAAGTGCACGGCGGAGCCGATCAGCACGGAGTTCAGGGCCGTCTGCTTGGAGACGCCGGCCGATGCGGTGGCGTAGACGAGGATGAAGGCGGTGATGACGTAGTAGCTGATGTTCTCGGCCATCCGGGCGCCCATCGCCACCAGCACGTCGCGCCAGTGGCGGTGCAGCACGGCGACGAGAGGCAGTTCCTCGGTCCGCGTTCCGTCGTCCGCCGCCGCCCGCTCCGTGCCGCGGGCCTCCGCCTGCGCCAACGCCTGCCGGAAGAGAGGGGATTCATCGACAGACAGACGAATCCACAAGCCGACGGCCACGAGCACCCCGGACAGCAGGAACGGAATGCGCCATCCCCACCTGCCGAAGGCGTCGTCGCTGAGCACGGCGGTCAGCAGCGACAGCACACCGGTGGCGAGCAACTGCCCCGCCGGCGCCCCGGTCTGCGGCCATGACGCCCAGAAGCCGCGGCGCCGCGCGTCCCCGTGCTCCGACACCAGCAGCACGGCGCCGCCCCACTCGCCGCCGAGCGCGAAGCCCTGCACCAGACGCAGCGTCGTGAGCAGCACCGGCGCCGCGGCGCCGACGCTCGCGTGCGTGGGCAGCAGCCCGATGGCGAAGGTCGCCCCGCCCATCATGAGCAGGCTCAGCACCAGCAGCTTCTTGCGCCCCAACCGGTCGCCGTAGTGCCCGAACACCAGGGCCCCCAGGGGCCGCGCCGCGAATCCGACGGCATACGTCAGAAACGACAGCAGCGTTCCGACCAGCGGATCGGAGCCGGGAAAGAACAACTTGTTGAACACGAGCGCCGCGGCCGACCCGTAGAGGAAGAAGTCGTACCACTCGACGGTGGTCCCGATGAGACTGGCGGCGACGATGCGGGGGAGGCTTGCGGGCGGTGGGGGAGCGGTGATTCCGGAGGCCATGTGCGCCACTTCCTCGTGTGCGACGGGAACGGGTACGTGTCGGCACACCGTAGAAACACGCAGGTCAGGAGCACATGTGGCGGGACACCATAGTTCAGCGGCCAGCTATGCGTAGGTCCACCATGCCGGCGCGCGCAAGGACCTGACACGACGGGCCCGGTCCTCCATCATCGCCAGCCGGGGTTGTCGCTGGGCAGGAACGTGCCGAAGAGCGACTCGTACTCAGCACCCGACTCGCTGACCACCACATGGTCCGGTCCGGTCCGGGTCACCGCGCTCCGGAGTCGGGAGACGAGCTCGGTAACGGACACCCGGCGCAGCGACAGAGCAGCGGCGACACGGGCACGGTGCTCGGCGATCTCAGGCTCGTCACGAAGGAGGTCCGCTTCGAGAAGCGAAGCAGCGGCCTCCATGGCCTCCGACCTGCCGCCGCCCGAGAACTTCAGGCAGTCCTGCCACTCAGCCAGCCCGGTGATGATCTCCAGAGCTGCCTTCAAGTCATCAGCGATCAGGCCGCCCCGTCCCTCGGAGTTCGCGAACACCACCGGGCGGCGCCCATCCTCGTCATGGCACAGGAAGAAGGTCCCGCCGGCCCAGTCACCGGCGATGGCCTCAAGCGAGGCGCCCGAGGCCGCTCGGACCGCCTCGCCGTGTCCGTCGCGGGAGACTCCGAACTCGAAGGAGGAGTGCAGCAGGTCAGCGATGCCGGGGGTGTCCCGGATCAATGCGAGCAAATGATCGGCTGAGGTCACGGCGCGGACCCTAACAGGAGCCGCTGACAGGTACCCGACCCCAGAGACGAGGCAGCGCCTCGCCGGAAGCGAGGTGCGGACGTTGGTCCCTTACTCGGAGCCTGTGAGGCGAGTTCAGAGAGGGCGTGATCAACCAGGATGTGAAGGCGGGTTGGAGGCAGCTCGCCGGGCACGCCTGGTCTGTGGTCCTCGGGTGGCGTCTTTCGGCGTGCGGCGGGGCGGGGCGGTGAACTCGCGGTGACCGGCGGGATCGCCGGTTCGGCTCACCGGCGATCCCGCGTCATGTGGCGTCGTTCCTACGAGCTGACGATCGTTTTGTGCGGTTGCTCGTGAGGCGGGAGCGTCGGCATCCGGGGACGGGGAGTTTTCGTCGCTCCGGGAGGTTCTAGACGGCAGCGGCCAGTTCGTGGACGAGGGTGGCGCTGACTTGGGGGACCTCGCCGTATTCCGTGTCGTCGCTGTCGACGGGGAGTCGGTGGAGCACCGCGGCGATGCGGGGCGGGAGGCGGACGTCGAGGCCCTCGTGGCAGCGAGCGATGATGTCGGCGCGTACCGCACGGGGCAGGAGTTCTCTGGAGGGGTCCAAGACCTTCTGGGCGACCACCTGTTCGCGCGCGTTGGCCAGTGTGTCCGCCTGTCGGCGCCAGGTCTCGGCGTCCAGGACTTCTCCGAGACTGCGGTGGAGCAGGCTCAGGAGGGAGGCGGAGGTGTGGTTGCCGCCGCCGGCCGCGAACTGCAGCCAGAACTGGCTTCCGTCACGGTGGCCCGAGACGTACAGGAGCGCTCCGAGGACGAGAGCCCCTTCGGGGTGGATGCACCGGCTGTTGGCGAGCAGCGCCAAGGAGGCCGCGGCGGTCGGCATGGCCAGGACCAGGGCCGCCGCCAGGTCCAGTTCGTGGGCTGCTTGTTCCTGATCCGACGGCAGCGGGCTCGGCGCCGCCAGAAACCGGGTCCAGCCGTTGTCCTGAGTTTCACCGGGGAGGGATTCCGGGGGGAGACCCGTCGCGTAGTTCCGCTGCGTCGTAGGGTCGGCGGCTCGGTGCGTGTCGTGCAGGAGCCGCTGCCTTTCCGCGTTCACCACTCTCCTCCGAGTTCTCTGCGGATACGGGCGAGGGCCTGGCATGCGGTGAAACGTATGTTCGTCGCGGTGGTGTCCAGGTACTCGGCGATAGTACTGTCCGGCAGCTTGAGCAGGTAGCGCAGGATCACGACGTCATGACGCCGCTCCGACAGGCCCCTGATCGCGGCGTACAGCGCTTCGTCGACCCCCTGGTCCTCGGCGCGGTCCTCGGCGAGTTCGAGCACCTCGCGCACGACCGTCACCCAGTCCGGCACGGGCAAGTGGTCGTCGGCCTTCATCATCTTCTCCGCCAAGGCGGCGCCGATCTCCTCCTTGACGAGAGCCCAGGCACGGAACGCCGGGACCTGCGAACGGAGCACGGGCGGCCACTGCTGCCAGAGGCGGTCCTTCATCCTCTTGACCACGTCCCGTGCCGCGTCGTCGTCGCAGAGGCGCGCTCGGGCGATCCCGAACCACGCTCGCTCGTGCGTCTCGCAGAACGCGTCGAACGTCAGGCGAAGGCCGTTCGGCCGCACCGCCCACTCGCTCTCAGCCACGTTCCCAATCCTTCCCGGCGGTGCCCACTGGGGGCGATGCCCGGCGAAAGCCGTCCGCGCCGCCCAGAGCTCCGGGCGGGACGGAACAGCAGCCCATGAGGGGAACTGGCGTCCCCCGCAGGCACATTGGAGCGGAAACAGGTCCCCAGCGGTGACGATCACGAGGGATGACCGGAAACGATCGCCATAGGCTGATAATAGATCAGTAATCTTGTACGATCCGACCACTAGAACTCTCTGAGCGGCGCTATTCGGTCATAGTCAATCGCCGTTCCGGCGGCTGCGCCGACGGAAGCGATTTTCCACCAGAGGCGGCGGGCATAGTGACTGAGGCCGCGCCAGGGCTCGCGAGGCTCCGTCGGGTCAACGCCGCCGGGGTGGAGGGGGTTGGGCCGTCGCGCGGCCGTGGGATCGAGACAGCCTAGGCCCCAGGGGGAGCGTATGACCGAAGAGACCGCCCGTGACGACGCGGGTCAAGACCAGGCAGTCAACCTCGACATCCATGTGCCGCATTCGGCGCGGATGTACGACTACTACCTGGGCGGCACGACGAACTTCCCGGCCGACAGAGAGGCCGCCGGACGCGCGATGGCGGTGTTCCCGTACGCGCGGACGGCCGCTCGTGCCAACCGGGGCTTCATGCGGCGCTCGGTCCGCTACCTGGCCGAGTCGGGCATCCGGCAGTTCCTCGACATCGGCACCGGAATTCCCACGTCGCCCAATCTCCATGAGATCGCCCAGCGGGTGACTCCTCAGGCGCGGGTGGTGTACGCCGACAACGACCCGATCGTCCTGATCCACGCCGAAGCTCTGCTGAGAGGGTCCCCAGGGGGCGTCACGGCCTACGTGCAAGCCGACGTGAATCAGCCTGAGACCATCATCGAAGCGGCGAGCCGTACGTTGGACTTCTCGGCGCCGATCGCACTCAGCCTGAACGCCGTGCTGCACTTCGTGCCGGAGGGCGCCCACAAGATCACCGGTGTGCTCAAGGCGGCTCTTCCCAGCGGCAGCGCGCTGGCCGTCAGTCATCTCACGCCGGAATTCGCTCCCGACGAAACGTCCCGTCTCGCCCAGGTCTACACCGCGGCCGGCACCCCGACCAGGGCCCGCGACCGTGACGAGTTCGCCCGGTTCTTCGACGGCTGGAACCTGGTCGATCCCGGCATCGTCTCCACTCCCCGATGGCGCCCCGAATACGACAGTTCCGCTGATGAGCCCCTCACCGATCCCGAAGCATCCTGCTACGGGGCCGTGGCTGTCTGCCCGTGACTCCTGCCGCCCGCGCCCTCTCTCCGCGGACGGCGAGCGCGAGGCCGGCGACGTACGGGGTCGGCGCGACAGCAAGGCTCAGGATGGCGAGCCCCTCGACTGCGGCCGTGCAGGTCAGCGCGGCGCCGATGCCGAGCCGGTCGGGTGCGAAGAGGGCGAGGACGGTCTCCACGGCGAGGGAGGCGATGTTCCCGACCGCCGGACGTAGCGCGACACCTGAAACCGGACACAGCGCGACACCTGAAAAGCGCCTGCGGCGGCGGGCAGACGGAGCGCGCGGCCGGAGATGCGGAGTGCGGGCCGGAGATGCAGAGAGTCGCGGCCGCCGGGACACTGAGACACATGGACGTGACTTTCACCACGTCGGCGTATCCGCCGCTCGCACTCGGCTTCTTCGGACTGGGCACCGGCTATCTGATCTGGGGCATCCAGGAGTTCCTGCGGTGGCCGCCGCGGGGCGAGGCCGTGGACCGGGCGCTCGGCACCTGGGGCATCTGGCTCCCGGGCTTCTGCCAGTTCGTCACCGGCCTGATCCTTCTGATCGGCCTGACCTGGTTCGAAGTGTTCAAGGAGCCGCCCCTGTACACGGCCGCGCTCGCCTTCTCCGCGTACGGCATCCACTGGTTCGCGCTCGGCTGGGACCGCTACCGGGGCAACGACCCACGCGTGAACGTGGGGTTCTCCCTGTCGTTCATGGTGCTCGGGGCGCTCGGCAGCCTGGTGTTCTTCACGGCGCACTCCTGGCCGGTCGGGGTGCTCTTCGTCGGCCTGTTCGCGGTCTACGCGGCGAAGTTCGTGACCTTCGTGGGGTTCCCGGGTGTGGAACGGGTGATGGGCCTGATCCGACTCCTGACGGGGATCTGGTGCATGTACCTGACGTTCGCCGTCACGGTCGACTTCTCGCTAGGTTACAAGTGGCCCACGTGACGGCGGGACATGGGCAGACGGGACAGGGACAGACGGGACAGCGACAGACGCGACAGGGAAGAAGACGATGCCGACAGACACCATGAGAGCCGTCCGGATCCATGAACACGGCGGCCCGGAGGTCCTGCGCTACGACGAGGTGCCGATCCCCGAACCGCAGCCCGGCGAGGTGCTCGTGCGCGTGCACGCGGTCGGCGTCAATCCGCCGGACTGGTACCTGCGCCAAGGGCTGTCCAAGCGGCCTGGGAACGCGAAGCTGAATTACGAACTGCCCCTGATCCCGGGGACGGACGTGTCGGGCGTCGTGGAAGCCGTCGGCGCGGACGCGGAAGGCTTCTCCGTCGGCGACGAGGTCTTCGGCCTCCTTCGCTTTCCCAGCTTCGACGGCAGGGCGTACGCCGAGTATGTGACCGCCCCCGTGTCGGACCTCGCGCACAAGCCGGCCGGTGTCGATCACGCGCACGCCGCCGGGGCGCCCATGGCGGGGCTCACCGCATGGCAGTTCCTGATCGACCTCGGACACGATCACCCGTCGCCCTTCCAGGCGGCGAAGCACCGTCCGGCGCCGCTCGACGCCGACACGACGATGCTCGTCAACGGCGCCGCGGGCGGCGTGGGGCACATCGCCCTCCAGCTCGCGAAGTGGAAGGACGCACGGGTCATCGCGGTGGCGTCGGGCACGCACGAGGCGTTCCTGCGCGAACTCGGCGCCGACGAGTTCATCGACTACACCGTGAGTCGTCCCGACGAACTCGCCCACGGCCTCGACCTCGTCCTCGACACCGTCGGCGGACCCCACAGCAAGCGCTTCCTGCGCACGCTCAAGCGAGGCGGCTCACTGTCTCCCGTGTTCTTCGGCGACTTCGACGAGGAGGAGGCCGCGCGACTGGGCGTCACGATCTCGACCACCCAGGTCCGCTCGAACGGCGCGCAGCTCGCCGAACTGGGACGCCTGCTGGACGCGGGCACGGTACGCGTGGCGATCGACAGCACGTTCGCGCTCGCGGATGCCCGGCTGGCCCACGAACGCGCCGCCCGAGGGCATATCCAGGGCAAGATCATTCTCACCGTCGCCTAGCCGTCCTCGTCGGCGTCGAGACCGAGGCACTCGCGGGATATCACGCGCCCAGTGCCGCCGGATCGGTCGCCCGCAGGGGGATTCCGCCGATGCCCTAATACTCGTTCCGTGCCGCCATCCTGGCAGCACGGCACACGGCACACGGCACACGGCACACGGCGGACGGCGCACGGGGGACGACAATGGCGCACGGCGTACGGGCCGGCCGTCCCCGCGTCGTCTTCGTGGCGCCGGTCGCGACAGCGGCTGTCGCTCCGCCGGGGTTCCGCCTGGTCACTCGCCAGGTCACCGAACCCGCCGACCCCGGATCACGCGGAGTGGATCGCGCTCACCTCGTAGACGATCGCCGCGCTGGGCGCCGGGCCGCGGCAGGTCAGGCGGTACGGGGGTGCGCGGTGGGCGCGCAGGTCGACGTCGAAGGCCGTCGGCACGGGCGCGCGGAGTTCGACGCGGACGCGCCAGTCGTCGCCTTCGCGGGCCGTGCCGGTGACCGCGTAGTCGTGCCGGCCGGCCGGGCCGAAGCGGCCGAGCAGGGCGGCGACGGCGACCTGCTGCGGCGGGCCGAGGTCCGTGTAGCCGCGCAGGTGGTCGGCGTGGACCCGTCCGGCCAGATGCTCCTCGACCACCGCCACGGACGCGGCGGCGTCGAGGCGGCCGTAGTACACGCCGTCGGGCACGACGACCACGTTCGCGGCGAACCGGTCGCCGCCTACATGCGTGGACTCCCAGACGAGGTTCGGCCACCGCTCGCTGAGCGCTCGCGCGACCGGGCGTCCGCGTACGGCGCAGCAGACGTCGTGCTGACCGTGGACGCAGACCAGGACGACGGGCGGGTGGTCGGTCGGGCCGGGGGAGCGCAGGGCGTCGGCGATCTCCACCAGGTCCTCGTCGCGGGTCCATGTGCCCCAGCGCTGGCGGTAGGCGCCGGACGGCTCGTAGTGCAGGACGGCCCACCGGCCGGGGCCTTCGGGTCGGGGACGGGCGAGCCGCCTGACCAGGAGCACGCGGGCGCGGACGGCGTGGGCCGCGGACCAGACGTGGGTCTTGACCTCGGGTGCGAGGTCGATGCCGTCGAAGCCGTTGACCGGCCAGCCGCTCCGGTACTCGATGAGCACCCAGACGAGGCCGCGCGGCGCCGTCCCCGCGATCGGGTCGCCGCGCATCCGGGCGGCGTCGGCGCAGAAGAAGCGGCCGGTCGTGGTCACCGGGCCGCTACGGTGCGGCGGGCACCAGGACACCCGCGCGCAGCAGTCGGAGCGCCAGGTCAGGGCCGACTTCACCGGCCGTGCGGACCTCGCCGTCGAGCAGACGGGTCACGGAGGGCAGGTCGGTCTCGGGGAAGTCGAGCCAGCCCACCCGCGTCCGCAGACGCACCCCCTCCAGCCGGGCTTCCAGCGCTCCGCGCAGCCGCACCGGCGAGTGCGGTCCGAGGCCGTCCACGGCGGCGAGCTGGGCCAGGGGCCCCAGGGGCGCCGGACGTCCCTGGCCCCGCCGGCCCCGCTGGAACGACGGCTCGGACTCGGCCTCGGCGACGGCCGCGGTGAGGCGCTCGCGGACGCCGTCGGCCTCCCGCGCCGTCCCCTCGACTCCGAGAGGCAGGGAGGCGCGCATCGCGGGGTCGTCGCGCAGTGCCGCCAGCGCGGCCTCGGCGAGCTGTTCGGCCAGCGCGTACCGCGTCCAGACGTGGACGCCCAGGGTCAGGTGGACCGACGTCTCGCCCTTCGCCTCGGCGGCGTGCAGCCAGCCGCGCGGCAGGTACAGGACGTCTCCCGGCGCCAGTACGGCGTCGATGTACGCGGGCCCCTTCGCGGCCTCGGCGACGGCGACGCGGTGATCGGTCCAGGGCTGGTCGCGCAACGGGTCGGGGTGCACGGGCTCGTGGACGAGCCAGCGCTTGCCGCCGTCGATCTGGACGACGAACACGTCGTGGACGTCGTAGTGGTCGTCGAAGCCCCGGTTCTGCGGCGGGGTGACGTAGGCGTTGGCCTGCACCGGGTGCCCCAGTTCCGCGCTCAGCCGGGCGCACAGGTCCGCGACGGGCGCCCAGGTGCGGTGAAGGGCCTGGAGGACGAGGGTGGCGCCGCCCGCGAAGCAGCGCCACAGCGCGGTGTCGTCGAGCTGGTCGGCGATGGTGGCGCCGACGCCGCCGGACGAGGTGTAGGACGACTCGGGGAGCACGGCGCCGTCCTTGGCGACGCGGAGGAAGGGCGTACGCAGTCCGCGTCGCGAGACGAGTTCGTCGACGGCGTCGGCGCCGAACACGTCGGAGAAGTCGCTCGCGCGACGGGTGAGCAGCGCGGTCCGCGACCAGACGTTCCGCGCGAAGTCCTCACGCCCGAGGCGGGTCAGGCGCGTCTCCAGGATCCCGGCGCCCGCCGGGGCGCCGGGATCGTGGACATGGGTCCCCGGGCCGCTCAAGACCCGGTACCGGACCCTTCGGCGCTGCCGTCGGCGCCGCCGTCGTGGACGCCGGGCTCACCGGCGGCGCCGCCGTCGGCCGGACCCTCGGCGCCTCCGTCAGCGCCGCCGTCGTGGACGCCCGGCACTCCGGCCGCACCGCCGTCGGCGGGACCTTCCGCGCCTCCGTCGGCACCGCCGTCATGCACGCCGGGCACTCCGGCGGCGCCACCGTCGGCCGGACCCTCGGCCTCGCCGTCGGCGCCGCCGTCGTGCACGCCCGGCACCCCGGCCGCACCGCCGTCCGCGGGACCTTCGGCGCTGCCGTCCGCACCGCCGTCGTGGACGCCGGGCTCGCCGGCGGCGCCGCCGTCCGCAGGGCCTTCGTGCTGGTTCGGTTCCTGATCGGGATGTGTCACTTTTCCTCCTCGGCCTCGACGTGACGTGCCCTGTCGGCCTGGTTGATCAGGTCGGTCACGGCTCTCCGGCGAGTCGAAGGCACTGCGACCACAGTCGCCCAGAAAACGGCCGGGTGCATCCGGTGGGGAGGCCCGCGGCGGCAGGACTTCGGAGGGGCCGCGCCGGTGTGCGGACGGGCGAGCCGGCGCGGCGCCCAGTCGGCCATGGGCGCGGGGACGAGAGGTCCCGGCCGGGCGGCCGTCAGCTCCACGGCGACCCGTGCGCCGGGCCGTCAGGATTCGCTTTTCCGGGGGATCAGCGGACGGTGAGGCCGCCGTCGACGGCGAGGACGGCGCCGGTCGTCCACTGGGCCGAGGCCAGGTAGGCGGCCGCGGCGGCGACGTCGTGGGCGGTGCCCAGGCGTCCCAAGGGGTACGACTGCTCGATCCGCTGGTCGTGTGCGGTGCGCTGCTCCACGGTCATGGGGGCGAGGTGGGAGCGTTCGTAGGTGGGGGTGTGGACCGCGCCGGGGGCGATGGCGTTGACGCGGACTCCCTGGGGGCCGAGTTCGTTGGCCAGCGCCAGGGTCATGGAGTTGAGTGCGCCGCGGGTGGCGGAGTAGGCGGCCGAAGGGCGGCCGGCGACCATCTTGTGCGCCCAGTAGCTGCTGATGTTGATGATGCTGCCGCGGGCGTTCAGGAGGGCGGGCAGCAGGTGCCGGCTCAGCAGCAGGGGCACCTGGACGTTCAGGTGCCACATCGTGTGCATCGCGTCGACGGTGGTGTCGGCCAGGGAGGAGAAGTGGGCGGCGCCGACGCTGTTGACGAGGGTGTCGACCCGGTCGGTCAGGTCCGCGACCTGCGCGGCGATCTGAGCGGGGGCGTCCAGCGCCGAGAGCTCCGCGGACACGGTGTGCACGGTGGTGCCGTGCCGTCCCAGTTCCTCGGCAGCGGCCCGGAGCTTGTCGCGGTCGCGGGCGACGATGACCAGGTTCGCCCCGTCGGCGGCGAGAGCGTCGGCGATGGCCAGGCCGAGGCCCTCGCTGCCGCCGGTGACGACGGCGAGGGGAGCGGTGGTGCGGTGCTCGTGCATGTCGGGATCCCTCGGGGTGATCGATGGACGCGCTCGGGGTCGCGAAGCGGCGTAGACCTTCGAGACGCGCCGGTGACCGGCGATACGCGAGTGACCGTGAGCCGCGTCTGTCGGACGTCTCAAACGGACGCATTCTGTCCGCTTCTCTCAGCGTAGGGAAACGGACAGAAGTTGTCCAATTGCAGGTAGGGTGAGGGGTGTGCATACGGATCAGCCGGCAGCGGCTCAGGAGACAGCGACGCCGCTACGCGTCGATGCGCAGCGCAATGCCGCGCGTGTTCTGGCGGCGGCGCGCCGCGCCGTGGCGCACCACGGGCTGGACGTCAGCTATCACGAGATCGCACGGGAGGCCGGCGTCGGTGTGGGCACCGTCTACCGGCGCTATCCCGAGCGTGACCAGCTCATGGCGGCCGTGCTGGGCGACGTCCTCACCGAACTGATCGACACCGCGAACCAGGCTCTGGACTCCGACGACGCCTGGGAGGGCTTCTCGCTGCTGTTCACCGGCCTGGTCTTGCGCACCGCGCAGAACACGGGCCTGTCCGGCTCTCTGGACCAGCACGGCGGGCCCGCCGTCGCCGAGCAGCGCCGCCAGCTCCTCGACCTCGTCCGCAAGGTCATCGAGCGCGCCCAGAGCCATGGGCGCCTCCGCCGGGATCTCGCCTGGCAGGACGTGCTGCGACTGACGGGGGCCGTGGCGGTGCAGGGATGCGTGCTGGGACTTGAGGCTGATCCCGCACGCGGTCACCAGTCCGTGCTGACCGTTCTTCTGGACGGTCTGCGAGCGGGCGGGTAGGCGCCGACGTGGAACGCGCGCCGGGTGTGGGGGAGGAGGGCCGCGGGGGACAGCTCGGGTGCAGCTAGGGGGACAGCGGAGCCAGTGACTCGCACAGCGAGGACGGGAAGGCGGGCTCGTAGCGCTGCACGTCCTGGCAGCCTCCGGCCGAGGTCCGCATGATCGGCGCCCAGCCCGTTTTCTTCGCCCGGAAGAACCAGCGGTCGCGTAGCCGGGAGGAGCAGGCGGGACCCGTCGTGTCACCGCAGGCCGGGCCCGTGCGCCAGGAGAAGTCCAGCACCAGCCACCTCCCGTCGCACTTCTCCGAGTCCCGATACGTGTGCTCGGGCGCGTCGACCGCCGTCAACGCCTGATCGTAGGAAGCGGCGGTGCAGCCGGTGGCCGGCGGCGTGCAGCCCAGCTTTCCGCACAACCGCAGCGCGGGCGGCTTGGCGCCGTCGGCGGTGAAGCGCGTGTAGTGGTCGACGATCACGTCCCGGTCGCCCAGCGGCTCGGGCAGTCTGACCTTCGCCGTGGCCGTGCTCTCACTGGTGCACCCGGAAGCCTTGTCCCCGGACGGCGAGGTGAAGGTGACCTGCACCCACACGACGTCCGTCATCGGGTCGGTGAGCACTGCCTTGAGCGTGCGCACGCACGCGTCACCGCCACCGGGCACCCGCGTGTCGAGGAGCAGCGTGCGCCGGTCCCCGCCGAGACGGACTCCGGTGACCGCGGAAGGCTCCATCGTGGGCCACGGGATCGGCACGGTTGCCGTCGACGAGGGTGACTTCTCGCCCTCCCGACCGGCCACCTGTGTCCCGCACGCGCCGAGGAGCAGCACGGCGACAGCACAGAGCATGGCGGCCGCTCCACGCGTTTCTCCTGTTCGTCGCAACAGCGCTCAATCCCCCCGGCACGCACCGACGTTTCCCGGGCCAATATAAGACTGCGGCCGGGAAGGCTCACCCAATGCTCATTGCCCGCTGCTCCGCCGACGTCGGCGAGCAACGGCGCGCGGGTGGCCGCTCGCGTGCTGCGCGAGCAGCCACCCGCGGTGTGCTACGGCCTACTTGAACCAGTAGCGGACGCCGTGGTGGTGCGAGCAGGTGCCCTGGGAGTGGTGCGAGTAGGACAGCGTGGCGTCCTGGCACTTCGCGGTCTCGTACTTGTCCTTGGGCTTCTGGTGGTGCGTCCAGCCGCACTGGCCCGTGGTGTGGTGGATGCAGTGATGGGCGCTGTTGGCAGACGGCAACGTCGCCGCGGACGCGGTCGTCGCGCTGAAGAAGACGCCGGCCACGGCGACGGCCACGGCCGAGGCGGCAAAACGAGCACGCAAAGGGCCCCCCCTTTTTTGAAGCGAAACAAATGCAGACCGGGACTCTATATGATTTTCAACTGCCTAGGTGGCGTCCCGTAGATGGTCCATTTGTCGCCTCGCACGGGCTCGACGACCGTGCGGCGCGGCCGCCTGTCCGACGAGGACTGGGTTGCGTATCCGCGGGACGCCGAACGTGACGTGCGGACGCCCTGGCCTGCGAGGCGCCTGCCGCGCCGACAGCGCTCGGCCCCTTTCGCCCCCGCGGTCTCCGCTCCACTGGGCGGCAGCCAGTTCGCTCTCTGTCGCGCCGAGAAGCAGCACTCTCCGGTGAGTTAATGTCCCAGTCCTTCGAACAAACTCACGGTAAGGGGAGAAATGAAGCGTATGGAAAGGCGCTGGCCGCTGTCTGGGAGGCCGCGGCGAAGCGCCTGGGCGGCCTGCGCGGCCGCGAGCATGTCGCAACGACAGCCAGGCCGTCGCACGATGCGGGCACCACAGTGCCCCTATGTGGATCGCCCCCGGCTCGCCCGCCCGGCAGGCGCCCTGCGCATCGCCAGGAGCCTCCTGCTGATCACCACGGCGTTGGCGGCGTCCAGTTGCACGGCGGGGGGAAAGCCCCATCCGATGTACGCGAAAGCGCAGACGCCCGTCGTGCGGGTCGTCTTCGGCCGCTCCCCGGTGCTCAGCGACCCCCCGCCGCCCGAGCAGGTGCGCCTGCTGATCCGCTGCTTCCTCCAGCGGACCGAAGCCCGTGACCGGGCCGGCCTGGCTCAGCTCGCCCCGGCCTCCGAGGCGGACGCCGCCACGGAAGCGGACCGGGTCATCAAGACCTACGGCAAGGCCGCACACGGCAACGTCGTGGCGCACATCAGCGACGAAGATCCCAAGGACAGCCGAGGCGGCTACCTGGAGTTCACCGGCACAGGCCAGCGCATGACAGTCGAACTCGCACGCGAGAACGACACGTGGTGGATCGACTTGTACGCCGCCAAGGCGTACCACTGAGCCGCTGATCGGACCCGCACGTCCCGGCATTCCTGCGGCGGGTGTGCGTCGGGCACGCCGTCGGAGTGGAGGACGCGCGTGCCAGCGGCGTGCTTACCGTCTGGGTCCCCGCTGGACGTTCCAGTGGCCGTCAGGGGGCCGACGGCGGTTGAAGAGGCCGAGGGCACCGGAGCGGGGGCGGCTCACGTCCGAGGGGCGGGGCGGCGAGGCCGGGACCCTGTGACTCGGCGCGGCGTCATCGCAGCCGTACGAGGAACACGTCTCCCAGGACGTTGGTGTCTCCCGGCACCCAGTCCTTCTTCCACGACTGGAACGCCGCCACCCGCGTGTCCGCGTCGTACACGAGGGCGTCCATGGCGGTGTCGTCGTGCAGCAGCGATCGAGCGTGGGCCGTCCGGACATCGCGGACGTACTCGTGGCCGTCCACTGAGACGACGTAGTCGTGGGAGGCGCCGAGGAAGGGGCCGGCGCTTGTGTAGGCCGCCGGGTCGCCGGGCGCGTCCACCGTGCGCGTGCGGTGCGTGACGAGGTCCCGGAGGCAGCCCCCGGTGTGGCGCGCCCCGGGGACCATCTTGTCCGATTCGGAGTCGAACAGGACGTACCTGCCGTCCGCGCTGATCCCGGTGAACCGCGAGGGCTTGGGGGTGGTGTCGCTGCCGTCGTACGTGACGTCCACGCGCTCGGCGCGTCCGGTGGCGCGGCGCCACGCGTACAGGTATCCCACAGGCGGCCCGGACACGTGGGGCTGGTCCGTGGAGTAGGCGACGGCGCCTCCGTCCGGGGTGATGTGCGGCGCCTTCGCCTCGCGGTCTCCCTGCGGGCCCGGCGCGGCGCTCACCCGTCGTGTGGCGCCGGTCCACAGGTCGCGCACGTAGACGCGCACCTCACCGTGCAGGCCCAGCGGGTACCACGGCGCCGCGCCGGCCACGAACGCCACGTACCGTCCGTCGGCGCTGATCGACGGGTCGCGGGAGACGACGCCGTACCCCTCGTCGAGGCCACGGTCGACCTTCGTGGTGCTGCCGGTGCGCAGATCGCGGACGTAGACGTCGGACTGCCGTCCGGGCGGCCCCATCGGAACGGGGTAGGTCCACTCCGAGGTGAACGCGACGTAGCGGCCGTCGGCGCTGAGCGAGGGCTGGTAGGCCTCGGCGCCGGCGGGCGCGCCCGCGCCCTGTGCGGTGACCCGCACGAGACGACCGGTGCGCACGTCTTTGACGAAGACGTCCCGTTGGCCGTCGGCGTCCCCGGGCACGAGGTCGGTGGCGTCGGACTCGAAGGCCACGTAGCGCCCGTCGGCGCTGATCGACGGGGCCAGGGAGTCGCCGTCGCCCTGCGCGCCGTGGGCGGAGACGCTGACGCGTTCGACTCGCGGGCCGCGCCCGGCGGCGGAGGCCGGCGGCGCGGCCCCGGGCACGGTCAGTAAGGCGAGCAGCGTGACCAGCGCGGTCCCACCCGCCGCGCGCACGGCTCTGGCAGCTCTGGACATGTTCCCCTCCCGAGAAACCGTCTTCCCCCGGGCCCCACGCCGAGGGCGCCCAGGGATACAAACGCGACCGGGCGCTTGGGGTCAATCCGCCCGTCCGCGTACAACTTTCACGCCAGATCAGCCGTCCGCGACCAGCCCGCCTCGCCCGCCTCGCCCGCCTCGCGCGGGCGGAGAGGCGGACGGCCGGGCGCCCCGCGTCTGGGGCGCCCGGCCGTTCCGCTCGTCGCCGCCGACGGTGCGGCGGCCGGGAGGCTCAGTGTCCCGCCGAGCCCTCGGGGCGGGCGTGGCGCGGCAGGAGGAACGCGAGCAGGAAGGTGAGCACGAGCATGCCGTCGACGATCCACAGCACCGTCTTCATGACGGTGCCGAATCCGGTCTCGAAGGCCGACGAGGCGGTGGCCTTCAGCGCCTCCGGAATCCGGGCGCCCGCCTCGGGCGACGTCACGGCGGACCGGGCGTCCTTCTCCTGGCGTGCGCAGGACGCCGGGGTCGCGGCGGGGTCCTTGGCCACGGCCCGGTCGGAGGCGCACGTGCGCAGGTCCGCCACGACGCGGTCCTGAGCGGCGGGCGCGACGTGCGCGGCAGCGAGCTGCGCCCGCAGGCCGCCCGCGTGGTGGTCGACGGCGGTGGCGATGCCGCCGCCCAGCAGACCGAAGAACACGGTGCCGAGGAGGGCCACGCCGAACGCGCCGCCGAGCTGCTGCACCGCGGTCATCGTGCCGGACGCCGAGCCCGTCTCGTGCTGCTCGACGCTGGCGAGCACGATGTCGAAGAACGGCGCCATGAGCAGGCCCATGCCGATGCCCGTGACGAGCAGCGACGGCAGGAGCTGCCAGGGGCCCACACCGGCGCCCACGCTGTCCAGCGTCAGCCACACGCCGAACACGCCGAACGCCATGACCACGGCGCCCGCCTGGAGGACGGCGCGTCCGAACCGGGCGACGCCCTGGGCGATCCCGAAGCCCGCGATCATGCCGCCCGACCAGGGGACCATCACCAGACCCGCCTTCAACGGCGAGTAACCGAGGCCGATCTGGGTGTAGAGGTTGAAGACGAGCATGAAGCCCTGCATGGTCGAGAAGAAGACCAGGCCGAGGATCATGCCGCCGCTGAAGCCGCGCTTGCGGAAGAGGCTCGGGACGACCAGCGGGTCCTTTCCGCTCCTGCTGCGGCGCGACTCGTACGCGGCGAACAGGGCGAAGACGGCGGCGGAGGCGGCCATCATCAGGAACGTCCACACGGGCCAGTCGTACTCACGGCCCTGGACCAGCGGGAAGATGATGAGCAGCGCGGCCACCGAGACCAGGAGCATGCCGGGGATGTCCAGGCCGGGCTTGCCGCCGGACTGGCGCCTGGGCAGGAAGCGCAGGGCGCCGAGGAAGGCCGCGACCCCGAGCGGCAGGTTGACCAGGAAGATCATGCGCCAGCCGGTGTCGAAGTAGTCGGCGTCCACGAGCCAGCCCGCCAGGATCGGCCCGCACACCGCGGACAGTCCCATGACGGGGCCGAACATGCCGAAGGCCTTCTGCGACTCCTTCGGGGGGAACATCTCCTTGATCATGCCGAGGCCCTGCGGCAGCATCACCGCGCCGAACAGTCCCTGCACGACGCGCGAGGCGATCAGCATCTCGGGTGACACGGACACCGCGCACAGCAGTGAGCCGACGGTGAAGCCGGCGGCCCCCACCAGGAACATCCGGCGGCGTCCGTGGATGTCCCCGAGCCGCCCGCCGGTGACGAGGCCGACGGCCATCGAGAGCGTGTACGCGGCGGCGAGCCACTGCAGCGTGGAGGCGCCGCCGCCGAGGTCGGCCCGCATGGAGGGGCCGGCGATGTTCGTGACCACGGCGTCGAGGAGGTCCATCACCTCGGCCGCGAGGATCACGAAGAGCGCAGCCCAGCGCCACCGGTAGGGCGCTGGTGCGTCGGTGGGCGTCTCAACGGACGCGGCACCGGTGGTGGTGGACATCGGGACTCCTCGCGGAAGGGTCGCGGCCGCGGGGCGATCCCGCGGGCAGGGGCGGACGGACGGGTGTGACGGCACAGCGCGCCGAACGGATCGGCGGGACTGAGTCCAGCGAGGGCGTGGATGAGCACACGCCCCGGAAAGAACGATGTTCAGATTAGCAGAACAGTGCTCACCAAGGAAAGAACGGTGTTCATCAAGATATAGCGCAAGCGTGGGGCCTCGCACAAGATATATCGCGTTTCTTCGCCCGTTCGCAGCTAGACGCGGGAGAACACTGTTCTCTCCCCGTGCCTAGACTGTCCCCATGACCGACGCGGCCCCCGGCACCCCCGCATCCCCTCCGCCGTCCCCGTGGGATCGCGGGCACCCCGCGCGCGCCCATGCCGCGCCCGCGCGCCTCCCGCTGTCCCGCGAGCGGGTGGCCGAGGCCGCCCTCAAGGTGCTGGACCGCCAGGGGCTCGACGGGATGTCGATGCGGCAGGTCGCCGCCGAGCTGGGCGTCACGGTCTCCGCTCTCTACGCCCACGTCAGCTCCAAGGACGATCTCCTGGAGCTGATGTACACCCGGCTCTTCGACGGCTTCGAGATGCCCGCGCCCGACCCGGAGCGGTGGCGGGAACAGCTCCGCGACTACGCCCGCGCCGCGCGGCGGCGCCTGCTGTCCCACCGGGACATGGCCCGGATCGCCATGGCCCACGTCCCCTTCACCGCCGAACTCCTGCCGTACGTCGAGGCGCTGCTGGCGATCTTCCGCGCGGCCGGGCTGCCCGACCGCATCGCGGCGGAGGCCGGCGACCTCCTCTCCACCTACATCGACGGATTCGCGCTGGAGGAGGGCATGTGGCGCGACCGGGCGGCGCGGCACGACAGCGGCGGCGCCTCCCTGGCCAGCCCCGACTGGCGCGAGATGGCCGACGAGATGCAGACCTACTTCGCGTCCCTGCCCGAGGAGGACTTCCCCCACCTGCGGGCTCTGTCCGGGCTGATGGTGACGGACTCCTCCGACGAGAGGTTCGACGTCGGTCTGGAGATCATCCTGCGGGGCCTGGCGAGTTATCTGCCGGACTCGGCCGACGGCGCGCGTGTGCAGGGCGGTCAGGGCCCGGACGCCGCCTGAACGTCACCGCAAGCTTTACTGCACATGGATTGCAGGTGCGCCAGGAGGGCAGGAAGATGGGGTGCGCCGTCCCCCTTGGGGCACGCAGCCCCCGAAGGAGCCTTCCGGATGAACACCGCCCCTGGTCCCACGGTCGCCGAGGCCGCCGTCCGCGACGCCTCACGGTGGCGCCGTGTCCGCACGTCCATGAGCCGTGAGGAGTGGATCAGGGCCGGCGGCATGGCCGCGTTCATCCTGGCGCTGCACGTCGTCGGCTGGGTCACGCTGGTCGCCCTGGTGGCGCCCGAGCACTACAGCATCGGCGCGAGGTCGTTCGGCATCGGCATCGGCGTCACCGCGTACACGCTCGGGATGCGGCACGCGTTCGACGCCGACCACATCGCGGCCATCGACAACACGACGCGCAAACTGATGAACGAGGGACGGCGCCCGCTGTCGGTGGGGTTCTGGTTCTCCCTCGGCCACTCCAGCGTCGTCTTCGGTCTGGCCTTCCTGCTGTCCCTGGGCGTCCGGGCCCTCGCCGGCCCGGTCCAGGACGACGACTCCCGGCTGCATCGGGTCACGGGCCTCATCGGCACCACCGTCTCCGGAGCGTTCCTCTACGTCATCGCCGCGATCAACCTGGTGATCCTCGCGGGGATCTGGACGGTGTTCCGCGACATGCGCTCGGGCCGCTTCGACGAGGCGGCGCTGGAGGAGCAGTTGAACAACCGCGGCCTCATGAACCGGCTCCTGGGCCGCTTCATGAAGTCGATCACGAAGCCGTGGCAGATGTATCCGCTGGGGCTGCTGTTCGGCCTGGGCTTCGACACCGCGACGGAGATCGCGCTGCTGGTGCTCGCCGGCTCGGGCGCGGCCTCCGGCCTGCCCTGGTACGCGATCCTCTGTCTGCCGGTGTTGTTCGCGGCCGGCATGTCGCTGCTGGACACCGTCGACGGCTCCTTCATGAACTTCGCCTACGGCTGGGCGTTCTCCAAGCCGGTTCGCAAGGTCTACTACAACCTCACGATCACCGGGCTCTCCGTCGCCGTCGCCCTGATCATCGGCACCGTCGAGCTGCTCGGGCTGCTCGCGGACAAGCTCGACCTGCACGGCGCCTTCTGGGACTGGATCGGCGGCCTCGACCTCAACGTCCTCGGCTTCGTCATCGTCGGCCTGTTCTTCGCCACCTGGGCGGTCGCTCTGGTCGTGTGGAAGGTCGGCCGGATCGAGGAGAAGTGGACGGCGGGGCTGGCCGCGACCGCCGAGCCGCCGGTCGCAGAGTAGGGTGCGAGAAGAAACGATAAGAAAAAGGGGGAATGCGAACAAAAAGGAGGGAAAGGAAGAAGCGGGGAGTACCGGGGGAGAGGGGAACGCCCATGGCTGTCCTCGACATCCGCGGACTGCGCTGCTCGGTCCTCACTGAAGCCGGTCCGCGCGAGATCCTGCACGGCGTCGACCTGTGCGTGCGGCAGGGTGAGACGCACGCCCTCATGGGGCCCAACGGCTCCGGCAAGACCACCCTCGCCTACGCGCTCGCCGGCCACCCGAAGTACCTGATCACCTCGGGCACGGTGACCCTGGGCGGTGAGGACGTGCTCGCCATGAAGGCCGACGAGCGCGCACGGGCCGGGATCTTCCTGGCCATGCAGTACCCGGTGGAGGTCCCGGGCGTCTCGATGTCCAACTTCCTGCGCGCCGCCGTCACCGCGGTACGCGGCGAGGCGCCCAGGCTGCGCACCTGGGTGAAGGAGGTCCGGGCGGCCATGGAACGGCTGCACATCGATCCCGAATTCGCCGAACGCAACGTCAACGAGGGGTTCTCCGGCGGCGAGAAGAAGCGCCACGAGATCCTTCAGCTCGAACTGCTTCAGCCCAGGATCGCCATCCTGGACGAGACCGACTCGGGCCTGGACGTCGACGCGCTGCGCGTCGTCTCCGAGGGCGTCAACCGGGTGCGCGCCACCGGGCGGGCCGCCACCCTGCTCATCACGCACTACACGCGCATCTTGCGGTACGTCCGCCCCGACCACGTGCACGTCTTCGCCGACGGCCGCGTGGTGGACTCCGGCGGCCCTGAACTCGCCGACCGGCTGGAGGACGAGGGCTACGAGTCGTACGTGAAGCGGGCCCAGCACTAAGGTCTTCCGGCCTCCCGTTCGGGTCAGGTCCCGAGCCGGGCACGATCCAGACCAGGGACCGCGGGGCCCCGCTAGACCTTTCCGGTTTCCCGCCTGTCGCTGTCGCTGTCGTCGTCGGCCGCCGCCGCCGACAGGTACGCGGCGGCGGCCGCGGCGCCCTCGCAGCCGGTGACCCGCCAGCGGTGAGCGGGGTCGAGCCGGCGCAGGACCGTCGCCAGGGCGTCGTCGTCGGCATGCCAGGCGCGCAGCGCGTCCACGTCGCGCAGCGCCGCGAAGTTCGCGTCGTGCGTGGGCACGCACAGCACCTGCGACCGGGGGCGCCCGTCGGCCACGGTGTGCAGCAGGGCCACCGGGCGGGCGGAGACGCACTGCCCGGCCCGCGCGCGCTCCTCCATCAGCAACAGGGCGGCGACAGGGGCGCCGTCCTCGGCGCGGGTGCCGGAGACCGGGCCCGTGCCGACCGGGTAGCCGGTCACCCGGGTCGATCCCGCGCTCAGCAGGTCGTACCCGTCCGATCCGTCGCTCGGGGCGAACGGCGAACCGGCCAGCGCGCGAACCGCGATCGTCCACTCCATCGCGGGCACCTCCTGTGCACAGGCCGCGAGTCCTGGTCCGCGGGTCGCGGTCCACCTAGAGGCCATCGGCATGGTCCGCCGTACCGGTGCGGTCGTGCGGCAGTACGGCCGTGGCAGGGACCGTTCCGCCGGTCATGCGGTCGCGGCGGGACGGTCGTACCGTCGAGCGGTCGCGGCGAGTCCCCTCGCCCCTTCCCTTACATTTCCTCTCATTCTGCCGTCGTCCGCACCAGGGACGTCCCTCGCCGGCCGCCGCGGCGGACCGGTGCGCGGACGCGCGGCCCTACGCCCGGCCGACGTCCCGGCTCAGCTCCAGGCCGAGCACGCGGTCCAGGAGCGCGAAGGTCTCGAACCGGGCGCCGTCCGGGATCGCGTCGTCGGCCTCCACCTCGCGCAGCACGTCGAGCACGCCGGGAGTCCCCAGGTCGTCGGCGAGCGCGGCGTCGGCGCTTGCGGCGACGGCGGCGGGGACCGGCCGGGAAGGCGAGTCGGCCCATCGGGCCACCGCCCGGCGCCAGGCCGCGAGGGTGCGGCCCGCGTCGCGGAGCGCATCCGGCCCGAGAGCGACCGGCGTGCGGTAGGGAGCGGCGAGCAGGGCGAGGCGGAGGGCGAGCGGGTCCGTGCCGTCGCCGCCTGGGACTCCGTCCGCGCGCCACACGGGCGGGGTGTCCTGGGTGACGGCGCCCACGGTGATCCACGCTCCCGGCGCGTCCTCGGACGCCGGTCCGGCGGACACGTGGGCGTCCGCCGGGGCGATGTCGGCGCCGCCGTCCCCGTCGGGCGGCCGGATGTTGAGACCGGCCATCGCGTCGCGCAGCGTGCGGGCGCGGTCGGCTGACAGCCCCGCCCCGGCCAGCGCGTGCAGCACCTGGACCCCCTGCGCCTCCAGCGCGCGCAGCAGCACGTCCGCCACCAGCAGCGCCCGCACGTCGGCCGCGTCCACGCCCCGGCCGCCGGGCGCCAGGTGGACGCGCAGCCTGAGCAGCCCGCGCCGCTGAGCGGTGGGGAGTTCGTACGGACGGCCGGTCAGCCCGTCCCGAAGAAGCACCATGATCACGACTCTACGCCCGGCGCCCGTTCCGGGCAGCCGGTCCGCGACGGCGCGCGGCGGCCCGCTGAGGGGGCGCTGGCAGCCCGCTCGCGCGACGGCCCGCACGAGGGCGCTCGGAGGCCGCGGACGGGTCACGCTACCCTGGAGATCAGCGGCCCGAGCGGCCGCACGGCGGTGGGGCCCGCCGTACCCAACCGCGGCGACGCCGCCAACGGTCCCTGCTTGCGACGGAGTGCGCCCTGAAACCGGAGGGGCGCTGTGCGAGTAGGAGACCCGCGTGGGAGAGGCCGAATCCCGAGTGCTCCACGAACCCACTGACCCCGACGTCGATCTGCACGTCCGTGCGCAACGGCGTGAACTGCGGCGGGGACAGTGGCCGATCATCGCGGCGGTGGCCGCGGGCGGCGCCGTCGGCGCCTGCGCCCGCTACGGCGCCGCCCTGCTGTGGCCCACCGGGGCCGGGGCGTTCCCCTGGACCACGTTCTGGGTGAACGTCATCGGCTGCGCCGTCATCGGCGTCTTCATGGCCGTCATCACCGACGTATGGGCGGCTCACCGCCTGGTGCGTCCCTTCTTCGGCACCGGGGTGCTGGGGGGCTTCACCACGTTCTCCACCTACGCCGTCGACATCGAGCGCCTGGTCGAGCGCGGCCGCGCCGCCACCGGTCTGCTGTACCTGGCGGCCACCATGGTCGCGGCGCTCGCGGCCGTGTGGGCGTCGGCGAACCTCACCCGGCGCGTGATCGAGTGGAGGCAGTCATGACGAGGCTGACCGGCCGTGCCGTGCGGGTCACGGTCTTCATCGGCGAGAACGACACCTGGCGCCACAAGCCCCTGTTCTCGGAGATCGTGCACCGCGCGCACGCCGCCGGACTGGCCGGGGCGAGCGTGTTCCGCGGCGTCGAGGGCTTCGGCGCCACCTCGCGCATCCACACCAGCCGGCTGCTGTCGCTGAGCGAGGACCTGCCGGTGGCGATCGTCATCGTCGACACCGAGGAGCGGGTCCGGGCCTTCCTGCCGGAGCTGGACGAGCTGGTCGGCCAGGGCCTGGTCGTCCTCGACGACTGCGAGGTCATCCGGTACGGGGGCGGGAACGACGCGAGCGCCGGGCACGGCACGAAGGAGGGCGCGTGAACTGGCTGCTCGTCATCGCGGGCGCGGTCGTCGGGGCGCCGCTGCGCTACCTGACGGACCGCACCGTGCAGTCGCGGCACGACACCGTCTTCCCGTGGGGCACCTTCACGGTCAACGTGGTCGGCTGCCTCACCCTCGGCCTGATCACCGGGGCGGTGGCCGCGGGCGGCATGTCCTCCGACTTCCAGGTGCTGATCGGCACGGGCCTGTGCGGCGCGCTGACCACCTACTCCACCCTGTCCTACGAGACGCTGCGGCTCGCCGAGGAAGGCGCCCGCTTCTTCGCCGCGGCCAATGTGGTGGCCAGCATCGTCGCCGGGCTGGGCGCGGCCTTCACCGGGGCCGCGCTCGCCCAGGCGATCTGGGCCTGAGACCGCCGCTGCCCGACGGACGGGCGGCACTACGCCGGGCGCCACCGGCGACACCCCGGGCGCCGAGACGGCCGTGACGCCGAGACGGCCGTGACGCCGCGACGGCCGGTGGGGCGCCGCCAAGAGGCCCCCACCGGCCGTCGCGGAGACGGCGCCTCACCGGCGCGCCGCTCACCGGTACTTCTTCAGCTCCCAGCGGGCCAGCGAGCGCTGGTGCACCTCGTCCGGGCCGTCCGCGAGCATCAGCGTCCGCGCGCTGGCGTACAGCTCGGCCAGCGGGTAGTCCTGGCTGACGCCGCCCGCGCCGTGCAACTGGATCGCCCGGTCCAGGATGCCCACGACCGCCCGCGGGGTGGCGATCTTGATGGCCTGGATCTCGGTGTGCGCGCCCCGGTTGCCGACGGTGTCCATCAGCCAGGCCGTCTTCAGCACCAGCAGCCGCAGTTGCTCCACGGTGACCCGGGCGTCCGCGATCCAGTTCTGCACCACGCCCTGCTGCGCCAGCGTCTTGCCGAAGGCGGTGCGCGAGGCGGCCCTGCGGCACATCAGCTCGATCGCCCGCTCGGCCATGCCGATCAGCCGCATGCAGTGGTGGATGCGGCCCGGACCCAGGCGGGCCTGGGCGATGGCGAAGCCGCCGCCCTCCTCGCCGATCAGGTGCGACACCGGTACGCGGGCCTGGTCGAAGACGACCTCCGCGTGGCCGCCGTGGGAGTGGTCCTCGTACCCGAACACCTGCATCGCCCGCTGCACGGTGACGCCGGGGGTGTCGCGCGGCACGAGCACCATGGACTGCTGGCGCCGGAGGTCCGGGCCGTCGGGGTCGGTCTTGCCCATCACGATGAAGATCTTGCAGTCCGGGTGCATCGCCCCGGAGATGTACCACTTGCGGCCGGTGACGACGTACTCGTCGCCGTCCCGGACGATGCGCGTGGTGATGTTGGTGGCGTCCGAGGAGGCCACCTCCGGCTCGGTCATCGCGAACGCCGACCGGATCTCGCCCGCGAGCAGCGGCTCCAGCCACTGCTTGCGCTGCCGCTCGTCCCCGAACTGCGCCAGCACCTCCATGTTGCCGGTGTCGGGCGCCGCGCAGTTGGTGGCGGTGGGCGCGAGCTGCGGGGAGCGGCCGGTGATCTCCGCGAGCGGGGCGTACTGGAGGTTGGTCAGCCCGGCGCCGTACTCGGCGTCGGGGAGGAACAGGTTCCACAGGCCCTGCCGGCGGGCCTCGGCCTTCAGCTCCTCGACGACCGGCGGGACGTCCCACGGCGAGGCGAGGCGCGCGCGCTGCTCGTGCGCGACCTCCTCGGCCGGGTACACGTGCGCGTCCATGAAGGCGAGCAGCCTGGCGCGCAGCTCCTCGGTGCGCGCGTCGAATGCGAAGTCCATGACGGTTCAGCCCTCCTGGAGGCCCTCGTGGAGCGTGGTCAACCCGTGCTGGATGAAGACGGGGACGAGGTCCCCGATGCGGTCGAAACCGTGCCCGACCGTCTGGCCGAGCGTGTAGCGGTAGTGGATGCCCTCCAGGATCACGGCGAGCTTGAACCAGGCGAAGGCGGTGTACCAGGGCAGCGCGGAGACGTCCCGCCCGGAGCGGGCGGCGTAGCGCTCCACCAGCTCGGCGGGGGAGGGGTGCCCGGGGGCCTCGGCGGTCGTGGACACCGGCGAGGCGGCCGTGCCCAGCGGGGTGCAGTACATCGCCAGCAGGCCCAGGTCGGTGAGCGGGTCGCCGAGCGTGGACATCTCCCAGTCCAGGATCGCCGCGATCCGGTCGCCGTCGGCGATCAGCACGTTGTCCAGGCGGTAGTCGCCGTGCACCACGGCGGGCGCGGGGGAGGCCGGCAGCCGGCGCCCGAGAGCGGCGTGCAGTTCGTCGATGCCGGGCAGCTCGCGGTTGCGGGAGGCGTCCAGTTGCTTGCCCCAGCGGCGCACCTGCCGGTCCAGGAAGCCGTCGGGGCGGCCGAAGTCGCCCAGTCCCGCGGCGGCGGGCTCCACCGCGTGCAGCTCGACGAGGGTGTCGACCAGCGACAGCACCACGTCGCGGGTGCGCTGGGCGCCCAGCGGGGCGAGCTGGTCGGCGGTGCGGTACGGGGTGCCCTCGACGAACTCCATGACGTAGAAGGGGGCGCCCAGCACGTCCTCGTCCTCGCAGAGCAGCACCGGGCGCGGCACCGGCACGCTCGTCGGGTGCAGCGCGCTGATCACCCGGTGCTCGCGCTTCATGTCGTGCGCGGTGGCCAGCACGTGGCCGAGCGGAGGCCGCCGTACGACCCACCGGGAGGCGCCGTCCTCGACGGCGTAGGTCAGGTTCGACCGGCCGCCCTCGATCAGCCGGCCCGTCAGGGGCCCGCTCGCCAGACCGGGCCGCTCGCGGTCGAGCAGGCCGCGCAGCCGGTCGAGATCGAGGCCGGGCGGGTGGTCGGGGCTCATGCGGCGCTCCTGGGAACGAGACGACAGCGGGACCCGACCATCATCCTGACTAGTCGGTATGTCGTCCAGAGGCGCGGACGCCGAAGTGATCCGCGTCTCCGCCCGCACCGCGCTGCACCGCGTACGCCCACCCGCACCACGCCGCGCCCACCCGCACCTCACCGCGCCCACCCGTGCACGCCGCGCCCGCGACGGCGCGTCAACCGGACGGCATGCGGAACCGGTTCCGGGCCCGGCGCGCCGATGGGGCGCGCCAGGCGCCGCCGCGCCCGCGCGTCCCGTCGGCGGACGCTCTCTAGGACGTGCCGCTGCGGTCCACGGCGGGGGACATCGTGTCCGCGCCGGACGAACCCATGATCACCTCCCGCGCGTCGAGGTCGTGGACGCCGTCCAGGACATGGGCGCCGTACAGGTCCTCCAGCCAGGTCCGCTGGTAGATGGTGTCGAGATAGCGCTCGCCGAGGTCCGGGGCGATGGCCACCGCGGTGAGGTCGCTGCCGCCGTTGCGCGCCAGCCAGCCCATCGCGCCGCTGACCACGGTCCCGGTGGAGCCGCCGAACAGGAACCCGCGCCGGGCCAGCCGGTGGCAGGCGCGGATGGTGTCCGCCTCCTCCACCTGGATCACCTCGTCGACGTAGGACTCGTCCAGCAGCGGCGGGCGCATGCTCATGCCCAGGCCGGGGATCATCCTCCGGCCCGGAGCGCCGCCGAAGGCCACCGAGCCGACGGTGTCCACCGCGACGATCCTGACCGGCCGTCGCTGCTCGCGGAAGTAGCGCGCGCAGCCCATGAGCGTGCCGGTGGTGCCGGCGCCCACGAACAGCACGTCCAGGTTCGGGAACTGGCGGGCGATCTCCGGCGCGGTCCTGCGGTGGTGCGCCCGCCAGTTGCCGGGGTTGGTGTACTGACTGAGCCAGACGTACCGGTCGTCCGATGCGCACAGCTCGCGGACGTAGTCGATCCGGGCGCCGAGGAAGCCGCCGTTGGAGTCGACGTCCGCGATGACGTGGACTTCGCTGCCCAGCGCTTCCATCAGCAGCCGGGTCGACAGGTTGCAGCGGGAGTCCGTGACGCACAGGAACCGGTAGCCCTTGCTGGCCGCGATCATGCTGAGCGCGACGCCGAGGTTGCCGGACGAGGACTCGATCAGGATGGAGTCCTCGGTCAGCAACCCTTCGCGCTCGGCGGTCTCCACCATCTCCACGGCGGCCTTCAGCTTGATCGAGCCCGCGAAGTTGAACCCTTCGCACTTCAGGTACAGGGAGTGCCCGAAGATCGGCTCGAGGTCGACGAAGAGCTGGCCTTCGTTGAAGGCGTAGGGAGCGGATATGACGGGCACGCTGGCCTCCTGATGCCTTGGGCCGAGGGAAGGGACGATCAGCCGAGAGGACGATCAGCCGTAACGGCGCAGCTCGTGGAAGAAGTCGTCGACGACGCGGAGCTGCCCGGAGCGGGCCACCTCGTCGTGGACGTATCTTCCGACGGCTAGGTCGAGGACGCCGAGGCCGAAGGGTGAGAAGATCACGGTCCGTCCGGCCGGTGGCTCCACCCGGCCCGTCAGGACGTCGTCCAGCGTGCCGTCGAGGAAGTCCCGGCCGCCGGTGGCCTGTTCGGCCAGGTGCGGGGAGGTCTCGGCCTTCAGGCAGTGCTCGACGTCGTCGACGAAGTTCGCCGAGGAGAGCAGGATGCGCGGATCGAGATCGCGCAGCGACACGTGCAGGACGACCGGGTGGTGGTCGAACCAGGTCGGATCGGTGACGTGCGGGCTGCCCGCTACCGTCGCGAAGACCACCAGATCGCTGGAGCGGATCAGCTGCTCAGGGCTGTCGTGGACGGTGATCTCCGCGGCGCCGCCGTTCTCGGCGTCGGCCTGCCGCAGGTAGCCGCAGAAGCCGGCCGCGCTGTCGGCGGACACGTCGTACACGCCCACCGCGTCGAAGTCCCAGCCGGTGCCGGCGAGGAACGTGTGGATGTACCGGGCGATCAGACCGGTGCCGAAGAAGCCGACCCGCGTCGGACGGGGCCGGTTGCGGGTGAGCCGGTCCGCGGCCAGCGCGGCGGACGCCGCCGTCCTGGTGGCGCTGATGATGGAGCTCTCCAGGCAGGCGAACGGGTAGCCGGTGTCGTGGTCGTTAAGGATCAGGACCGCCGACGCCCGGGGGATCCCGGCCGCGACGTTGTCCGGGAAGCTGGAGATCCACTTCAGCCCGTCCACGGCGTCCGCTCCGCCGACGGAGGCCGGCAGCGCGATGATCCGGGACGCGGGCCGGTCGGGGAAGCGCAGGAAGTACGAGGGCGGGTTCACCGTCCGGCCGCCGCCGTGCAGCCGGTAGGTGGCCTCCACCAGGTCGACGATCTCCTTCTCGCGGCCCTGGAGCGCCTGCTGGACCTGCGCTCCGGAGATCACCGCGAAGCCCGGCACGGGGCCCGGCCGCACGGCGGCGCCGTCGGCGGCGGGGGACGTCATCGAGGTCATCGCCGGTTCCTCTCCGGGGTCGTGCGGGCCTCGGCCAGAAGCCGGGGCTGGGCCATGGACACCAGCACCTCGCGGGCGCCGCTGAACGGCTCCCTGCTGTGCGCGGTGCGGATGTTGTCCACGAGCAGCAGGTCCCCGGACTGCCAGGGCTCGCGCCGGGTGTGCTGCTCGTAAGTCGCGTTCAGCAGCCGCACGACGTCCTCGCCGATCGGGGAGCCGTCCCCGTAACGGGTGTTGAAGGGCAGCCCGTCCTGGCCGTACTCGTCGACCAGGTACTCGCGCACCTCCTCGGCCAGCGTCCACTCGTTGAGGAAGGCGATCTGGTTGAACCAGCAGCGGCGGCCGGTGACCGGGTGCCGGACGACGGCCGGGCGGCGCTGCACGGTGCGCAGCGCGCCGTCCGGCTGCCAGAAGAAGTCGATCGCGTGGGCGCGGCAGTAGTTCTCCACCGTCTCGCGGTCCTCGGTGCCGAACGCCTCGGACAGGGAGGCCCCGATCTCGTCGTTGTAGCTGCGGGTGAGCTGCCAGCCCTCCCGCTCGAACCGCTCCACCAGCTCCTCGGGCAGCGCGTTCAGCACCTGCTCCGCGTCCGCCACGGCGGTCGCGCCGCCCTCGGCCGGTGCGGTCAGGCACGCGAACAGCATCAGGCCCGGCACCCGCAGGGCGTAACTCAGCTCGTGGTGCATGCACATCGGCTGGTTGTCCGGCCACGCGGTGGAGGAGTACAGCCCCGCGCCGTACGGCTTGCGCGGGGCGAACGCCTCCCGCTCGGGTATCAACTCGCCGGCGAGGCCCGTGAACACCGCGCGCACCTGGTCCGGTTCGCGCAGTCGCAGTCCGCGCACCAGCAGTGCGCCGTGCTCGGTGACCTGGGCGCGCAGCGCCTCGCCGTACTCGGCCGCCCAACCGGCCGCATCGACCGGTGACTCCATCCGCAGGACGGGGGGTCCGTCCGGCCGCAGCTCCACCTCCAGCAGTGACGCTGGGGACGAGAACGACATGTCGGTTTCCTTTCGTTCGGCGGAAGTGGCCTTCAGGAGGAGGCCAGCAACTCGTCGGCGCCCAGCACGGCCTGTGCCGCCTCGGACGGCCGGGTGCGGGGGAAGTAGTGGCCGCCGTCGGGGAGTTCGCACAGGTCCACGTGGTCGGTCAGGAACCGCCACGCGAGATGGCGTTCCCGGCCGCCCGCGGTGTGCGGATCGTCGGCGGCCAGGACCACGGTGACCGGCGCGGTCAGCCGACGCGCGTCCGGCGCCTGGAGCGCGTCGGCGAAGTAGCGGTGCGCCGCGACGCAGTCGTGCCGGTAGGCGGCGCCGATGTGCTCGGCGTGCTGCGCGTTCAGCTCGCCCAGCTCGCTGTAGCCGCTGTCCGCGGCCAGCGCGGCGGCGATCTCCGCGTCGCCGCGCCGCGCCAGCTCGTCGGCGGCGCGGCGGCGTTCGGCGGCGGCGCCGGGCAACTGCGCGCCCACGAAGACCCGCACCGCCTCGATCCCGGCCGCCGGCAGCCTGCGCGCCGTCTCCACGGCGAGCGCGGCGCCGGAGGAGTGCCCCCACAGCATGACCCGGCCGATCCCGCGCCCGGCGATCTCGGCGACCACCCGCTCCACCACCCGCTCCAGCGGCGCGAACGCCTCCTCGGCCGCGGCCAGGTCGTGACCGGGCAGGTCGACGGCGTACACCGCCAGGGAGCTGCCCGCCAGGGCGCTCGCCAGCGGCTGGAAGTTCACCGCGTTGCCGCCCGCGTACGGGAAGCACACCAGGGCGCAGTCGGCCGCGCCCGCGGGCGCCGAGAGCGGCTGAAGCAGCTCCTGGCGCTGCCTGGCCGAGCCGTCGAGGAGCGCGGCGAGGTCGGAGAGGACCGGGTGACGGGTGATGTCCTTCAGGGACACCGCCCGGTTGAGGGCGATGGTGAGCTTCACCGCCGACAGCGAGGTGCCTCCGGAGTCGAAGAAGTGGGAGCCGCGGCCGATCCGCTCGCGGGGGAGTCCCAGCAGCTCGGACCAGGCGTCCGCCAGCCGCGTCTCGGCCGCCGTGCCGGGCGCGTCGCCCTGCTCCCGGCCGGCGCCGTCCGCGTCCGCGCCCTCCCGCAGCGACCGCTCGGCCAGCGCCGTCAGCGCCTTGCGGTCGATCTTGCCGTTGCCGGTCAGCGGCAGCGACTCCTGCCAGTGGAAGGCGGAGGGCACCATGTAGGCGGGCAGCGCCGCCGCCAGCGCCCGGCGCAGCTCCTGCGGCGCCAGCCGCCGCCCGCTGTGGAAGGCGACCAGGTGCGCACCGCCCGCGGCCTGCTCGGCGACGACCACCGCGCCGTCCCGCACGCCCGGCGCCTTCAGCAGCGTGTTCTCGATCTCGCCGATCTCGATGCGGAACCCGCGGATCTTGACCTGGCTGTCCCGGCGGCCCAGGAACTCCAGCTTGCCGTCGGGGTGCCAGCGCCCCCAGTCGCCGCCCAGGTACAGCCGCTCTCCCGGACGGTACGGATCGCGCCGGTACGCCTCGCGGGTGCGCTCGGGGTCGTTGACGTAGCCGCGCCCCACGCACACCCCGGCGAACGCGATCAGGCCGGGCGCGCCCATCGGCACCGGCGACAGCTCCTCGTCGACGACCATCACCCGGACGTTGCCGACCGGGCGGCCCAGCAGCACCCGGTCCGGCGCCTCCTCCATGACCTCGTGGTTGGTGTCGTCCGACGTCTCGGTCAGCCCGTAGGCGTTGACCAGCCGGACGCCCGGCTGGACGGCGAACCAGCGCTGCACCAGCTCCCGCTTCAACGCCTCCCCGGTCACCGACACACCGGTCAGACCGGGCAGTTCCCGCGGATGCCGCTCCAGGTAGGACACCACCACCTCCAGGTAGGAGGGCACCACCTGCACCACCTGAACCCGCTCCCGGACGAGGGTGTCCACGAACCGCTCCACGTCCACGATCGCGTCCTGCTCCACGATCAGCGTCCGCCCGCCGGCCAGCAGCGCCGCCAGCAACTGCCACAGCGAGATGTCGAAGCACTGCGGGGCCGTCTGCGCCACCACCCCGCCGGGGCCGACGCCCAGGTCGTCGATCTTGGCGTACAGGTGGTTGAGCATGCCCGCGTGCTCGCACATCGCGCCCTTGGGCTCGCCCGTCGAACCGGAGGTGAAGTAGATGTACGCCAAGTCGCCGGGCGCCACCTCCACGCCCAGGTCGTCCTCGGCGTGCTCCTCGCCGTAGGCGGTCCCCACCAGCAGCTTCTCGACGTTCGGGGCGAGCGTGGCCAGCGCCTGGTCCAGGGCGCCGGTGCTGCCCGGCTCGGTGAGGACCAGGCGGCATCCCGAGCGGGACAGGGCCGCGGCGATCCGGCCGGCGGGGAAGTGCGGCTCCACGGGCAGGTAGGCGCCGCCGGCCTTGAACACCGCCAGCACCGCGGCCAGCCAGTCGAGGTTGCGCTCGGTGACGACCGCCACCACGTCCTCCCGGCCCAGACCGCGCGTCAGCAGCGCTCGGGCCAGCCGGTTCGCGCGGGCGTTGAGCTGCGCGTAGGTCCAGGAGCGGTCGCCGTGCACCGCGGCCACGGCGTCCGGGTGCTCGCGCACCCGCCGTTCGAACAGCTCGTGCGCCCGCGCCCGGGGCAGTTCGCGGGACGGCCCGGCGAAGTCCTCCAGTTGGGCGCGGACCTCCTTCTCGGCCAGCAGGCTCCGCCGGGCGTGCTCGGCGTCCGCGTCGGCCGTCATCAGCCGCAGCGCGGCCAGGTGGTAGCCGCCGATCCGGCTCGCCGCCCCGGCGTCCAGCACGTCCGTGCGGTAGCGCAGCCGCAGCACGGTGCGCCCGTTCTCGCAGCTCCAGGCCACGCCCAGCACCGCGTCCCCGGGCAGCGCGCCGCCGTCGCCCCCCAGGTCCCCGGCGCCGCCGGTGTCGGGGGACGGGGGAGCGAAGACCACCTCGAACGACGGCTGCTCCAGGCCCAGTTCCCGGCGCAGTCCCTCGACGGGGAAATGGCGGTGACCGAGCAGGTCCGCCTCCACGCGGCGGGCGGCGCGCACCAGACCGCGCCAGGTCGTCGGCGCGGCCGTCAGCCGGCAGGGCAGCGGGCCGCCCTCGGCGCCCGTCGCGTAGCCCGTCACTACGTCCTGCTCGCCGCAGAGCGCGGCCAGCACCTTGGCGTGCGCGGCCAGCAGCACCGCTCCGGACGGCACTCCCAGCTCCGCCGCCAGGTCGCGCACCGCCGTCATCACACCGTCCGGCACCGGCTCCTCGTGCCCGGCCACGCCCGGCACGGGGCGGCGCGTCCACCGGGGGACCGGGGTGAATCCACCGGCGGTCAGCACCTCGGCCCAGAAGTCCCTGTCCGCTGCCACGTGCGCTCCCATCGAATGACCCTTTCTCAGTTCGCCGTCGGGGCGGCGGGGTTTCCTCCCCATTCCGCGTTCGCGGGGACTTCCTCGCCCTTCATCAGGAAGGAGTCGGGCGCCAGCACCGCGCGGTCGCCGATCGTCACGCCGTAGTGGACGTGCGAGCCGACTCCGAGCGTGACGTCGGCGCCCAGCGTGGTGCGGTCGGACTTGAAGGTGCCGTCCTCCTGCGAGTGGCACTGGATCTTGCTGGCCGCGTTCAGCGTGCAGTCGTCGCCGATCTCGGTGAGCGTCCGCTCGGAGATGTAGCAGCCGTCGTCGAAGACCCTGCGGCCGATGCGCACCCCCAGCAGCCGCCAGATCAGGCTCTTGTACGGGGTCCCGTTGAAGACCTCCAGGTACCGGTCCGGCACCTTCCACAGCCGCTCGTGCCACCAGAAGTACGGGTCGTAGATCGAGCACAGCCGGGGGCTCAGCCGCCGGAAGGACCCGAGGGCCCGCTCCACCAGCACGAAGAACAGCGCGTTGAGGGCCAGGGTGAGCGCCAGGTAGCCGGCGATCACCACGTGGCCCAGCGTGCCGTACAGCGCCACCGAGGCCAGGCCGACGGCGGTGAGCAGCAGCGAGTTCATCCAGCGCAGCCCCACGTGCAGCGCGATCGTGCGCAGGTTGCTGCGGTTCTTCGCGGCGAGGTTGCGGCGCAGTTCCTCGCCGGTGCGCATGTGGTCGAAGCTGGTGTCGCGCTCCACCGAACGGGGGATCTCGAAGCAGGGCGAACCCAGCAGTCCGACGCCCTGGCGGATCTCGCCGTCGAGGGGGACCATCACCTTCGTCGCCAGCAGGCAGTCGTCGCCGGTCCTGGCGCCCACCGGGTAGGCGATGTTGTTGCCTATGAAGTTCCCGGCCCCGATCGACGCCCGGGAGGTGCGGAAGGACGTGCTGGAGAACTCCGCGTTCAGGACGGACAGTCCGTCGGCCACCATCGTGCCGGTGCCGACGGTCACCAGGAACGGGTTCTCGTGGTGCACCTCGGTGCCGAAGTTCGAGCCGGTCTGCTCCACCTCCGACAGGTCGTAGCCGATGGCGCGCAGATACGGGACGATGTAGGAGCTGTCGCCGAAGAGCCAGGTGAAGAAGACCGAGTTGGTCAGGGCGGCCGTCATCCGGTGCGCGGCGTAGTGGAGGCCGTAGAGGGGGTAGACCCGGTCCGGCTTCAGCAGCGGACGCAGCAGGCGCGGCACGACGCAGACGGTGAAGAGGCCGAGCATGAGGGAGGCGGCGAACAGCACCGTGCCCAGGAGCAGTGTGTCGCCGACGAAGTCCACGGCGGTCCCGGTCCTCGCCCGCGGGTCCAGCCGGCCGCTGAGCGCGGGGACCTCGGCGAACACCAGGTACGTCCCGCCCACCGCGAGCGGCGCGTAGACGAAGAAGAGCTGGAGCAGGCTGCTCAGCGCGAAGCAGGCCCGGCGCAGCGTGCCGCACCGGGCGGCCGGGACCCGTGCGTAGTCGACCTCGGTGGGCTGCGCGGGGGAGCCGTGGCGCCGCTCGCCGGCCGGGATCCGCTGGCCCCGGTACAGGGCGGAGGAGTGGCCGAGCTGGGAGTCGTCGCCCATCGCGGTGTCGATGTCGAGCACCGTCTTCTCACCGATGAACACGTCCCGGCCGAGGGTGATCCGGCCGGTCTGGATCCGGCCGGCGTGGGCCCGGTAGCCGAGGAAGAAGGAGTCCTTGCGGATCACCGTGCCCGAGCCGATGGTGAGCAGGTCGGTGCAGACCGGCACGGACTTCGAGAGGATCGTGACGTCTTTTCCGATGCGCGCGCCGAGCGCCCGCAGGTACATCACGTACAGCGGATTCCCGACGAAGAGCACCATGGGATTCGCGTGCAACAGTGACTTGACGAACCAGAGGCGCAGATACGAAAGACCCCAGACCGGGAATTCCTGGGCCTTCCAGCGCCCGACGAGAATCCACTTGGCCGCTACGGGGACGAGGCACAGCGCGATGAATGCGGCGCCGCCGCACACGAACGACCGCGCGTAGACGCCGAAGAAGCCCGATCCGGTGGATATCCATTCGTAGGCGCGGGCGGCCGCCATTCCCATGAGGAACGAATAGCCCAGGAAGATCAGCGACTGGAGGGCGCCGCAGAGGAAGTAGGGGGCCGTGCGGGGCGGGGCGGCGGGGACCGCCGGGGCCGTCGGCGCCGCGGGTCCCGACGCGGCCGGCGCCGCGGCGTCCGGGGAGGTCCCGGCGGGCGCGGCGACCACGAGCGCCGCCGCCAGGTCGCGGATCGTGGGGTGCCGGTAGATGTCCTTCATCGACACGGACGGCAGATCGGGCCTCTTCCGCACCCGGGCGCAGAACTGGGCCATGACCAGTGAGTTGGCGCCCAGATCCATGAAGAAATGGCTGCCGCTCGGCACGTTCTCGGCCTTGACGACCTGTGCCAGAATCACGGCGAGTTCTCGTTCGGCGTCCATTGCCGCCGGGTTGGACTCTTCGCGCGGGACGCCGGCCGTCTCGTCCGGGCCAGGCATGAGTATGTCGGCAGACTTCTCCACCATGTGAGCTCCCTGAGGAAAGGTCGAAAACCGTCGGCCAGCGGTGGCCGGTCCCCGAGACCGTGCGTTTTCGCCTGATCACGAAACCATGGCTCAGTCTTGTTCGGCCGCAGGCGGGTTGCCACTCGTGCCTCCCCCGGACGGAGGGGCGCCGGAAAGCACGGAACGCCAGGTGCGGGGCCGTTTTGGCCGGTTTCCGACGCGCCCGGAGCGGGCGAAGGGATCACCCGTATGGAGTTCTCACCGGCGCGCCGCCCGCCTCGCCCTCCGGCGACGGGCGGCGCCCGGAGCGCGCGGCCTGGGCGGCGCGCGTCCCGGGGGGCCCGCCCGGCCGAGTAGCCGCTGCCCGTGCGGACGCGCAGACTGAGCAGTGAGGCGCGGCCCCCGGCCGCACGGCGCCGCGGACCCGCCGGGATCAGGACTGTGCCGGCCGTGCGGCCGGATCGTTCGGTGAGGGGGCCTGTATGGCCGTAGAAATCCCGCCCCTGATCACACCCTCCCGCCTCAGACGTCGGGGAGGGCTGTGGGGCGAATGCCTGGCCGAGTTCCTCGGCACCCTCGTGCTCATCTCGTTCGGATGCGGCGCGGTCGCCATGGCGGTCTCGGCGCTGCCCGGCTCGGGCCGCACGGCGGGGCCCACCACCTTCTTCCTGGGCGCGGGCGACTGGCTGCTGGTCACCTGGGGCTGGGCGATGGCGGTCGCCTTCGGCGTGTACGTGGCCGGCGGCGTCAGCGGCGCGCACCTCAACCCGGCGGTGACCCTCGCGTTCGCCGCGCGCCGCCGGTTCCCCTGGCGGAAGGTCGTGCCCTACTGGATCTCCCAGGTGGTGGGCGCGTTCGCCGGCGCGGCCCTGGTGTACGCGGTGTACCACGACGCGATCAACACCTTCGACCAGGCCATGAAGGGTCCGAAGACGAACGGGCACACGGTGGCCTCGTTCTCCATTTTCGCGACCTTCCCGGCGCCCTACTTCCACGGCGGCGTCTGGGGCCCTCTGGTGGACCAGATCGTCGGCACCGCGTTCCTGCTGATGCTGATCGCCGCGGTCCTGGACATGCGCAACACCGCGGTGAAGGCCAACCTCGGGCCGCTGGTGGTCGGCTTCGTCGTCGCCGCCGTCGGCATGTCCTACGGCGCGAACGCCGGATACGCCGTCAACCCCGCCCGTGACTTCGGCCCGCGGCTGTTCACCTTCGCCGAAGGATGGGGCGATCTGGCGCTGCCGGGCACACTGGCCGGGTCGTTCAGCCACTACTGGTGGATCCCGATCGTCGGGCCCCTCGTCGGCGGCCTGGTCGGGGTCCTGGTCTACGACCTGTTCGTCGGCGACGTGCTGCACATCCGCGCCCAGCAGGCGGGACCGGCCCCGATCGGACGCGCCAAGCCGATCCGGACCGACGACGAGGAGTAGCGTCCGGTCCGTCTGGTCCACCCACGCGGCTCAGCGGTCGCGCCCCGCCCGACGCGCGCCGGGACCCGCGGCGTCCGGGACCCGGCGCGCGGGGGTCCCGGACGCCGGAACGCGCCGGGGCCGGTCAGGCCTTCTTCGGCTTGCCTGCCGCGTACAGCCAGACGTGGAACAAGGACTTGAGGTTCTTGCCGGACAGCCGCTCGCTCAGGTCGATGAACTGCGCCGTGGCGCCATGCCCTTGGCGGTGCTGGGCGGTCCAGGTGCGCAGGATGCGGAAGAAGACGGCGTCGCCGACGGCCTTGCGCAGCTCGTGCAGGGTCATCGCGCCCCGGTCGTAGACGGGGTCGTCGAACAGGCTCTCGCCGTCGGTGGGGTCACCGGGCGGGAAGTCCCAGACGTCGTCGTCCTTCGGGCTCTTGTACAGCGCGTCGAAGGTGGCTTGCGCGCTCTTGCCGCCGTGCTGCTCGTCGTACAGCCATTCGGCGTAGGTCGCGAAGCCCTCGTTGAGCCAGATGTCCTTCCAGGTGGTGAGGGCGACCGAGTCGCCGAACCACTGGTGGGCGCTCTCGTGCACCAGGGTGCTCAGGTCCGGCGCGGAGTCGTAGACCGGCCGGGTCTGGGTCTCCAGCGCGTAGTCGACCTTGGGCGCGCGGTCCACGATGGACCCGGCGGCGCGGAACGGGTAGGGGCCGAAGACCTTGCTCTCCCAGGCCAGCACCGACGGCAGCTTGTTCAGGACGGGCGCCGCGGCCTTCGCCTCGCGGGGGTCGACGGCGTCGTAGACCCACAGGCCGTCGGCGGTCGTGTACCGCCGCACCTGGAACTTGCCGATGCTCGCGGTCGCCAGGTAGGAGGCCATCGGCTCGGACTGCCGCCAGCGGAACGTCGTCCTGCCCCCGGAGGTGCGCTGGTCGCGCAGCACGCCGTTGGCGACGGCGGTGAGCCCCTTGGGGACGGTGACGGTGAAATCGTACGACGCCTTGTCCAGGGGGTGGTTGTCGCAGGGGAACCACGTCATGGAGCCCTGCGGCTGGCCCGCCACGAACGCGCCGTCGTCCGTGGGGACCCAGCCGTCGGGGGAGCCGTCCGAGTCGACGATGGGCGCCGGCGTGCCGGAGTAGGCGACGCGCACGCTGAACGCCTGGCCCTTGGCGAGCGCGCGGCGCGGGGTGACGATCAGTTCCTGGCCCTGGCGGCGGAAGGCGGCCTTGGCGCGGTCGACGGCGACGCCGGTGACCTTCAGCCCCCGCAGGTCGAGGTCGAAGCGGGTCAGGCGCTGGGTGGCGCGCGCGGTGACGACGGTCGTCCCGTCGAGGTGGCGGGTGCGCGGGTCGTAGCCGATCGTCAGGTCGTAGTGCCGCGTGGCGTAGCCGCCGTTGCCCGCGAGCGGGAAGTAGGGGTCCCCGAGGCCGGAGGCGCCGATCGGTCCCGCGGTCGCCGGTCCGGCCGTGGCGAGCAGCGAGGCGAGAGCGACGGGAAGCGCCGCGCCGACGGCCTCCCGGCGAAGGACGGTGGTGCGTCTTGCGGCCTGCGGCAGGCGTGGCCTCACGGGTGCTCCTCCGAGTCGACGGTGATCGTCGACGCACATCCTAGGGTGACTTGTACGCATTCCAGTGATTTGTGAGTATTTGAACTGTTCTTCGCCGGGTGACGGGCAGGGTGACGGGCCGGGCGGCCTGGACCCGGAGCGGCGGCAGGGCGCGCGAACTGCGGGAGGAGGCGGGGCAGCCGCGGCGAGCGATCCGTGGGGCGGCCGGTCCTCAGCCGACGGCTGTCTCGGCGGCGTCCTCGCCTGGTACTCCACGCACCCCACGCCGCCGTCCGAACTGCCCGCCGTCTTCGCGGAGTTCCATCGGACCCTCGCCCCGGCGGGGGCCTGTTGTGGGGTTGCCACGTCGGCGGCGCACATCTGCGGCCCGCCCAGGCGTACGGCCGCTCTGTGTCCTGCGAGTGGCGCCTGCTGCCCGCGGAACGGATCGCCGCGCTGCTGGAAAGAGCCGGACCGCCGGTCACGGCACGCGTCGTGCAGGGACCCGAGGGGCGGTTGACCCCGGCGGCGCGCCTGCCTGCCGGCCCGCAAGCGTCGCTGAGCCCGCCCGGCCGCCCGCGCCGCTTCAACCGGTGGTGAGCACCATCCGGAAGCGCGCCTGGCCCGACAGCATCCGCTGGTACGCCTCTTCGGCCTCCGCCAGCGGCGCCGTCTCCGTCATCGGGCGGATCCCGTGCAGGGCGCTGAACGCCAGGGTGTCCTGCACGTCCTGCGCGGTGCCGGAGGGATGGCCGCGCACGACCTTGCCGCCCGTGATCAACTGCATCGGGCTGATGCCCAGCGGCTCGGCCGCGACGCCGATGACGACCAGTTCCCCACGGTGCGTCAGGCCGTCCACGGTTCCCGCGATGGCGTCGGAGCTTCCGGCGGTCGCCAGCACGGCTTTGGCGCCGCCCAGCGCCTGCAACGCCTCCGCGACGGGGGTGTCCGCCGTGCTGTTCACGTAGTGGTGCGCGCCGAGCCGCCGGGCGAAGTCGGCCTTCTCAGGCCCCCGGGCGATGGCCGCCGTCTCGAAGCCCATGGCCACGGCGTACTGCACCCCCAGATGCCCCAGGCCGCCGATGCCGAGCACGGCGACCAGGTCGCCCGGCCGGGCGGAGCTGCGCCGCAGTCCGTTGAACACGGTCACGCCCGCGCACGCCATCGGACCGGCCTCGTTCGCGGCCAGGTCGTCGGGGATGCGGGCCAGCGCGTCGACCGGCGCGATCATCCGCTCGGCGAACCCGCCGTCGTAGGTCCAGCCGGGGACCTTCAGGTTCTCGCACACCACGAAGTCGCCCTGCCGGCAGGCCGTGCAGTGACCGCAGCTCCCGCCGAACCAGCCCACCGCCACCCGGTCGCCCACCTGCCACGGCCAGTCGTCGAGCCCCTCGCCGATCGCATCGATCCGCCCGGCGACCTCGTGCCCGGGAACGTCCGGGAACCGGGCGCCGGGCAGGGCGCCGTCCACGAAAAAGGAGTCGCTGTGGCAGATCCCACAGGCTTCCACCGCGATGCGCACATGGCACGGACCCGGCTCGCGGACCTCGCGCTCGGCCAGCTCCAACGGCCCGCCGCGGGTGTTCGCCTGCGCGACTGTGTACGTACTCATCTGGCCCTCCCGGCACGGACGGGTGCGACGGCCCCCGCCTTCCAGCACACCAGTTCCGGGCCCATGGCGCGCGCTGAGCCGCGGCCGGGCGGCCGGGCAGCGCGCAGGACGCGGAGGGGGCGGCCCGCGGCGCCGCGCGTGTCAAACGGTCGCGGGCATCCGGGTGGTCCGGCCCCGCCCGGCCGCCCGCACGGCGGCGTGACGGCGCGTCCCGGGCGCGGGGGCGGGACAGGCGCCCGCTATGTTCTGTGCGAGGAACGCGACGTTCGGAGCCGGCATGCAGCAGACAGACGTACGGTCCGAGGAGGCGGCGGCGCCTCCGGCGAGCCCAGGGACGGCGACGGCGGCTCCCGGCGCCGCGGCGCGCGGCTGGCCCAGACGCTGGCCGCTGCTGCTGCTCGGCGCGGCCGTCGTGCCCGGGACGCTCGTCTTCGTCGTCGGCAGATGGGGCGACGCGCCGGCCCTCCAGGCGTGGCGCACCGTCTGTCTCGCCGTCACCGTGCAGGCGCTGCCGTTCCTGTTGCTCGGCACGGCCCTGTCCGGCGCCATCAACGCCTTCGTGCCCGAGCGGGTGTTCAGCCGCGCACTGCCCAAGAACCCCGTCCTCGCCGTCCCGGTCGCCGGAGTCGCCGGCGTCGTCCTGCCCGGCTGCGAGTGCGCCTCGGTGCCGGTGGCGAACAGCCTGATCAACCGGGGAGTGGCCCCGGCCGCAGCGTTCGCCTTCCTGCTCTCGGCGCCCGCCGTGAACCCGGTCGTGCTGACCGCCACCGCCATCGCCTTCCCCGCCAGCCCCGGCATGGTGCTGGCCCGGCTGCTCGCCTCACTGGCCACCGCCGCCGTCATGGGCTGGCTCTGGCTCCTGTTCGGCCGCGAGGAGTGGCTGCGACCGGCCGTGCGGCACACCGGCCACCAGCCCGGACACAGCCGCTGGACCGAGTTCCGGCAGGGTTTCCAGCACGACTTCCTGCACGCGGGCGGTTTCCTGGTCCTCGGGGCGATGGCCGCCGCCACCTTCAACGTGGCGGTCCCGCGCACCCTCCTCGACGCCTTCACGGGCTCGACCTGGCTCGCGGTGCCGTTCCTGGCCGGGCTGGCCGTCCTGCTCGCGGTGTGCTCGGAGGCCGACGCGTTCGTCGCGGCCTCGCTCGCCGGATTCCCGCCGCTGGCCCGGCTGACGTTCATGGTGGTCGGCCCCATGGTCGACCTGAAGCTGATCGCCCTTCAGGCGGGCACCTTCGGGCGGGCGTTCGCGGCCCGCTTCTCCACCGCGACCGCGGTCGTCGCCGTCCTGTGCAGCGTGCTCGTCGGAGGATTCCTGCTGTGAGACGTCCCCTCCAGGTGACCCTGCTCGTGCTCAGCGGCCTCGGCCTGCTGCACGCCTCGCTCTTCACCGACCTCTTCCTGCGCTACGTCAAGGAGGGGATGCGCCCGCTGCTGATCGCCTCCGGCGCGGTGCTGCTCCTGCTCGGCGTCGCGGAGGCGTGGTCGGCCGCCGGCCGCCGGGACGCGGACGGCCACCGGGAAGGGAACGGCCACGGGGGCGGCCACCGGCACGGGGACGGCCACGGGAAGGCAAACGGTCACGTCCACCCGCAGGGCCACGGCCACGACCACGCCGAGGCCCATGTGCCCGCACCCGGCCACGACCGCCTCGCCAAGCCCGCGCCCGGCGACGACGGCGGCCACGGCCACGATCACTCCGCCGTGCCCCGCGTCGCCTGGCTGCTGTTCTTGCCCGCGCTGAGCCTGCTCCTCTACGCCCCGCCCGCCCTCGGCGCCTACACCGCCTCCCGCGAGGCGCCCAAGGCCGTCGCCCGGCAGAGCGCCTTCGACCCGCTGCCCGCGACCTCGCCGCTCCCGCTGACCCTCTCCGACTTCACCCGCCGGGTGCAGCAGGACCGCCGACGCGCCGTCCAGGGCCGCACCGTCGAGCTGACCGGCTTCGTCACCCCCGAGAAGGGGCGCGGCACCTGGTACCTCACCCGGATCATCCTCTCCTGCTGCGCCGCGGACGCCCAGTCCGTGAAGGTACGGATCTACGGGACCGCGGCCCTGCCCGCCGACACCTGGGTCGCCGTCACGGGGGCCTGGCATCCCGGCGGCGCTCTGGGCACCGCCTCCGCGCAAGCCGCGCTGGACGCCCGTACCGTCAAGCCGATCGCGAAGCCGATCAACGCCTACACGGACGACCTCCCGCTCGTCCCGTCCGGCTGACGGGTCGCCTTCCGGGGAGCGCTCGGGCCGGGGCCCGGGGAACGCTCGGGCCAGAGCCTGGGGGACGCTCAGGCCAGGGTCCGGGAGACAGTCAGGGCAGAGCCCGGGGAACGCTCAGGCCAGGCTCACCCACGCGCGCTCCCGCGCGGAGCGCGCCATGGCGTCCAGGGCGGTGGCGGCGGCGACCGCGTCGGCGAGGGTCGCGCCGCGGTCGGCGCCCTCGGCGACGGAGCGCAGGAACTCGTGCGCCTCGACGACCTTCAGGTCGTCGTAGCCCATCGCGTGGGCCGCCCCGGGCTGGAACGCCGCGTAGTCGCCGTGCCCCGGGCCGACGTAGAGGGTGCTGACCGGCTGGTCCTGGTACGCGGCGCCCCGGCTGACCCCCAGCTCGCCCATCCGGCGGAAGTCCCAGAAGAGCGCGCCCGTGGCGCCGTGGATCTCGAAGCCGTAGGCGTTCTGCTCGCCGACCGAGACGCGGCACGCCTCCAGCACGCCGCGGGCGCCGGAGGCGAAGCGCAGCAGGCAGCTCACGTAGTCGTCGTTCTCGACGGCTCCGAGCGCGCCGCCCGCCGCGTGCACGTGGCCGGTCACGGCCTCCGAGGGGCGGGCCCGGTGCGGCACGAACACCGCGGTGTCGGCGCACAGCGAGTCGATCTCGCCGAGCAGGTGGCGGGCCAGGTCGACGCCGTGCGAGGCCAGGTCGCCGAGGACGCCGCTGCCGCCGCGGTCGCGCTCGTACCGCCAGGTCAGCGCGGTCTCGGGGTGGGCGGCGTAGTCGCTGAACAGCCGGATGCGGACATGGGTGACCGCGCCGATCCCGCCGGCGGCGACCAGCTCGCGGGCGGCGGCCACAGCGGGAGCGTTCCGGTAGTTGAAGCCGACGGCGCCTCGCACTCCGGCCCTCGCGGCGGCGCCGGCGACCGCGCGGGCGTCGTCGGCGGTGAGGCCGACCGGTTTCTCGATCCAGAGGTGCTTGCCGGCCTCGGCCATGGCGACGCCGATCTCGCGGTGCAGGAAGTTCGGTGCGGTGACGCTGACCGCGTCCACCCTCGGATCGGCGGCGATCTCCCGCCAGTCCACGGTCGCGGAGTCGAAGCCGTACTGTTCGGCGGCGCGGGCCGCCCGGCCGGGCGCGTCGTCGGCCACCGCGATCAGGCGCGGGCGCGACCGCAGGCCGGGGAAGTGGTGGTGCACGCGGGCGTAGGCCCGGGTGTGCACCTGTCCCATCCAGCCGAACCCCACGACGGCGACCCCGAGCGTCCCGACCATGACAGCCCTCCCTCACCGGGCCTCGCGGCCGTCCTGCGCGCCTCCGAAGACCTGACCGGACCGATCACCGGATCCGACCGACCGATCCATCGGACCCGACCGGACCGAGCCATTGGATCCGACCGGACCGATCCACCGGGCTCGACCGGACCGAGCCACCGGGCCCGGCTGGTTGACCGTCGACCGGACACGCGGCCCTGTCGGTCTGTGACCAACGTCACCGTTGAATCTGTGACCGTCGTCACCTGTTGGCCCGTGACCCCCGTCACACGTCGCCGCTGCCACCGTCACCCTCCGTGCGCCGCCGGTCAAGTCCGCGCTGAGGCGTCGCCGCCCGCCGCCGGTCACGTCCGGGGCGCTGGGGCGACGCCGGGCCGGCAGCGCTCAGCTCGCGACCACCTCGGCCCAGCGGCTGGCCCCGCCGGCGTCCGCGCGCACCCCGCACCGGGCCGACAGCGCGGTGACGATGCCCAGGCCGCGGCCGTGCTCGTCCGGGTCGGGCGCCGTCGCCGGACCGGGCGGCGCGGCCGCTCCCAGGTCGGTCACCTCGACGTGCACGGCCTGACGGCCGTCCAGCGGGAGGCGCCACAGCCGCAGCGTGGCGGGCGGCCGGGCGTGCACGAGCGCGTTGGTGACCAGTTCCGAGACCACCAGCAGCACGTCGTCGACGGCGTCGGGCGGCAGGTTCCAGGCGTCGAGGAGCCCGCAGACGCGGTGGCGCACGGCCGAGACGGCCCCTGGCGTGTGCGACAGCGGAAAGGCGTGGTTCTCCTCCCGCCCAGACGCGGCGCCGAGCTGCGCGACGGACATGATGTCCCCACTTTCTCCGGTCTCTTTCCGGTCGACGCTGCCGACCGGAAAGCCGGGCGCGACAAAGCACGGTAAAGAACGGCAACCCGGACAGTCAACGTGCACCGGTCGACATAGTCGAACGACAGTCCCAACCGGGGCGAAGCGGGCTAATATCGGCCCATGGCCGGAGTCGTCCAGTCGATCGAACGAGCGGCCGCGATCCTGCGCCTGCTGGCCGGAGGTCCTCGCAGGCTGGGGCTCGGCGAGGTGGCCTCCTCCCTCGGTCTGGCCAAGGGGACCGCCCATGGCATCCTGCGCACCCTCCAGCACGTGGACTTCGTCGAGCAGGACGAGGCCACCGGCAAGTACCAGCTCGGGGCGGCCCTGCTCCACCTGGGCACCAGCTACCTGGACGTCAACGAGCTGCGCTCCCGCTCGATCAACTGGGCCGACGCGCTGGCCGCCCGCAGCGGGGAGGCCGTCCGCCTGGGCACGTCCCTGGAGGGCAGAGTCCTCATCGTCCACCACGTCTTCCGGCCCGACGACACCCTCCAGACCCTCGACGTGGGCGCGCTGCTGCCGCTGCACGCCTCGTCGCTGGGCAAGGTCCTGCTCGCCTTCGGCGCCGCCGTCTCCGACCCGCCGGGCGTGGACTGGCCGGACGCGTACACCCGCCACACCCTGGTCTCCCGGGCTGAGCTGGACCGGGCGCTCGCGGAGATCCGCGACCAGGGCTGGGGCGCGGAGGTGCAGGAGATGAGCATGGGGGAGGCGGGGATCGCCGCCCCGATCCGCGCGCAGGGCGGCCTGGTGGTGGGCGCCATCGGCCTGTCCGGCGCCGCCGAGCGGATCTGCGACCCCCGGGGCCGCCCGCTGCCCACGCTGGTCGCACTGCTCCGGGAGGCCGCCCGTGCGATCTCCCGGGACCTGGGAGCGGGCCGCTGGTAGATCCCCGCTCCCTCCGCCCGGACAGGCGCCGGAGCCCGCGCGACGCGTCGGAAGGCAGGTCCGATCATGGTTGACCGGTATGTGATGTCCATCGACCAGGGCACCACGTCCACCCGGTGCATGCTGTTCGACCAGCGCGGACGGCTGGTGTCCGTCTCCCAGCGGGAGCACCGGCAGTACTTCCCCCAGCCCGGCTGGGTCGAGCACGACGCCCTGGAGATCTGGCGCAACGTGCAGCGCATCGTGCACGAGGCGCTGGAGTCCGCCGGGCTCGACTCCGGGAGCGTCGCCGCCATCGGCATCGCCAACCAGCGGGAGACGACGGTGCTGTGGGACCGGCGCACGGGGGCGCCCGTCGGCCGCGCCGTCGTCTGGCAGGACACCCGGACCGCGGCGCTCGTCGCCGCGCTCCGCGACCGCCCCGGCGACGAGTACTTCCTCGACCGCTGCGGGCTGCCCCCCTCCACCTACTTCTCCGCCCCCCGGATCCGCTGGCTCTTCGACCACGTGGAGGGCCTGGAACAGCGCGCCGAGGACGGCGAGGTGCTCTTCGGCACCATGGAGAGCTGGCTGATCTGGAACCTCACCGGCGGCGCGGACGGCGGCCTGCACATCACCGACCCGACGAACGCCGGCCGCACCATGCTCCTCAACGTCCGGACCCTCACCTGGGACGCGGAGCTGCTGGACTTCTTCGGCGTGCCGCGCGCCATGCTGCCGGAGATCCGCTCCTCCGCCGAGAGCTACGGCGAGGCCTGCGCGCTGCTCCCGGGCGTCCGCATCACCGCCGCCCTCGGCGACCAGCAGGCGGCCCTGTTCGGCCAGACCTGCTTCTCGCCCGGCGAGGCCAAGTGCACCTACGGCACCGGCAGCTTCCTGCTCATCAACACCGGCGGCGACCTGGTGCGCTCCCGGCACGGACTGCTCACCACGGTCGCCTACGAGATCGCGGGCCAGCCCACCGTCTACGCGCTCGAAGGCCCGATGGCGGTCACCGGCTCGCTGGTGCAGTGGTTCCGCGACCGGCTGGGCCTGATCAGCACCGCCCCCGAGATCGAGACCCTGGCCCGCACGGTGGACGACAACGGCGGCTGCTACATCGTCCCCGCCTTCTCCGGCCTGTTCGCGCCGCACTGGCGCAGCGACGCCCGCGGCGTCGTCGTCGGCCTCACCTCCTACATCACCAGCGGCCACCTGGCCCGCGCCGTCCTGGAGGCCACCGCCTGGCAGACGCGGGAGGTCGTGGACGCCGTCAACGCCGACTCCGGGCTCGCCCTGCGGCAGCTCAAAGTGGACGGCGGCATGACCTCCGACAACCTGCTCATGCAGATGCTGGCCGACGTGCTCGACGTGCCGGTGGTCCGCCCCCTGGTCGCGGAGACGGTCTCGCTCGGCGCCGCCTACGCCGCCGGACTCGCCGCCGGGTACTGGGCGGACCTGGAGGTGCTGCGCCGCAACTGGCACCGGGCGGCCCAGTGGCTGCCCGCCATGGACCCCGGACGCCGCGCACGCGAGTACGCGCGATGGCAGCGCGCCGTCGAGCGCTCCCTGGGCTGGGAGGCGCCGCCGGGACGGCCGGACTGAGACCTCCGCACGGAGGGGGCATCGGCCCGCACGCGGTGGTTACCCGTATCACGCGGGTTCGGAAGTGAGCCCCGGGGCTCTCCGCAGTCACGTCGCGCGGAGGGCCCACTTCCGTTCTCCCGGCCCGGCGGCGCCGGTGGTGGCGCCGGGCCGGGGGTGAGATCATGACGTGTGCCGATGCGGGTCTCGACGCGTGCTCGGTCCGGGCGGTCGCTGGTGCTCCTCCCGCTGGGACTGATCATCGTGGTGTGCGTGGTGGACGTCCTGGCGCCGCCGGACGTCCATCTCGGACCCCTGCTGGTCGCGGCCCCCGCCCTCACCGCGGCGTTCGCCGGGCCTCGCCTCACCGGCCTGATCGGCGGACTCGCCGTCGCCGCCCAGGTGTTCATCGGCATCGCCCGGGGGGTACTGCTCACGGCCAACCTGGAAGCCCAGATCGCGTCGCTGATCGTCGTCTCCGCGCTCATCGCCGCGTTCTGCCTGGTCCGGGACCGACGCGAGCACCAGCTCAGCCAGAGCCGGGCCGTCGCCCAGTCGGTGCAGGACGTGCTCTTCCCCCCGCTGCCCCGGCGCAGCGGCCCCCTGTGCATGGCCAGCCTCTACGTCGCCGCCCAGGACGAGGCCACCGTGGGCGGCGACCTCTACGCCGCCGCCCGCACCGGGCACAGCACCCGGCTGCTCATCGCGGACGTCCGGGGCAAGGGGCTGCCGGCGATCAGTCACGCGGCGCTGCTGCTCGGCGCGTTCCGCGCCGCCTCGCACCGCAGGCCCACGCTGCCCCGCTTGGCCGCCCACCTCGACGGCGCCCTGCGATGGGACTCGCTCCAGTGGGACGCCAAGGACACGCTCGACATCCAGGAGGCCTTCGCCACCGCGCTCATCCTGGACATCCCCGACGACGAACCCGTCCTCCGCCTCGTCACCTGCGGCCATCCGCCCCCGGTGCTCCTCGGCGGCGGCAGCGCCCGCCTGCTGGCCTGCGAGCCGGTCGCGCCTCCGCTGGGACTGGGCGTCCTGCCGGGAACCGCGGACCTCGCCGCCTACCACGTCGCCTCGTTCCCCTTCGCGCACGGCGACGCGCTGCTGCTCTACACCGACGGCGTGATGGAGGCGCGCGACCAGGACGGCGCCTTCTTCCCGCTCCTCGCCCGTGCCGCCGCCTGGCCCAGCGTGTCGCCCGAGCACCTGCTGCGGCGGCTGCGCGGCGACCTGATCGCCCACACCGGGGGCGGGCTCGCCGACGACGCCGCGGCCGTCGCCGTCACCCGAGCCCCGTGATCGCCACCGGGCGGGCCACCGCTGATTCGCCCCGGTCGGGACGGTTGCGCCGCGTGTGGTCGGGTACGCGAGCAGGACTGTGCCGGGGGAGTCCCCGGACGGACCGCACGACCGCCGCGACCAGGGAATCTGCCATGGACACACCCGCGAACGACAACACCGCCACGCCGGCCCAGCGGGCGCTCGACGTGCTTGCCGACAACGCTGAGGACACGGCGGCACTGGACACGCTCGCCGGCAGCGACGTGCTGATCCCCGTACCCGACGACGTGAGCGAGGAGGACGCCACCAACCCGGCGGCTGTCGCGCTGCCGGTCCTGGAGCAACCGGGCGGAGTGCCGGTGGTGCCCGTCTTCACCTCCGAGGGGGAGATGTCGGAGCTGCTGCCCTACGTCTCCCGCTACCGGCTGGTGCCCCTCGGCGCCCTGGCCTCCCAATGGCCCGCCGAGGACCTGTCGCTCACCATAGACGCCAGCTCGCCGCACGGCCTGACCCTCACCTCGGAGGGCGTGCGCACGCTGCTGGCCCGCCCCCAGGGCTGACCCGATCCGCTGGCCCGTCCCCAGAGCTGACCCGATCCGCGGGTCACGCCTCCGTGACCCGCCCCGGCGGCCCGCACGGCGCGAGCCGACCGTCGAGCGTCCGCGCCAGCACGGCGCGTTGCAGCGGGAGCACGCGCGCGTGCAGGTCGCGGCCCTTCGGGGTCAACGCGACCTGCACTCCGCGCCGGTCCTCGGCGCACACCGACCGCCGGACCAGCCCCTCCCTCTCCAGCCGGCCGATGAGGCGCGACAACGCGCTCTGACTCAAGTGCAGCCGGCCGACGAGGCTCTGCACCCGGCGCGGATCACACTCCCCGGCTGATTCCGGCGACCCGGCAGACGGGGCCGGATGCGGCGTCTCGGGCGCCTGCGCCTGCGCCGACACATCCGGGCTCACACCCTCTGACGTCTGCGCGTACTCGGCCGAGCTCGCCGACTTCCGCGCCCCGAAGAACTCCGGCGCTCCCGCCGCCCCAGGCGTCTCGCACACGTCCACCGCCCCCGCGGCCCCGTACGCCCCGCTCGCCAGGACGTCGAGCACCTCGAAGTCGCTCGCGCCCAGACCGTAGGGGTGGAGCGCGCGGTCGATCGCCCACATCGTCTGCGCGTGCACTCGCAGAATGGCCCGCCACCGCTCCTCGAGCGGGGCGCCGGTCGCGTTCTCCTCCATAGCGCGCATGCTAGTGCCGCGGCGGGAGACGTTCGCCCGCCGGAGAGCGGCGTCCGGCGCCGGGTGCGGCACTGGTGACCGCGCCAGACCGAACGGCCGGTAACGGCCTGCGCGGTAAGAGTACGTTGTGGAATCGTCGCGAGTCGGCCGCCCGCTCCGCGGGGGGTGCCCCGACGACGCCCCGGCGTAGTAAGTAGTGTCCGCAAGGAAAACCGTCGACTGTCCTGTCGACCCTCGTCGAGCCCAGCCCCGAATCCCTCCCAGAACTGGATCCCATGAGCGCCATCTCCGTCGGTCAGGCCGTCGTCCTCGGAGTCGTCGAGGGGGTGACCGAATTCCTCCCCGTCTCCTCCACCGGCCATCTCAAGATCGCTGAGGGGCTCATGGACATCCCCGTCAACGACAACAGCGTCGTCGGCTTCTCCGCGGTCATCCAGGTCGGGGCCATCGCGGCCGTCTTCGTGTACTTCTTCAAGGACATCGTGCGGATCGTGTCCGCCTGGTTCCGCGGTCTGACCCACCGCGAGGAGCGCTACCACCACGACTACAAGTTCGCGTGGTGGGTGATCTACGCGACGATCCCGATCGTCGTGGTGGGCCTGGCCGCCAAGCGCCTGATCGACGGGCCGCTCGGCTCGCTGTGGGTGGTGGCGGGCTCGCTGATCGCCGGCAGTGTCGTGATGTGGTGCGCGGACCAGATGGGCCGGCACAAGCGCGGAGAGGACGACACGTCCTTCAAGGACGCGATGCTGGTCGGCAGCTCGCAGATCCTCGCCCTGCTCTTCCCCGGCTTCTCCCGCTCCGGGGCCACCATGTCCACCGCCCTCATCCTGGACCTGGACCGCGTCGCGGCCACCCGCCTGTCCTTCTTCCTCGGCATCCCGGCCCTGACCGGCGCCGGCCTGTACGAGCTGAAGGACGCCCTCGGCGCGGGCGTGGGCGCCGCCCCGCTCGCCGTCGGCACGCTCGTCTCCTTCATCGTCGCCTACGCCTCCATCGCGTGGCTGCTGAAGTTCGTCGCCAAGCACTCCTTCAACGCCTTCGTGCTCTACCGCATCGTCATCGGCGTGCTGCTGTTCGGCCTGCTCGGCACGGGCGTGCTCCAGGCCTGAGAGCCGCCGCACGGGGATCGGACCCGAGCACGGGGCGCGCGGCCGGACCTCCGGCCAACTGAGGACAAGCCCTCGGCCTATTAGTACCGGTCACCTCCACACCTCACGGTGCTTCCAGATCCGGCC
>NZ_JBEYWK010000008.1:0-311509 GCF_040644415.1 Streptomyces sp. NPDC046985
CCTGGCTCGACGACCGCAAGTGGGCCTACGTCCGCCTGGAGGGCCGCGCCTTCGGCGACGTCCCGCTGAACCTGGAGGGTAGCGGCCCTGATGAGACGCCCCGGACGGACGACCGCCGTTGTCATGTGCGGTGCCGCGGTTGCCGTGGGCGCGGCCGCCGTTGCCGTGTGTGGTGTCGCAGGTGCCTTCGGCGTGACGGCCGTTGCCGTCTTCGCGACCGCCGTGACCGTCCGCGGTGCGGCTGACGGCGTCGGCACGACCGCTGCGACCCTCTGCGGCACGGCAGCCGTAGCCGTAGCCGTCCGCACGAACACCGCTGCCGTCCGCCCGACCGCCGTAGCGATCCGCACCAACACCCCTGCCGTCCGCCCGACCGCCGCAGCGATCCGCACCAACACCCCTGCCGTCCGCGCGACCGCCGCAGCGATCCGCACCAACACCCCTGCCGTCCGCGCGACCGCCGTAGCGATCCGCACCAGCACCGCTGCCGTCTGCCCAGCCGCCGTAGCCGTCCGTTCCAGGCGCGGCACCTCTACGGCGTGCACCCCGTTCGCCCGGACGCCAGGGTCACGCACGCCCGCGCCCGTCGAGCGTCCGGCACGGCCACCATCGGCGTGTACGCGAGGTTGTCGCCCGCCCGCCCCACCGTGTCGGTCTCCACGCGGGCGCCGGCCGTCAGCCGCACCCGGTCGCCTGGCGCGGCCCTGGTGATACGGCCCCAGGCGGCGCCGCAGGTCTTGCTGTAGCGGACCTCGACGAGCGTCCCGCCGACGATGACGCTGCGAGCCGTGCTCGCCAACTCGCCGCTGCATCCGGTGGCTTCGGCGTCCTTGCCGGTGCAGCCGCCGCCCACGCACTCGACGCCGGGCGGCAGTGAGGCGCCGGTGGCGGCGGTCGGGGACGGCGACGCCGCCGGCCCCCGTGCCGTGCCGCCCCCGCCGCCCGTGTCGCCCCCGGTGAGCAGGAAGACGGCCCCGATCAGCAGCAGCGCCGCGACAAGACCCGCGAAGAACATGACCGCCCGGCGGCGCGCCGCCCCAGCGCCGGTGACCGGGCGAGGCACGGGCGCGGGCGCGGACGCCGCAGTCTCGGGCGGTTGCGCGGCGCTTTCAGGCGGCGGGACGGTGACCGAGCCAGGCTGTTGCGCGGTGGCCGAGCGGGGCGGCTTCGCGGGGGCCGGGCGGGACGGTTGCACGGCGGCCGGACGAGGCGCTTGCGTGGCGCCTTGGGGCGGCGGGGCCGGGGCCGGGCGGAGTGATCGCACGGTGCCTTGGGGCGGCGGGGCCGGGGCCGGGCGGAGTGGTCGCGTGGCGCCTTCGGGCGGCGGGGCGGCGGGGTCGGCGGGTGCGGTCGTCCTGGCGTGGTCGGGCCGCGCGGAAGCGCCGGACTCGCCCAGCGCGGTGCGGGACCCGGCGGCGAGTGCGTCCTCGCTCCTCCGGTCGTAGCGCGGTTCCGCTCGGCGCCAGGCCCGCTCGGCCAGCTCCCACAGGACGGTGAGGTGCCCCGGAGGGGCCCCGGTGACCTCGGCGAGGGCGACGGCCGCGCCCCTGGGCGCCAGGAGCCGTCCGTCGAGGTAGCGATCCCACGAGGCGCGGCTGTAGCCCGTACGGTCGGCGAGCGCGGCGGCGCTCAGCCCGCCGCGCTCGACGAGGCTCCGCAGCCGTTCGACGAACTCCCTGATCTGCGGGTCGAGTTCATCGGGCAGGGCCTTCCAACGAGGCATCGCCGCTTCCCCCTTCTCCGACCGTCCCCCGGTCTCTTCCCCGGCTGCCGCGGGCGGTACCGCGGCCGTCTCCCGCCGCATCTCGCCGGCGCGGGAGTCGACCCCTCCCTGCGGCCGTTTCCCGGCTGGCGGAAGCACACGCGCCACGCGCCGCACGACGTCCACGCCGAACGTCCACGCTAGCCGGGCGCCGGACGACGACGTCCCAGCCGCCTGCCCTTCGGTCCCGCCGAGGGCGGCGCCCCGCGGCGACGACAACACCAGGATCAGGCCATCTCCGCGCAGGACGCCGGAGATCCGCCCGTCTGAGTCGGCGCGGGGACTCATCTCCTCGCATACGTCCCCTGGTTGACACCGGTGCGTCCTCGCGCCGGACGGCAGTGCGCTGACTGCGTGGCGGAACGGTCACCTCCGCGCTACAGCGCGCGGAAAGCCGTTGAACCGGCGGTTCTCCGTGCAGGAAGGTGGGTCCCGGCGGCGGCCCGCCCTTGATCGGGGGAGAGGGCGGGCCGACGTCACGGTATCGGCGCGGGCGTAGGAACGACGTCAGCTATTGCGGACGGTGAAGTGCAGCGCGTCGTCCAGGAACGGGATCTCCAGCCACGGCTTGGGCTGGGCCATCAGCGCGAGCAGGACGATGACCGTGCCGAGGATCCCGTAGGTGACGATGTCCGTGAAGCGGGAGCGGACGGCCAGCATGCCGACCCGGGGCAGCAGCCAGCGCAACGCGGCGCCGCCCAGCAGGGCGACGCCGATCAGCAGCAGCCCCACCCGGAACGCGTCGAGCGCGGTCACCAGCAGGCCGAGTCCGACCGTGCCCAGTACGGCGAGCAGCGGCCACTGGCGGGCGGGGGCGGGGGCGTCGCTGGACGCGGCTCGGCCGCCGCCTTCGGGACGTGCCGTGTCCCTCGTGAACAGCGGGAAGCGGCGCGTGGCCCGGCGCGGGCGGCCGTCGGCGTCCGGCGCGCTGACCGGATCGCGCACCTCGATCTCGCCCTCCGGCGCGTCGTCCTGCGGCGCGTCGCCCTGCGGCGCTCGGTCGCGGGGCGCTCCGTTCCTGTCCGGCGACACGCCTGCCTCCGCGGCTCCGCCCTGGGGCGCTCCGTCCGTGGGCGCGGGGGTTCCCGGCGTCCCCTCAGCCACCGCCCCGGCGTCCGGCGCCCCGGCCCCTCGCGCCCCGGCCTTCGGCGCCTCCTGGGCCAGCGCCCCGGTTTCCGCCGTCCCCTCAGCCACCGCCCCGGCGTCCGGCGCCCCGACCTCTCGTGCCCCGGCTTTCGGCGCTTCCCGAGCAAGCGCCCCGGTTTCCGGCACGCCCTCAGCCACCGCCCCGGCGTCCGGCGCCCCAGCTTCTCGCACCCCGGTTCGTGGCGCCCCCTTGGACAGCGCCCCAGCGTCCGGCGCCCGCTCAACCGAGGCCCCAGCTTCCCGCGCCCCTCCTTGCGGCACCCCGGCTTGCGGCACCCCGGCTTGCGGCACCCCGGCTTGCGGCGCACCCTCAGCCAGCGCCCCCGCGTCCGGCACACCCTCAGCCGACGCCCCCGCGTCCCGCACCCCAGCCTCCCGCGCCCGGCGCGCCGAAGCGTCGTCCGTCTCCGGTCGCCGCGGCGCGTCGCCGCCCGGCGCCCGCGCCGCCGGCTCGCGCGCTCCGTCCGCCTCAGCCGACACTGCGCTCCGCCGCCTCGACCACGTTGACCAGCAGCTCCGCCCGGGTCATCGGGCCGACGCCGCCCGGGTTCGGGGAGATCCAGCCCGCCACCTGCGCGACGTCCGGGTGGACGTCGCCCACGATCCTGCCCTCGGCGTTGCGCGAGACGCCGACGTCGAGGACGGCCGCGCCGGGCTTGACGTCCTCGGCGCGGATCAGGTGCGGGGACCCGGCCGCGGCGACGATGATGTCGGCCCGCTTCAGATGCGCGGACAGGTCGCGGGTGCCGGTGTGGCACTGGGTGACCGTGGCGTTCTCGCTGCGCCGGGTGAGCAGCAGCGGCATCGAGCGGCCGATGGTCACGCCGCGGCCGACGACCACGACCTCTGCGCCCTTGATCTCCACGCCGTGGCGGCGCAGCAGCGTCAGCACGCCGTTGGGGGTGCAGGGCAGCGGGGCCGGCTCGTTGAGGACGAGACGGCCGAGGTTCGTCGGGTGCAGGCCGTCGGCGTCCTTGTGCGGATCCATCAGTTCGAGGACGCGGTTCTCGTCGATGCCCCGGGGCAGCGGCAGTTGGACGATGTAACCGGTGCACTCCGGGTCGTCGTTCAGCTCGCGGACGACCGCCTCGATCTCCTCCTGGGTGGCTGAAGCGGGCAGCTCCCGCTGGATGGAGGCGATGCCGACCTCGGCGCAGTCGCGGTGCTTGCCGGCGACGTACTTCCGGCTGCCGGGGTCGTCACCGACCAGGATCGTGCCGAGGCCGGGCGTGACGCCCTTCTCCCTCAGCGCCGCGACGCGGGCGGTCAGATCGGACTTGATCGCGGCTGCGGTGGCCTTGCCGTCGAGAATCTGGGCGGTCATACACCCATCCTCGCGGATGACCCGGCCCCGGTTCCAATCCGGGTCGCCGGACGCCCGCGGCGCCCCGGCCGCCGCATGATCAGCGATGTTGCACCTGGACAACAGATGCGCGATCCCACTGGACAAGTAAGCATTCGGTCAAGAACCATGAGGGCACAGTGCCGCGGGCAGCTCATCGGGGGGACGGGCCGCACTTCTGTGGAACTCTCCTCCGTGCGGTGTCCCGCGTCCCCGCAATTGGACAACGGAGGAAACACCGCCATGAGCTTCGGCGACCCGAACAACCCCTACGGTCCGCCGCAGGGGCAGCAGCCCGGCTATCCGCCGCCCCCTCCGCAGGGCCAGCCCGGCTACGGCTACCCGTCCGCCCCGCAGGGCCAGCCCGGTTACGGCTATCCCGCCGCCCCGCCGTTCCAGCAGCCCGGCTACGGCGTCCCGATGGAGATGCCGGGCCTGATGAAGACGGCGCGCGTTCTGCTGTTCATCCTGGCCGGTCTCCAGCTCCTGTTCGGCCTCATCGCCGGCGTGGCCATCGGCGCGGCGCAGGACGTCTCCAACGGCGTCGGCTCGGGCGACAGCACCGGCGCGCTCGCGGGCGTCGGCTTCCTCGTCGTGGCGCTGCTGCTCGCGCTGGGCGCGCTGTCGATCTTCCTGGGCGTGAAGTTCAAGAACGGCGGCAGCGGCATCCGGATCACCACGATCGTCTACGCGTCGCTGATGATCCTCGGCGGTCTGGTCAACACCGTGCGGGGCTCCGGCGGCGGCGCCACGTTCGGCGGCCTGCTCTCGCTCGCCATAGCCGGCATCATCCTCGCCTCCATGGTGAACAGCGCCGCCTCCACCTGGTTCAACCGCCCGCGGTACTGAGGACTCACGTCACGACAGTGGCCTCCGGCCCCTCCTCCCCGGAGGGCCGGAGGCCACTGTCGTACGGCTACTGGTCCTTGACCCCGGCGAGGAAGGGCGCCCAGGCGCGAGCGGGGAAGAGGAGGACGGGCCCCCGGGGCGACTTGGAGTCGCGAACGGGGACCACCGAGTGAAAGTCGCGGGCGACTTCGACGCAGTCGCCTCCGGTGGCGTTGCTGTAGCTGCTCTTGTGCCAGATGAAGGAACGCATTTCGTGCTCGGGGCTGTTCGGCATCTCGCTACTCCTTCAGTGCGTCAACGAAGGGCGCCCAGGCACGGGCGGGGAAGAGAAGAAGAGAACCTAGGGGTGACTTGGAGTCGCGGACGGGGACAACAGAGTCCAATCCGGAAGCAACCTCGACGCATTCACCGCCCGTTCCGTTGCTGTAACTACTCTTGCGCCACCGCACGGAACTGGGGTTGACGTTGCTCATGGGCTTCATGCCGGTTGTCCTCCGCCGCTGCCTCGATCATGGCCAGGGACGCCTCCGGTGCCAGCGCGGCGGCCCTCAGCAGATCGTACGACTCGCGGTACCGCAGAACGAGCGCCGGATAGTCGATGAGCTGGCCACTGTGCAGGCCTTCCATGTAAACCACTGGAGGCGCGTCGACGAACGTCATGATCCGCGTCGTGCCCATCATGAACGGATGCGCAGGCGCGGCTTCTGGGACGATCTGCAAAATGGAGCGCGTACTTCTGATCGTTTCGACGATGTGCTCCAGCAACTCGGCCATGTCCGCGGAAGGCAGGACCCGACGCCGGATCACTGACTCGTCGACGATTGCCCAGAGCTTCGGAGACTCCTCAGCGCTGAACAGCCTGGCCCGATCGAGTCGCGCCTCGACCGTCACCTCGATCTCGTCAGACGTGGCTCGCGGCATCGCCGCCTGTGTGAGCGCCATCGCGTACGCCTTGGTCTGTAGGAGCCCTGGGACCAGCATGGGGGCCCAGTCCTCGATCGTCCGCGCGTGCTGCTCCATGTCAGCAGCGTCCGCAAAATACTCGGCGATACCCGCTTGCCGCGCCCGCGCCGCGTCTTCACACCGCCGCTGGAAAAACCCGTCCGTCCCCAGCCGCTCGTCCGCGTGGCGGGCGAGATCCAGGGGCATCCGCCGCTCCCCTCGCTCGATCTGGCTCAGGAACGAGATCCCCCGGAAGCTGCCCTCGGCCAACTGCTCCAGCGTCAGGCCCGCCGCCTCCCGCTTGAAGCGGAGTTCCGCGCCGTAGAAGCAGGGGACGCTCGTCGACGCGTCGGGGTCCTTGCGTGCGGGCACAACTCATCACCGCCGTTTACCAGTTACCGTGCGCAACCCAAACCGCTTCCACGGTACGCCGCTCCGCGCCACGGTGTGAGTGCTTCGTCACGCATCGCACACAGAAAGGCGTACGCCCGTGCCGCAATCACACCTCCAGGACGCTGAGGCCCACGTGGAGGCACTCCGCGCCGCGCTCACCGCGCACGGCATCACGCTTCCCTCGCTGGGGCTCGAACTGCCCTCGGCCGTGGGCTCGTACGCCCCGCCCCTCGTCGCGCTGGGCAACTGCAACCTGGACACGGCGCGGGCCTTGGCCGCGGCGCTGCGGAAGGGGGCGGCGCAGTGACGACGGTACGGACGCCGCTGGAAATGGAGTTGGCCGCGCTGCCCAAGGCCGTGCCGGAGGTGCGGCGGGCCGTGCGCGCGCATCTCGGCGTGCCGTGTCCCGACGTGCAGCTCTGCGTCAGCGAGTTGCTGGCCAACGTGATCCGGCACGTCGGCGAGGGCACGCCCGTGTCCGTGCGCGTAGACGGCACAGGCGACGACCGGGTCCGGGTCGCGGTGAGCGACCGCGAGCCGGACTCGCGGCTCGCGGCGCGCCGTGCGGACGCAGAGGAGGAGTCCGGTCGCGGACTGCTCCTCATCGGGTCCGTCGCGCTGCGCTGGGGCGTGACGCGGGACGCGCGCGGCAAGACCGTGTGGTGCGAGGTGCCCCTCACCGGCCCCCGCCCGGCGGTCGAGTGACCGCGCGGGCGGACGGGCGCGGCGGGGGCGAGCGGTCAGTGGAAGAAGTGCCGCGTGCCGGTGAAGTACATCGTCACGCCCGCCTTCCGCGCGGCCTCCACGACCTGCTCGTCGCGGATCGAGCCGCCCGGCTGGACGATCGCCCGGACGCCGGCGTCGATGAGGATCTGCGGGCCGTCGGGGAACGGGAAGAACGCGTCCGAGGCCGCGAAGGCGCCCCGGGCCCGCTCCTCGCCGGCCCGCTCGACGGCCAGCTTGCAGGAGTCGACGCGGTTGACCTGGCCCATGCCGACGCCGACCGAGGCGCCGTCCTTGGCGAGCAGGATCGCGTTGGACTTCACCGCCCGGCAGGCCCGCCAGGCGAACGCCAGCTCGGCCAGCTCGTCGGCGGACAGGGCCTCGCCGCTGGCCAGGGTCCAGTCGGCCGGGTCGTCGCCGTCGTCCTGGAGCCGGTCGGCGGCCTGGAGCAGCGCGCCGCCGTCGATCGCCTTCACCTCGACCGGGGCCGCCGGGGCGCCGGCCGCCCGCAGCACCCGGACGTTCTTCTTCTTGGCGAGGGCTTCCAGGGCGCCGTCCTCGTAGTCGGGCGCCACGATGACCTCGGTGAAGATCTCGGCGACCTGCTCGGCCATCTCCTTGCTGACCGGCCGGTTCACGGCGATCACCCCGCCGAACGCGGACAGCGGGTCGCAGGCGTGCGCCTTGCGGTGCGCCTCGGCGACGTCCGCGCCGACCGCGATGCCGCACGGGTTGGCGTGCTTGATGATCGCCACGCACGGCTCGTCGTGGTCGTACGCGGCACGGCGGGCGGCGTCCGTGTCCGTGTAGTTGTTGTACGACATCTCCTTGCCGTGGAGCTGCTCGGCCTGCGCGAGGCCCGCGCCGCCGGGCTCGACGTACAGCGCGGCGGGCTGGTGCGGGTTCTCGCCGTAGCGCAGGGTGTGCGCGCGCTCCCAGGCGGCGCCGAGGAACTCGGGGAACCCCGAGTCGTCCACGGGGGCGTAGGAGGAGGCGAACCATCCCGCCACCGCCATGTCGTAGGCGGCCGTGTGCTGGAACGCCTCCGCCGCCAGCCGCTTGCGGGCGTCCAGGTCGAAGCCGCCGGAGGAGACCGCGGCGAGGACGTCCGCGTACCGGTCCGGGCTGGTGACGACCGCGACCGAGGGGTGGTTCTTGGCGGCGGCGCGGACCATGGACGGGCCGCCGATGTCGATCTGCTCGACGCACTCGTCGGGCGACGCGCCGGAGGCGACGGTTTCGCGGAACGGGTACAGGTTGACCACGACGAGGTCGAACGGCGCCACGCCCAGCTCGTCGAGCTGACGCCGGTGGTCCTCCAGGCGCAGGTCCGCGAGGATGCCCGCGTGGACCTTCGGGTGCAGGGTCTTGACCCGGCCGTCCAGGCACTCGGGGAAGCCGGTCAGCTCCTCGACCGCGGTGACGGGCACGCCGGCCGCGGCGATCCGCGCGGCGGTGGAGCCGGTGGAGACGAGTTCGACCCCGGCCTCGTGCAGGCCGCGGGCCAGCTCCTCCAGCCCGGTCTTGTCGTAGACGCTGACGAGCGCGCGCCGGATGGGCCGCTGGTTGCTCTCGGCGGTCACTGGATAACTACCTTCCGTCCCTCGATGCGATGGCCGTTGCGGGCGAGCCGCCCCACGACCTCGACGAGCAGCCTTCGCTCGACTTCCTTGATGCGCTCGTGCAGCGCGCTCTCGTCGTCCTCGTCCCGGATCTCCACCGCGCTCTGGGCGATGACCGGCCCGGTGTCGACGCCGTCGTCGACGAAGTGGACGGTGCAGCCGGTGACCTTGGCGCCGTACGCCAGGGCGTCCCGCACGCCGTGGGCACCGGGGAAGCTGGGCAGCAGAGCGGGGTGCGTGTTGACGAACCGGCCGCCGAACCGTGCGAGGAACTCCTTGCCCACGATCTTCATGAACCCGGCGGAGACGACGAGGTCCGGCTCGTGGGCGGCGACGGCCTCGGCGAGCGCCGTGTCCCACTCCGCGCGCGTGCCGTAGTCCCCGACCTTCCGCACGAACGTCGGGATCCCGGCGCGCTCGGCGCGCGCCAGCCCCTCGACGCCGTCGCGGTCGGCGCCTACGGCGACGATCCGGGCGCCGTAGGCGTCGGCGCCGGCTTCTGCGATGGCGTCGAGCAGCGCCTGGAGGTTGGTGCCGGATCCGGAGACCAGCACGACGAGGCGCTTGGCCACGGGCTCAGCGGCCACGGCGGGGCCCTTTCTCGGGGAAGCTGTTTTGTACGGTCGTACGAATGCTTCGGGCCCCCGCATACGGGGAAGCCTACGAAGCGGCCGACCGCTGGCAACGATACCGGCACGGCGAGCGGCCCCCGGGGGACGGGTGCGCGGCCGGAAGGTAGCGTCTGGAAGGACCCGCACGGACTCGCACCGGGCCCGCGCCGGGCCCGGACGGCGCTTGCACGGGGCCCGGACGGCGCTCGCACCAGGCCCGGACGGCGCTCGCACCAGGCCCGGACGGCGCTCGCACCGGGCCCGGACGGCGCTCGCACCGGGCTCGGACGGCGCTCACAGGGGGCCCGGACGGTGCTCGCAGGGGGACGCGCACGAGCCGCGCCGCGTGCTTTGCGTTCGCCCGCGGGCCCGCTGGGGGCCCTCTGCCGGGAGGCCGTCCGCAGGTCAGGCGGGGAACGCACGGCGCGCACCGCGCGTTGAACCGGAGACGGACCGTTCAGATCAGTCGTGACTCACCGAGGGAAGACGCTCACTTGATGCCGGACCGCAGCCCGCGACTCCTCACCCTTCCTCCGCATGCGGCGCGGGGAGGGAAGCGCGGCGCCGTGCTGCTGCGGGAGCGCCCCGCCTCCCCGCCGAACGCGCCGTCGGGCGGCGACGGAACCGGGGGCCGGGGAAGGGGCGGCGAGGGGACGGGCGTCCGGGGCACGGACGGCGAGGGCAGGGGCGCCGGGGGCGCAGGCGGCGAGGGGACGGGCGGGCCGGGCGGCGAGGGCACGGGCGACCAGGGCACAGGTGGCGACGGCTCGGGCGTCCAGGGAACAGGCAGCGACGGCAGGGGCGTCCGGGGCACGGACGGCGACGGCACGGGTGCCCAGGGCACGGGCGGCGACGGCTCGGGGGGCCAGGGCACGGGCGTCCGGGGCACGGGCGGCGACGGCACGGGTGCCCAGGGCACGGGCGTGCAAGGCACGGGCGGCGACGGCTCGGGGGGCCAGGGCACGGGCGTCCGGGGCACGGGCGGCGACGGCGGGGGCGTGCAGGGCACAGGCCGCCAGGACACAAGCGGCGACGGCAAGGGCGTCCGGGGCGCGGGCTCCGGGCGGGAGGAGCGGCCGTCGGACGGCAACCCCTTCGCCCCGCCCGCCGAGGGCACGCCCGACCGGCCCTGGCAGCCGCGGCGCCCGTCCGGTCAGGACTCCTCCGGCGACGGGCAGGGCGCCGGGGACGGGCAGGACGCGGGCGAGGGCGGCGGACGCCCGCCCTGGGGCAGCCAGTGGAGCGACCGCCAGCCCGGCCGCGCCTCCGGCGGCTTCGGCGAGCGGCCCCGGCGCCCCGAGCCCGGCGCGGAGCAACCGGGCGGCGGCCGGGGTCCGGGCCTGCGCTGGGACCCGACGGACCCGGCCCAGCGCCGCGCGCGCTACGCGCTGCTGAGCGGTATGTGGGCCTTCTTCTTCGCCCTGTTCGGCTGGCCGTACGTGGCCCTGCTGCTCGGCGCGCCGGCCCTGTACTGGGGCGTCAGCGCGCTGCGCGCGAAGCCGCGCGAGCCCGAGGGCGCCGCGCGTCCGGGTCCGGCCCCGGAGGGCCGCCCGCAGTCGACGGCGGCGATCAGCGGCCTGGTCACCGCGTGCCTCGCCCTCGCCCTGGTCGCCTCGGGCTTCGCCGCGCAACTCGTCTACCGCGACTACTACACGTGCGTGAACGACGCACTCACCAACCAGGCCAAGCACTCCTGCGACAGCCACCTGCCCCAGCACCTCCGGGGCATCCTGGGCGTGGACGGCGGCTGAGAGGCACGGGCGCGTTGAGCGCCCGGCCGGGGGGTGGGGCGGAACGCGTCGGGTGCGCACGCCGGGGCGCGGGGGCCGCTTCGGGTACGGGACCTCGGCGCTCGACGGCTGCACGCGCGCGGCTCAGTGGCGCTCATCGCACCCGTGGCTCACTCGCACACGCTGAGAGAGCCGGACGGAACCTCGGCAGCCGGCCAGCCGCGAAGCCTCGGCCGCGCGCGGCCGCGCGGGAATGGCCGGGCGCCCAGGCGGGAGCAGATGCCCGAGCGGCACGCTCACCACGCGTTCACGGGACCCGGGCCCCCTCGGCCATAAGCGGGCCACGGGACCCCGGCCGCTCGCGGCCGCACGAGGGTGGCCGGGCGCCCAGGCGGGACCAGACGCCCGAGCAGCACGCTCACCACGCGTTCACAGGACCCGGGCCCTCTCGACCCTCAGCGGGCCACGCGACCCCGGCCGCTCGCGGCCGCACAGGGATGGCCGGGAGCCCAAGTGAGAGCAGATGCCCAAGCAGCACGCTCACCACGCGCTCACGGGACCCGGGGTCCCTTGGTCGTCGGCGGGCTGCGCGACCTCAGCCGCTCGCGGCTGCACGAGGGTGGCCGGGAGCGGCCGGGCCTCGGGGCCCCCCGCGCCCGGCCGCACGAGGATGGCCGCCGGCGGCCGGGCGGGCCCAGAAGGCCCCGAGCGACACGCTCGCCACGTGCTCACAGCGCCGGGGGCACCCCCGTAGGCGGCGGTTGCGGCGGCTCGGCGGCCGGTGGTCGTGTGGGGCGGGGCGGGGCGGTTGCTGGCTGCGCGGGCTCGGGGCGGGGGCTCGGGGGGCGGTCGCCCTCGGGTGCGCGCTCCGTTCTAGGTGACCGCTCTGCGTCCCCGCGAGGCCGCTCGCCGTCGCCGGGGGGCGGCTCGGCGTCGCTACGTGATCGCCTGTCTCCGGGTGACCGCTCAGCGTCGGGTGAGGCACCGAAGGTGCGGTCTCCGTAATCCGAGGCGCCCTCGGCGTTCTCGGCTTCGTCCGCAGCGGCGGCGTACGGGTGCTGTTCGGGCGCCGCCGGGACTCCGGCCGTGGCCCGCTGGGCGGCGTCCTCGTCGGGGCCGGGCGCGTCGGGGCCGGGCGGGGCGGACCCGGGTGTCCGCGGGTCCAGCGGGAGCGCTTCGAGGGGAAGCATGTCGTAGGACTCCAGCGCGGAGTCGTACCGCTCAGCGGGGCGTACGCCGGGGGCGGGCAGCTCCGCCGCCTGCGCGCGACCCGCGCGGAACTTCGCGACGACCTGCCGGATCGCCTCCGCCGATAGCGCGCGGCGCCCCCAGTAGCGCCAGGCCCGGACGAGCAGCGCGGTCGGCACGGCGGTGGTCGCCGTCCCCAGCAGCGCGGCCGCCGTGACCTGCCAGCCCACCGGTCCGAACCGGCTGAGCGCGTCGTTGCCGAGCGGGCCTCCCGCCCCCTGCGCGACCGCCCCGAGCACCAGCGCGCACAGCAGGCAGCCCAGGCCCGCCCCGGCGGAGGTCCGCCGCCACGACCACGCCCGCTTCGGCCCGGCTCCCGGCCCGGCGCCTGTTCTGCCGCCCGCTCCGCCTCCGGCCCCACCGGCGTCCCGGACCTCCCGTACCGCCGCCGTCCCGACGAACCAGCCGATCGTCAGACCGGCCGCCGCAGGCACCGCGGCGGCCGCCCAGTGCAGCGCGCCGCCGGGGCCCGCGTCGGGCACCGCGGCCAGCAGCGGCAGGTCCGGGAGCTGCGGCGACGGCGCCGAGGACAGCGGGCCCACGACGTGCCCGGCGCCGAGCACGAAGCCCGGCCCGAGGGCGTAGGCCGCCGCCCACACCACCGCGTTCGGCAACAGCGCCAGGCACAGCAGCAGGACCGCGAACCGCCCCGACCAGCCCTCCGTCAGCCGCGGGAACGCCTCCTGGACCGACGCGGAGTGCGCGACCAGGGACGCGCCGAGCACCAACGCGCCGCCCCCGGCGAACACCGCCGCCCCCGCGGCCGCCGCCCGCGACGACGCGCCGAGGCGCGCCCGCGGCCCAGGGGCCAGGAGCAGGCGCCGCACGCCGGACGGCAGCGGACCCGTCAGCTTCTCCAGCGGGCCGCGCGGACAGCCGTACGCCGCCCACACCCCGCTGGCCGCCGCCGTCGCCGTCGTCGTCGGCAGCCACAGGGCCGTCCACAGCCAGGACGGGCGCAGCACGCCGTCCGCCGCGTAGGCAGCGGCGCCGCCGGCGACCGTCAGGTAGCCGAGGACGATGCCGGCCCAGGACAGGCGGGCCGGGGCGAGCGGGCCGGCGTCGCCTGCGTCGGTGGCGTCGCGCGCCGCCCGGTGGATCAGCGCCGCGGGCGCCGCGAGCAGCGCCAGCGGGATCACGCCGACCGGCGCCGGGACGCCGGAGAGCGTGTCGGTCCGGACGAGTTCAGCGCCGTGCGAGAGCAGCCAGAGGGCGGCGGCGACGTGCAGCGCGCCGCTCGGCCCGCTGTCGGGGTACGGCGAGCTGATCCACAGCACGACGACGAGCACGGCGAACGAGCCGAGCCCGAGTCCCGCCGCGACCATCCCGCCGAGGCAGCCGGCGCCGAGACCGGGCGAGCGGTCCCTCACACGGGTGCGGAGCTGCGGCAGCGGCGGGCGTTGTCGGGTCGTCTGGATCACGTCCGCCATGCTCTCAACGTCACACCCGTTCCCGGCGCAAGAGGCGAACCGCCGAAGTGTCGCTCAATATACGTTTATGTGCCTAACCACACGGAGGGACGCACTGTGACGGATCGTCATGCGAACCCGCTGCCCGCACCGGCGGCGGGCGGACGGGTCGGCGCCACAGCCGCCCTGACGCGCACTCAGCCCCGCCGGGTGACCGCGCACGGCGTCGGCGTCGCGGCCGAAACCCCCGCGCACGACCGCGAGCCCCTGACGCCCGCTCAGTGCTTCGACGCCCTGCACGCCTTCTGCGCCCCCGCCCTCGTACGGCAGGCGTACCTGCTCACGGGCCGTCAGGAACGGGCGCACGAGGCCGTGGAGCAGGCGTTCCGGCTGGCCTGGCTGCGCTGGCCGGAAGTCGCCCACGACCGCGACCCGGCGGGCTGGGTGCGGGCGGCGACGTACGAGTGCGCGCTGTCCCCCTGGCGCCGGTTCCGTCCGCGCCGCCCCCTCGACCGGCCTACGGACCCCGCCCTCCGCGCGCTCCAGGAGGCGCTGCTCGCGCTCCCGCCGTCCTACCTCCGCACGCTGGTGCTCTACGACGGCGTCGGCCTCGACCTGCCGGAGACCGCGGCGGAGACGGAGGCGAGCACCCCGGCGGCGGCGAACCGCCTGATGCACGCCCGCGAGGCCGTCGCCGTGCGCCTGCCGGACCTGCGGGATCCGGCGGAACTGCACCGGCGGCTGGTCCGGCTGGGCTCGGCGGGGCAGTTCGCCGCCGCGGCGGAGGCGCGGGCGAGGATGACGGCCGCCGCGGCGGCGGAGGGGACGGCGGAGGCCGCGGGGGCGGACCTCCGGGCCCTCTCCGGAGCGACCGCCACGGCGACCGCCCTGCGGACCGCCGGGGAACGCAGCACCCGCTTCTGGACCCGTTCCACCGTCGCGTTCACGGCCGCGATCATCGCCGCCACGGCGCTCACGCTGCACACGGCCCCCACGCACTACCTGGCGCCGGTCTCCCCCGGTCACGCGATCGGCGGCCCGCCCGCGACCGGCCTGCTCGGCCCGCTCTCGCAGCAGGAGCAGAAGCTGCGCGCCGAGCTGCGCCGGATGACGGCCGCCGGTCCGGAACGGCTGTCCCCGGAGGCCGAATAGCCGCACGCCGACGCGAACGGCGGCGCCTCGTCCGTACGTACACGGAGCCGCTTCTTCCGGACGCGAACAGCGCCGCTTCGTCCGTACGCGAACGGGGGCGCCTCTTCCGGACGCACATGGGGCCGCTTCTTCCGGATGCAGACGGGGCCGCCTCTTTCGGACGCACGCGGGGCCGCCTTTTCCGCATGCGAACGGGGGCGCGCCCCTCCGGACGCACAAGGGACGGCACCTTCCGCGTGCGAACGGGGCCGCCCCTCCGGGCACCCACGGGGCCGCACCTTCCGAACACGCACACGGGGCCGCCTCCACCGCACGCGAACGAACGCGCCCCCCTCCGACGCAAACGGGCCCGCCCCCTTCCCGGCAGGAAGGGGGCGGGCCCGTCGTGGCGCGTGGCGTGCCTCAGCCGGCGAGGATCTCGCGGGCGAGCTTGGCCGTCTCGGTCGGGGTCTTGCCGACCTTGACGCCCGCGGCCTCCAGGGCCTCCTTCTTGGCCTGCGCGGTACCGGAGGAACCGGAGACGATGGCGCCGGCGTGGCCCATGGTCTTGCCCTCGGGCGCGGTGAAGCCCGCGACGTAGCCGACGACCGGCTTGGTCACGTTCTCCTTGATGAAGGCCGCGGCCCGCTCCTCGGCGTCGCCGCCGATCTCGCCGATCATCACGATCAGGTCGGTCTCGGGGTCGGCCTGGAACGCGGCGAGGGCGTCGATGTGCGTGGTGCCGATGATCGGGTCGCCGCCGATGCCGACGGCCGTGGAGAAGCCGATGTCCCGCAGCTCGTACATCATCTGGTAGGTCAGCGTGCCCGACTTCGAGACCAGGCCGATGCGGCCCGGCTTGGTGATGTCGCCCGGGATGATGCCGACGTTCGACTGGCCCGGGGTGATGATGCCGGGGCAGTTCGGGCCGATGATGCGGGTCTTGCCGCCCTTCTTGCCGACGTAGGCCCAGAAGGCGGCCGAGTCGTGCACGGCGATGCCCTCGGTGATCACGACGGCCAGCTCGATCTCGGCGTCGATGGCCTCGATCACCGCGTCCTTGGTGAACTTCTCCGGCACGAAGATGACGGAGACGTCGGCGCCGGTCTTCTCGATGGCGTCCTTGACGGTGCCGAAGACGGGTACCTCGGTCCCGTCGAAGTCCACGGTCTGACCCGCCTTGCGCGGGTTCACGCCGCCCACGACGTTGGTGCCGTCGGCCAGCATGAGCTTGGTGTGCTTCATGCCGGTGGCGCCCGTCATGCCCTGGACGATGACCTTGCTGTCCTTGTTGAGCCAGATAGCCATGGTGTGTTGTGTCCTCGTCCTGAGTGCTTACTTGGCGGCGTGGGCCAGCTCAGCGGCCTTGTCGGCCGCGCCGTCCATGGTGTCGACGCGCTGTACCAGCGGGTGGGCGGCGTCGGTGAGGATCTTGCGGCCCAGCTCGGCGTTGTTGCCGTCGAGGCGGACGACGAGCGGCTTGGTGACTTCCTCGCCGCGGTCTTCCAGGAGCTTCAGCGCCTGGACGATGCCGTTGGCGACCTCGTCGCAGGCGGTGATGCCGCCGAAGACGTTGACGAACACGGAGCGGACGTCCGGGTCGCCCAGGATGATCTCCAGGCCGTTGGCCATGACCTGGGCGGAGGCGCCGCCGCCGATGTCCAGGAAGTTGGCGGGCTTGACGCCGCCGTGCTTCTCACCGGCGTAGGCGACGACGTCGAGGGTCGACATGACCAGACCCGCGCCGTTGCCGATGATGCCGACCTCGCCGTCGAGCTTGACGTAGTTGAGGTTCTTCTCCTTGGCCGCCGCCTCGAGCGGGTTGGCGGCCGCCTTGTCGTGCAGCTCCGCGAAGTCCGGGTGGCGGAACTCCGCGTTGTCGTCCAGGGAGACCTTGCCGTCCAGGGCGATGACCTGACCGGAGGCGACCTTGGCCAGCGGGTTGACCTCGACCAGGAGGGCGTCCTCCTTGATGAAGGTGTCCCACAGCGTGACCAGGACGTCGGCCACCTGGTCGGCGACCTCGGCCGGGAACTTCGCGGCCGCGACGATCTCGCGGGCCTTCTCCGGGGTCACGCCGTCGATGGCGTCGATCGGGGTCTGCGCGACGGCGTCGGGGCGGGTGGCCGCGACCTCCTCGATCTCCATGCCGCCCTCGACGGAGGCGATGGAGAGGAAGGTGCGGTTGGCGCGGTCGAGGAGGAAGGAGACGTAGTACTCCTCGACGATCTCCGGAGCGGTCTCGGCGATCATGACCTTGTGGACCGTGTGGCCCTTGATGTCCATGCCGAGGATGTCCGTCGAACGCGCGACGGCCTCGTCCGGAGTGGCGGCGAGCTTGACGCCGCCGGCCTTGCCGCGACCACCGACCTTCACCTGCGCCTTGACGACCGACTTGCCGCCCAGCCGCTCGGTGATCTCGCGCGCCGCCTCAGGCGTGTCGATGACTTCACCGGCCAGCACCGGTACACCGTGCTTGGCGAAGAGGTCCCTCGCCTGGTACTCGAACAGGTCCACGCGCTTCCGTCCCTATCAGTGATCTTGCGGTTCGTTGGATGCGTGGGCGTGCCGCGCAGGGCAACGTGACGTCCGCTGTGTCACAAGGGGGGCGCACACGGTGTCCGAGGCGCGGCATGTCCATCTCGCAGGTTATCGCCGCTTGCCGAAGGGCCCTAAATCGGAGGTCACCCGCGAGCGGTGATACCTGTCACACGATGCCGCACGCCGCGGCACGGGGTGCCGCGGCGTGAGCGCGCGAGCGCCGCGCGGGGCGCGGCGGGGCGCCCCGCGCGGGTGCCGCGTGGGGCGCCGCGGGGGCGCCGCATGGGTGCCGCGCGGCGGGTGCGCGGCGGGTGCGCGGGCGTCGGCGTGGGTGCCGCGGGGGGCGCTACGCGGTGGGCGCGCGGGCATCACGCGGCGTGCCGCGGGCACCGGGCGGTGCCGTATGGGTCGGCGGGGGTGCCGCGCGGTGGGTGACGGGCGTCGACACAGCAGGCGCGCGGGCGGCGGCGCGGCGGGACGGAGGCGTAGGGCCTCACCGAGCTGGGGTCGGCTCGGTGAGGCCCCTGGAGCAGCCCCGAAGGGCCCAGGGCGTACGGTCCCCACCCCAATGGGGACCAGCGTGCCCTTCCACGGGGTTCTGAACGGGTGCGGGACGGACCGACGGCTTTCGGCCGTCCCCGCCCGCCGAACCACGCGGAGTCGGTGGAAGCGCCCGCCGCGCTTGCGAAGAGGCCCCGCGTACAGCCGCGCCAGCCGTCCCGGCCGAGTCGGGTCGGAGCGGGTTCCGTCGGCCGGGGCCACGTGTCCCGTTGGCCGAGGCGCGGCGGGCTTCGTCGACCACGGCGGAGCGCCCTTCGTCGACCGAGGCGGGGTGGTTCCTCGGCCGAGGTGGGGCGGCCCCTGGCTAGCCGGGGAAGAACGGCACGTCCCGGCCCGCGTCCCGCGCCCCTGCCGGGTCGGCGCCTACGGCGGCGCCACGCACCAGCGGCGACGACGTCCGGGCGGCCGAGGCGACGGCGTGCAGATCCCGGTGGGGTGAGGCGGCCGCATCCGACGCGGACTGGCTGCCCACGGTCCCGCCCGGGTCACCGGTGGGCGCCTGCCGGACGGGACCGAGCGGTCGGACCGAGCGCCCGCCGCGCGGAGCGCGAGGGACGTCCCCGGCGCCGCGAAGTGCGATGCCTACGCCGCACGGTCGTGCCTCGACGGCGCATGCCCCCGCAAGAGCTTCCACCGAACGGAACGCCCCGTCAGTCGCCTTCGCACCCGCTGACACTGCGTCCGTCCGGCCAGGCAGCGGCCGCGACGACGCCCTGGGCGCCTTCATCGCGGCCGGCAGCCCCTCCGGCCGTCCGGAGACGCCCGGCAGGGCGGTCGAACCGGAAGAAGGCGAAGGGCGGCGAGCGGAGTGCGACGGTTGGGCGGAACCGGAAGGCGGGTCGCCCCGTCCGAGCACCGGCGGGAAGGACGGCGCGGACTGCCCCGACGGACCGGGCAGCGACACCGCCGACGTCACCTTCGCGACGACGCCGCTCAGGCCGTCCGCCGCGACGTCCTCAAGGCCACCGATCGACTCGCCAGCCTCGTTGACCACGGCAGGAACGGCGGAGGCAACCCCCGGCCGCACGCCATGTACGCCGCCCACCGGCCGCGCGGCGGACTCGACGGCCGCATGAAAACCGATGCCGGTAAGCGGCCGGACGCTAGGGGCAATCACCGGCCGAACGATGAGATCGGTTGCCGGCCGGACGCCAGGGGTGGTCACCGGCCGGACGCCGGAATCGGTCACCGGCCGAGCGCGGGGGGCCGTCACCGGCCGGACCACGGGGTGGTCGGTCGCCCTCCCGCTCGTGGCCGCCGCCGACTCGCTCCATGCCGAAGCGCCGCCCGGCGCCACGGGCTGCCGTTCCGCCGCGTGCGCCTGCTGCCCGGAGAGGAACCCGAGCAGGAACAGCGTCCCCGCCAGCAGGCCCAGTCGCAGTACACACCGTCCTGCCGCCGAGCGCATCACACGCAGGACGGCGGCGGGACGGGCTGCTGACGAGGGCACAGAGGACGGTTCCTTCCCGAGCGGGGCGACGCACCGCCGAACGAGACATCGATCCTCGCACGAAATTCCGACGAACACACAAGCTGAACACCACCGTTGGGCAGCCGTGTCCTCTGTGCCGCGGCGATTCCGTCGGCAGCACGTCGTCGCGCAGCCGGTCAAGCCAGGGAGGGCGCCCCGTGCCCGCCCGGTTCGTCAGGCCGTCTCCGGTATCGGCAACGGGCGCTTCTCGATCGCCGCCGCCATCACCTCCGGGAAGAGATCGGGTGTGCAGGCGAACGCCGGTGCGCCGAGCGCCGCCAGCGCGGCCGCGTGCTCCCGGTCGTAGGCGGGCGCCCCCTCGTCGGAGAGCGCGAGCAGCGTCACGAACTGCACCCCTGACGCCTTCATCGCCGCGACCCGCTTGAGCATCCCCTCCCGTATGCCGCCCTCGTACAGATCGCTGATCAGCACGACCACCGTCTCCGCGGGCCGGGTGATCCGCGCCTGGCAGTACGCCAGCGCCCGGTTGATGTCGGTGCCGCCGCCGAGCTGGGTGCCGAAGAGCACGTCGACCGGATCGTCGAGCTGGTCGGTGAGGTCGACGACCGCCGTGTCGAACACGACCAGCCGCGTGCTGATCGACCGCATCGACGCCAGCACGGCGCCGAACACCGACGCGTACACCACGGACGCCGCCATCGAACCGGACTGGTCGATACAGAGGATCACCTCCTTCTTCACGGACTGCGACGCGCGTCCGTACCCGATGAGCCGCTCCGGCACGACCGTCCGGTACTCGGGCAGGTAGTGCTTGAGATTGGCCCCGATCGTGCGGTTCCAGTCGATGTCGCGGTGACGCGGTCTGCTGACGCGCGCGCTGCGGTCGAGCGCGCCGGTGAGCGTGGCCCGGGTACGGGTGGCGAGCCGCCGCTCCAGATCCTCGACGACCTTGCGCACGACGGCGCGTGCCGTCTCCTTCGTCGTCTCCGGCATCGCCTTGGTGAGCGAGAGCAGCGTGCCGACGAGATGCACGTCCGCCTCGACCGCCTCCAGCATCTCCGGCTCCAGCAGCAGCGCGGACAGCCCGAGCCGGTCGATGGCGTCCCGCTGCATGACCTGGACCACGGAGGAGGGGAAGTACCTCCGTATGTCGCCCAGCCAGCGCGCCACCGAGGGCGCGGACGCCCCCAGCCCCGCCGAACGGTCCCGTCCCCCGCGATCCGTGCGCGGTCTGTCCCCCTTCCCGTAGAGCGCGGCCAGCGCACCGTCCATCGCCGCGTCCTTCCCGTACAGCGCCTGTCCGGTGCCGTCGGCCGCGTCGCCGCCGAGCACGAGCCGCCAGCGGCGCAGCCGCTCCTGCGCCGGGTCCACTGCGTCCACCTCGTGCTCCTCCCTCTCCGTATCCGTCTGTCCGTGAACTGCGTCGTGCGCCTCGGCCGCCTGAGCCACCTCGGGCGGTGCGCCTGCACGGTTCGCCTGCGTCGCGCGTCTTCCGCCCCAGCTCGTTCGGCCGCATCAGCCACCCCCCGCGGCAATCCGGCCCCGTCAGCCGCCCCAAGCAGTCCGGCCGCGTCAGCCGCCTCGGGTTGTCGTCCGCATCATCCGCGTCCCGCCGCGGTCGTGGTCGCGACTCCACCGCTGTCCACGGGCAGTCGCCCCGGGGATGATCCGCCGTCCGCCGTCGTCTCCTCGCCCCACCCCAGCAAGGTCCGCAGCACCGGCATCACGGCGTCCGCCCGTTCGAGGTCGATGTGCGCGGCGAAACCGGGAACGGCGGACGCTGCGGCGCCGGTGGTCGCGTCGCCGCGCGCCGGTCCGCGCCGGACCAGCTCGCCCAGTGCTCTGCGCACGCCGGACTCGTACGCCGAGAAAGTGCGGCGCAGCAGCGGCAGCACGTCGGTGAACGCCTCTGGAGGCACCGCGGTCAGCCAGGCGTCGACCAGGCCGAGCAGCCGCTCGTCGTGCACGAGCAGCATCCCGCCCCCGCCGCCGACGAAGCCCTCGATCCAGGCCGCCGCGTCGGGCGGCGCCGTGCCCGGGGAGAGCGCGAGCCCCATGAGCCGGGCCGCCCGCTCTTGCTCCATCGCGCCGTCGTCGAGCAAGAGGCGCACCGCGCGTCCGCACAGGACGCCCGGCACGGCGTCCCGTCCCGACAGCTTCCCCAGCACCGTGTGCCAGCGGGCCCGCAGGTCGCCGTGGCCGGCCGTGAGGGTGTCGCCTAGCAGACCGACGGCCGCGTGCACCGCGTCGACGTGGCCCCTCATCTGCTCGGCGGCGTCCGCGTCGAGAGCGGAGCAGGCGGGCGGGAGACCGACGAAGACCCGCTCGGCCAGCCCCGCGGCGACGCCGGCCAGGGCGCCGGTGTCCGTGCCCCGCACGTCGCCGTAGCGCAGGGAGCGGACCAGGGCCGGCAGCGCCTGGGCCAGGTGCCCGACGTCGGCGTCGAGCGCCGCCCGGTCGGCCAGCACCCGCATCACCACGGGCAGCGCGTCGGGGAGTCCGGCGAGCAGGCAGTGCTCCGCCAGGGCGGTCACGTCGGCGAGCGCCTGTGCGCCGGCGGCGTCTGTCTCGGCCTTGGCGGTCGCTGCGGCGAGCACGGTGGTCCCCCACACACCGGCTTCGGCGACCCGCACCGCCAACTCCGGCTCCCAGCGCAGCCGCCAGGTCTCGCGGAAGGTGCCCGTGCTGCCCCGCGAGGCCGCCGCCTCTCCCCAGCCGACGCCCAGCAGCCGCAGCCGGTGCAGCAGTCTGCTCCGCCCGGCGTCGGTCTCCTTGCGCAGATCCAGCTCCAGTTCCCGCTCCGACGCCTCGGGTTTCAGGCGCAGCCGCCGCTGGAGACGGGTGAGGTCGCGTTGCAAGGGGACCGCGGGCGCCGCGTCCGGGACCTCCCCCAGGACGTCCCCGACCACGAGCCGGTCGTGCACCAGCGCGAGGGGTACGTCCGAGCCGTCGCACATCACCGCCCGCACGGCGTCCGTCGTCTCGCTCAGCCCGGCCAGCGGGCGCCCGCGCATCGCGGCGAGCGTCCCCGCCAGCCGCACCGCCTCGATGACGTGGGCGGAGGACACCATCCGGTCCTCCGCACGCAGCAGTCCCGCCACCTTGGTCAGCCACCGCTCGACAGGCCGGTCCGGCGCCGCGAACAGGTGGGCGTACCAGCCCGGGGAGTCGATGCCCGCGCCGTAGCCGCTGAACCGGGACAGCCGGCGGTGCGTCCACGGCACCCACGTCATGTCGGTCCTGACCCTGGGGAGCCCCTTCAGCAGCGCGCGGTCGGCGGCGACGGCCGTCTTCCGCCGAAGCGCGGGCACATGCCACGCCCCGCACACCACGGCCACGTCGCCGCCGAACTCCCGCAGGGCAGAGCGCACATGGAGCCGCATGTGGGCCTCGCGCACGAGGTCCCGGTCGCGCCCCACGTCGCCGTACGCCTCCCGCAGCGCGCCCATGGCCTCCTCCAGCGCGAGGAACGGGGCGAACGCGTCGCCCTCCCCCGCGCCCCGGTGCTCGATCACGTCCTCCCACCAGCGCTCGGGGTCGTCGTACCCGGCGACGTCGGCGAGCACGGCGAGAGGGTCGACACGCACGTCCCCCTCCTGCCGGCGGCTCGCGGCCGAGATCTCCGCGGGCCGCTCCTCCCCAGAGCCCTCGCCGTAATCCGGACCTCGGCGGCCGTCATGACCCCTGCCCCGCTCACGGTCCCGGGAGCCCGCGCGGTCCAGGGTCCCTTCGCGGTCCAGGCCGCCTTCACGGTCCGGGCCGCCCGTCTGATCCGGGCCGTCCACCCGGTCCCGGTCCCGGTCCCGGTCCTGGTCCCAGTCCCCGTCCCGGTCGCTTTCGCGGCCCCGGCCGCCCTCGTACGCCTGGCCGCCCTCGCGAGCCCGGCCGCCTTCGTACGCCTGGCCTCCGGCACGGTCCCGGCGTTCCGCTCGGTCCGCGCTGTCTTGATGCTCCCGGCTGTCCTGATCCTCCCGGCCTCCGTGGCTGTCCGAAGCACCGTCACCGCGCAGGCCGTCCGGGTCCTTCAGGAGCGGGTCGGCACCGTCATCCCTCGTCAACGCCAGTGTGTGCGCGGCCGGAAGGTCGATGAAGCGGGCCGGAACGTCGTGCTCCAGAGCCCAGCGGACGGCGACCCACTCCGGGGAGAACTCGGCCAGCGGCCAGAAAGCGGAGCACCCCGGCTCGTCCACGGCGTGGGCGAGGAGGGCGACCGGAGGCCGCATGCCCTCCTCGGCGGCGAGCGGGATCAGCGCGTCGGCCTCCGGCGGCCCCTCGATCAGCACCGCCCTCGGCCGCGCCGCCTCCAGCGCGGCCCGCACCGCCCGCGCGGACCCGGGCCCGTGGTGCCGCACGCCCAGCAACAACGGCTGCGCACCGGCTGAACGGCTCCGCGCCCCTTCGACTCCTGTCACAACGTCCCCCTCTCGGTCGTCGTCCGCCCTGCCCCGCCAGCCCCGCCTGTCGGCAGCCCGGACGGCCCTGTTCCTCGCCAACCCAGCTCCGCCGGTCCCGGCAGCCGCGCCTGCCCTCTTCCCGGCTTTGTCCGTCCCGGCCAGCCGCACCTGCCCTCTTTTCGCCTCGTCCGCCACGGCAGCCGCGTCAGTGCCCTTGTCCGCCTCATCCGTCTCGCCAGCCGCGCCAGCCGCGCCGGTGAACCTTCCTGCCTCGCCCGTCCCGCCAGCCGCACCCGTCCGCCTGTCGGCCTCGTCCGCCCCAGCCGCCTCCTGCGGGCCGTGCCCGTGAGGCCAGCCCCCTCCTCCGCGTGCCGTCCGCGCCGTCACGCGTCATCCGCGCTGTCCGCCTAGCCGTCCCGTCCAACTCGGTTCGCCCTCACGCCGGTCCGGGGCCGGGGTCGCGGCGGCCGCATGCGGCGCCGTCCCCCTCTCACGCGCTCACCTCTCGGCAGGCTCGGTAGAAGTCCTTCCAGCCGTCGCGCTCGCGGACCACCGTCTCCAGGTACTCCTGCCAGATGACGCGGTCGGCCGTGGGATCGCGGACCACCGCGCCGAGGATGCCCGCGGCGACGTCACCGGCTCGCAGCACACCGTCGCCGAAGTGGGCGGCGAGGGCGAGGCCGTTGGTGACGACCGAGATGGCCTCCGCCGTCGACAGCGTGCCGCTGGGCGACTTCAGCTTGGTCCGGCCGTCCGCGGTGACGCCGTCGCGCAGCTCGCGGAAGACGGTCACGACGCGGCGAATCTCGTCGACGCCGTCCGGCACGGCCGGCAGATCGAGGGAGCGGCCTATCTGGTCGACGCGGCGGGAGACGATGTCGACCTCGGCCTCCGGCGTCTCGGGCAGCGGCAGCACCACCGTGTTGAAGCGCCGGCGCAGAGCGCTGGACAGGTCGTTGACCCCGCGGTCGCGGTCGTTGGCCGTGGCGATCAGGTTGAAGCCGCGGACCGCCTGCACCTCGTCGCCCAGCTCCGGGATCGGCAGGGTCTTCTCCGAGAGGATCGTGATCAGCGTGTCCTGCACGTCGGCCGGGATGCGGGTCAGCTCCTCGACCCGGGCTGTCATCCCCCGCGCCATGGCCCGCATGACGGGGCTCGGCACGAGGGCGTCGCGACTCGGGCCGTGTGCCAGCAACCGGGCGTAGTTCCATCCGTAGCGGATGGCCTCCTCCGGAGTGCCCGCTGTGCCCTGCACCAGCAGGGTGGAGTCGCCGCTGACCGCCGCGGCCAGGTGCTCGGAGACCCAGGTCTTCGCCGTGCCGGGCACGCCGAGCAGGAGCAGGGCGCGATCCGTGGCGAGCGTGGTGACGGCGACCTCGACGATGCGGCGCGGGCCGACGTACTTGGGGGTGATCACCGTGCCGTCCGGCAGCGTGCCGCCGAGCAGGTAGGTCGCCACGGCCCACGGCGACAGCTTCCAGCGGACGGGGCGCGGCCGGTCGTCCTGTGCGGCGAGCGCGGCCAGTTCGGCGGCGAAGGCGTCCTCGGCGTGCGGCCGCATCGCCTGAGCGCCGTCCGCGCCACCCGCCTCGCCGGCGCCTCCGGTCGCAGCCGCGCCGTCCGTCGTACCGGCGCTTCCCGCGCCGCCCGCCGACCGCTCGTTCCCGGGCGCGAGACGTCCGGGCGCGGAGTCGTCGCCCACGGATTGTCCGGGCGCCGGGTTCCCGGGTGCGGAGCGGTCGCGGCTCGGTTCGGCAGAGTTCGGTTCTACGGACACAGACATTGCTGAGGCCCCCTCCAGCTCGGCCGGTTCGGATCTGGCGTCTACCGTGCACCACGGCACTGACAATCGCTCTGACCTGCGCAAACGCCGTCTCGGGGCCGATTGTCAGTGGGGGGATCTACCTTCGATGGCATGACTCAGCAGGGGGTGCGCTGGACCGCGGACCAGGTGCTGGCACTGGCGCCTGACGTCGCGTCACGCAAAGCGGGAAGCAAGCTCGGCACGGCGGGACCGTGGTCCGAGGCGGGCAGTGGTGACGAGGGGACGGTGTGGGGGCAGTGCGAGGGCAGCGGGAGCAGGCCGTACCAGACGGTCGTCGACCTCGCGGAGGCGACCGGGCCCGCGTACAAGTGCAGTTGCCCGAGCCGTAAGTTCCCGTGCAAGCACGCGCTCGGACTTCTGCTGCTGTGGGCGGCCGGAGAGGGCGCCGTGCCGCCCGGCAGTCCGCCGGACTGGGCCGGACAGTGGATAGCGGGCAGACGACGGCGGAGCGCCGGCGAGGCGGACCGGCAGGCGGGCGGTCCGGCGCCGGGCGCCGGGGCCGCCGACCCGGAGGCGGCGCGCCGCCGGGCGGAGCGCCGGGCCGAGCGGATCACCGCGGGCGCGACGGAGCTGGAGCAGCGGCTGGCCGACCTGCTGCGCGGCGGTCTGGCCGCGGCCGAGCAGTCGGGGTACGGACTGTGGGAGGAGACGGCGGCCCGCATGGTCGACGCACAGGCGCCCGGCCTGGCGGCGCGGGTGCGGGAACTGGGGACCATCGCGTCGTCCGGACCGGGCTGGCCGGTGCGGCTGCTGGAGGAGTGCGCTCTGCTGCACCTCCTGGTCCAGGGCTGGCTGCGCCGCGACCGGCTGCCGCCGGAGCTGGCGGCGACGGTCCGCTCCCGCGTCGGGCTGCCCGCCGCCGCGGACGGCCCCGCGGTGCGGGACCGCTGGCTGGTCCTCGCCCAGTACGACACCGCCGACGCGAAGCTGACCACGCGCAGGATCTGGCTGCACGGCGCCGAATCCGGGCGCACGGCGCTGCTGCTGTCCTACGGCGCGGGCGGCCGCGCCCCGGAGCTGGCGCTGCCGGTCGGACGGGCCGTGGACGCGGAGGTCGCCGCGTTCCCGGGCGGAGGACAGCCGCGCGTGGCCCTGGGCGCGCAGCTCGCTCCTCCGGCGCCTACGCGCATACGCCCGCACGGGGTGACGACGGCGCAGGCCGCCGCCCGCTACGGCGAGGCGCTGCGCGACGACCCGTGGCTGGAGTCGGTCCCGGCGACGCTGCGGGACGTCGTGCCGGTTCCGGACGGCGACTCCTGGCAATTGGCGGACGCAGGTGCCGACGCCGCGCTGCCGCTCACTCCGACGGCCCGCAGCCGTCCGGGGCTCTGGCGGCTGGTGGCGCTATCGGGCGGTGCGCCGGTCACGGTGTTCGGCGAGTGCGGTCACCGCGGCTTCACCCCGCTGACCGTGTGGACGCGCGACGAGGAGAGAATGGTGACGCTGTGTTGAGCGAATGCCTGCCGTCCGTGACACGTCGCATGGTCGGGCCCCTGATGTGTGGGGCATTGGGGTGATGTCCGCCCGACCAGTGCGGGGCGCCTTGGACCCTGCGGGAAGCCTCACCCATAAGGCGCACGCAGGCCGCGACCACTGTTCGTCCAGCGTTCTTTCTCACCCGATCCACGATTCTCTTCCGCCCCGGGGGAAACTCGGAGACCGTGACCTCCGACTCCCCTCAGGCGATCCGGCTAGGGAAAGGAAGCTCATGATGAGGACCTCCGCCCCGGTGGAGGCGCCCGCGCCGGGCGCCTGGGAGGAGTCGGTCACCAGCGCTCTGCTCGGCACGGACCGCCGCAGACCCCAAGGCGCCGTCTCAGGGCGGCAGGCGCCCGCGGCGCTGCTCGACGCGGCGGCCGTACAGACCGTGCACCGGCGGGCGGGGCTGCTCCCCGCACCGGCGGCCGAGCGCCCGGAGCCCGCGGCCGCGGACCCGCGCCCGCCCCTTCCCGACGCGGCGGCCCGCAGACTGGCGATGCTGCTCGCCGACCGGTCTGGCACGGCCAGCGGCGGACGCCGGGGGCCCGCCCCCGATCTGGTGGAGCTGCTGCCGCAGTGGCTGGCCGCGGCGAACGCGCACGGCTACGCCGCGCACGCCGAGACGCTGCCCGCGCTGCTGGACGCGGCCAGGAGCCGCACGGACCTGCGCACGGCCGCGCTGGCCTTCGCCGGTCCGCGCGCGCTGTGGCTGGCGCGATTCCATCCCGACTGGCGGTTCGTCCTGCGGGCGACCCCGGGCGGCGGCGCCGCGCTGCCCGGCTCCGAGGATCCGGACCGGATGCGGCAGCTCTGGGAGGAGGGCCTGTTCGCCGAGCGGGTCGCCCTCCTGGCGGCGCTGCGCGGGCGGCGACCCCGAGCAGCGCGCGAGCTGCTCGCCTCCACCTGGGCGTCCGAGCGGGCCGAGGACCGGCTGATGTTCCTCGACTCGCTGCGCGCCGGCCTCGGCCCGGACGACGAGCCGTTCCTCGAACAGGCCCTGGCCGACCGCAGCCGCACCGTGCGGGCGACGGCGGCGGAGCTGCTCTCCGCGCTGCCGCATTCCGCGCTCGCCGCCCGGATGGCGGACCGGGCCGGGGCCTGTCTCTCCGTCGACCGCACCCGCCCGGCGCCGGTGCTCGTCGTCGAGGCGCCCCACGAGTGCGACGCGGGAATGGAGCGCGACGGCGTGGTGGCCAACGCCCCGGCCGGCCGGGGCGAGCGGTCGTGGTGGCTGGGTCAGCTCCTCGAAGCGGCGCCGCTCGGCGCCTGGCCGGCGCGGCTGGGCGGCCGCACACCGCAGCAGATCACGGCCCTTCCGGTGGCGGACGACTGGCGGGCCGAGTTGCACGGCGCGTGGTGCCGGGCGGCGGTGCGGCAGAAGGACGCGCAGTGGGCGCGTGCGCTGCTGGGGGCGCCCGCGGCGCCCGGCGCCGGGGGCCCGGGAGCGGTGTCCCTGGCCGAGCGCGCCAAGCTGCTCGGCACGCTGGGCGACGCCGAACGGTCCGACTGGGTGGCCGGCTTCATCGCGGCGCACGGACTGTCCGAAGCGTTTCAACTGCTCGGAGCGTGCGCGGTGCCGTGGGCCGCGCCGCTCGGACGGGCGGTGGTCGACGCGCTCGACATCGCGCGGGACGCAGGGAGTTACCCATGGAGTTTCAGCGGAGTGATGGGACTGGCCGAGCGGTGCCTGGAGCCCGCGGAGGCGCACCGGCTCGACGCGCTGCTGGCCGCGCCGGACGAGGCGGAGGACGCGTCGCCCGGGGCCGGCGGGTACTGGGCGGAGGCGTTCCAGCGCCTGGTGACGACGTTGCGGCTGCGCGCCGCCATGGCCGCGGAACTGGGCGGCCGGGACGGCTGAGCCGCCTGCCGCGGCCGCTACGCCTGGGTGGGCTGGCGGACGTTGGCCTTGACCCAGTCCACGATCGCCTGGGTGGTCGCGCCGGGCGTGAAGATCTCCGCGACGCCCTTCTCCTTGAGCGGCGCGATGTCCGCCTCGGGGATGATCCCGCCGCCGAAGACGACGATGTCCTGCGCGTCGCGCTCCGTCAGAAGGCCGATCACGGCGGCGAACAGCGTGTTGTGCGCCCCGGACAGGATGGACAGTCCGATCGCGTCGGCGTCCTCCTGGATCGCCGTGGCGACGATCTGCTCCGGAGTCTGGTGGAGCCCGGTGTAGATGACCTCCATGCCGGCGTCGCGCAGCGCCCGCGCGATCACCTTCGCGCCCCGGTCATGGCCGTCGAGCCCCGGCTTGGCCACCACCACGCGAATCGGACCGGCTGCCACACCCATCACTGCCTCCATGAACCGACTGGATCCGTTCCCCGGGGGACGGACGCCCCGCACGACGTTGTCCGGGGAAGTGAACGAACGTTATCTGCACCATCCCGCAATCGGCAGTTTCACGGTGCTGACAGAGGGGGAAATCACACGGTGGGACACTCCTTCCGACTCGTCGAGCCGGTGGGAACCGAGTACTCCGCATTGTTCCCCGTCGCCGCGGTCGACGCGCCGCAGTTCACCGCGGCGGGGGGAGCACGGCGGGGAGAAGCGTCACGGGAGCCGCTACGAGGTCGTCGCACCGGCGCACCGCGCGCCACGCGCCGTGGTGGTGCGGAGCACCGGCGCGGGCATGAAGGACACACAGGGCAGATACGGCACGACAGCGGGGGCCCTCGTCGCCACACCGACAGGGGACCTCGCCGCCCCCTCGGCGTCCCGTACGCCGGGCGCCGGGCCTTCCGCCCCGCGTGCCCCGCTCTTGCCCCGTCGGCCGCCTTCGCCGCGACGGCCCACAAGGGCACACGGGGGACAGTGCCGTCCTCCCGCGTGCCGACAGGAGGTCGGCCATGAAGGTCACCAGGGTCGCAGACCCCATTCTTCCGCTCGCCCAGCATCTGCTCCCGGTCAGGATCGCCGGACTGTCGCTGGCGCTGCTGAAGGCGACCGCCCTGGAACTCGCGATCCTCGCGGGTCACGTCCTCCTCTACCCCTCCGGGATCATCCAGGAGCGCCGCAACGCCTCCTGCCCGGACCCCGCCCCGGAGGACGCGGCGCAACTCCCCGCGGAGGCGAAGCCGCCGGTGGTGCTGCTGCACGGATTCATCGACAACCGCTCGGTCTTCGTCCTGCTGCGCCGCAGCCTCGCCCAGCACGGCCGCCACCGGGTGGAGTCCCTCAACTACTCGCCGCTGACCTGTGACATCCGGACCGCGGCCGATCTCTTGGGCCGGCACATAGAGGAGATCTGCGAGCGCACCGGCAGCGACCGCGTCGACGTCGTCGGACACAGCCTCGGCGGCCTGATCGCCCGCTACTACGTGCAGCGGCTCGGCGGCGACCTGCGCGTGCGCACGCTGGTCACTCTCGGCACCCCGCACGGCGGCACCCGTGTCGCGCCGCTGGCCAACGCCCATCCGATCGTGCGTCAGATGCGGCCCGGCTCGGAGCTGATCGAGGAGCTGTCAGGTCCGGCTCCCGGCTGCCGCACGTATTTCGTGAGCTTCTGGAGCGACCTCGACCACCTGATGGATCCGCTGGAGTCGGCCTGCGTCGAGCACCCCGACCTTCGGGGGGAGAACATCCAGGTGAGCGGCATCGGCCACCTCGCGCTGCCGCTGCACCCCACGGTCGCGAGCAAGATACGCCAGGCCCTGGACACCGTACGGCCGGGAGATCCCTCCGTCCGGCGCTCCGGACAGGTCACCGTCGCCTGACACGGCTCCCTCGACGTCGAACATCTTCTCGAACACAACACCAAGGGTGTGCCCGAGTCCCCCGAATCACGGCTGATTGCCCGTTTCCCGCCCCCGGGAAACCTGCGGAAGATTGTCGCGCCCGCAGACCGCCGGGTACAGTCGCCGCACTGCTCTGGCAGCCCCTGTCGTCGAGGCGAAAGAGAAGTCGGTGAACGACCCTCACCCGTCGGGGACCGCGACTCCCCTGGCTCCGGCCTCCGATGACGCCGAGGCGCCCTACGGCAGACAGCAGGTCGCGTACGGCGACCACGCCCCGTACGGCGACTACACGGCCTCCGGTCTCCTCGGAGGCGCGCACCCCCCGGCGGACTTCGCGGCCGACCCGCTCTTCGGCGACTTCTCCGCCCACCCCGCACCGGCTGTCGGCGCCTACGACGCCGCCCTGTGGCCCACCGGCGGCGGTCACCACACCGCGCACTACGACGCATACCCGGCCGAGCACGCCTACACTCCCGCCCACGGCGCCCCAGCCCACAGCGCCGCCGCCCAGGACGTCGCCGGCTACGACACCGGTGCCTGGGACACGACGGGGTGGGCCGCCGGGTACCAGTACCTGGCGACCGTGCCGCAGCAGTCGGCGCCCGCCGAGGCCAGCGGCCAGTGGGACACGACCGCCTGGCTTCCGGCCGACGGGGCCGGGTTCGCGGCCGACCACACCGCGCAGTGGGACTGGAACGCGCAGCCCCATGACACCGGCGTTTACGACGCCACCCAGTGGAACAGCGACGGCGCCCCCGCCGACCACACCGTCTCGGTCGCCGTCGGCGAGGACTTCGCCGCCCCCGCCGCACACCCAGAGCACCTAGAGCCCCACGAGCACCCCGTGCCCTCCGAGCCGTCCGCCGCAGACGGGGACGGGGACGGGGACGGGGACATGCTGGCGACGGGTGAACTGCCCGCTGCTCCCGCGCTCTTGGAGGAGCAGGAGGAGCAGGTACCGGCCCCGGCGCCGACCGCCGGTTCCCGCGGCGCGGGGCGCTCCCGGCGGCGCAGCCCCGCCAAGCGCTCGGCGCTGCTGACCGTGGCCGTGCCCTCGGCGTGCGTGATGGGGGTCGCCGGAATCGCCGCCGCGTCCGTCGGCGGTCTCACCGGCGAGACCACGCAGAGCGCGGCGGCCGCGTCCGACGTGCACCCCGTGCAGTCGGCCGCCGCCAACCACACGTTGGACACCCAGTTGCAGCGCCTGTCCGCCGGAGCGGACGACTTCGCCGACCGGGCCAGCCGTACCCAGGAGCGCATCGACCTCCGGGCGCAGCAGCAGGCCGAGAAGAAGAAGGCGGCGCAGAACGCGGCGCGCAAGGAGAGACTGCGCCCGAAGTTCGTCCTCCCGGTCACGCAGAGGGGCCTGAGCGCCTACTTCGGCCAGGCCGGAGTGAACTGGATGTCCGTGCACACCGGCATCGACTTCCCCGTCTCGTTCGGGACGCAGGTCGTGGCCGCGACCGACGGCACGGTCCGCACCCAGTGGAACAGCGCCTACGGCAACATGCTGATCCTCACCGCCAAGGACGGCACGCAGACCTGGTACTGCCACCTCTCCCGGTATCAGGCGTCCACCGGCACGGTCGTCAAGGCCGGCGAGCCGATCGCTTACTCCGGCAACTCGGGCAACTCCACCGGCCCGCATCTGCACTTCGAGGTCAGGCCGGCGGGCGGACCGCCCGTCGACCCGCTGCCGTGGCTGCGCAGTCACGGCCTCGATCCGACGTGAGCCGCGAAGCCCTCGCCCGTTGAGCGGAGTCCGCACGGACCCCGCTGAGCGGGGTCCACACGGACTCCAGACGTACGGCCCCGGGCGGGGCGAGGAATCAGCGGGCGCCCAAGCGGGCGCCGCGCATGGCTACAACTTCTCCACTGGCGCGTAGCGCAGCAGCAGCCGCTTGGGCTTGGCGTCGCCGAAGTCGATCGTCGCCTCGGCGTTGCCGCCGGTGCCCTTGACCGCGACCACCGTGCCCAGACCGAACTGGTCGTGCGTGACCCGGTCGCCGGCGGTGAGCGACACCACCGGCTTCTCCGACGTCCGGCGGGTGGCGAACCCCGCGGCGCCGGACGCCGACGAACGGGAGCGGGACGACGACAGCGAGGCGGCCACCCCGCCGACCGGCCCGGAGGACAGGGGCGCGGCGCCGCCCTTGCGCTTCCAGTCCACGTGCGCCGACGGGATCTCCTCCAGGAAACGGGAGGGCGGATTGTACGACGGCTGGCCCCACGCGCTGCGCATCGCCGAGCGGGTCAGATACAGGCGCTCCCGCGCGCGCGTGATGCCGACGTAAGCCAGGCGCCGCTCCTCCTCCAACTCCTTGGTCTGGCCGAGGGCGCGCATGTGCGGGAAGACGCCGTCCTCCATGCCGGTGAGGAAGACCACCGGGAACTCCAGCCCCTTGGCGGTGTGCAGGGTCATCAGGGTGATGACGCCGTCGCCGTCCTCCTCGTCGGGGATCTGGTCGGAGTCGGCGACCAGGGCGACCCGCTCCAGGAACTCGGACAGGGCGACCGACTCGCCCTCCCCCCGCTCCTGCTCGAATTCCAGCGCGACCGCGGCGAGTTCCTGGAGGTTCTCGATGCGCGTCTCGTCCTGGGGATCGGTGGAGGACTGCAACTCGGCCAGGTAGCCGGTGCGTTCGAGCACCGCCTCCAGGACCGTGGCCGGGCCGGCGCCCAACTCCACGATCGTGCGCAGCTCCTCCATCAGGGTGTTGAACCGCTTGACGGCGTTCGTCGACCGCGCGGCCATGCCGTACGCCTCGTCGACGCGGCGCAGCGCCTGCGGGAAGCTGATCTTCTCCCGCTGGGCGAGGGCGTCGACCATCGCCTCGGCCCGGTCGCCGATGCCGCGCTTGGGCACGTTCAGGATGCGGCGCAGCGGGACGGAGTCCTCCGGGTTGGCCAGCACGCGCAGGTAGGCCAGGACGTCCCGGACCTCCTTGCGCTCGTAGAAGCGGACTCCGCCGACGACCTTGTAGGGCAGGCCGACGCGGATGAAGATCTCCTCGAAGACACGGGACTGCGCGTTGGTCCGGTAGAAGACCGCGACGTCGCCGGCCTTGGCGTCGCCCGCGTCCGTGAGGCGGTCTATCTCGTCGGCGACGAACTGCGCCTCGTCGTGCTCGGTGTCGGCGACGTAGCCGGTGATGCGGGCGCCCGAGCCCGCGTTGGTCCACAGGTTCTTCGGGCGGCGCGACTCGTTGCGCTCGATGACCGCGTTGGCGGCGGACAGGATCGTCTGCGTGGAGCGGTAGTTCTGCTCCAGCAGGATCGTCGTCGCGTCCCCGTAGTCCTCCTCGAACTGGAGGATGTTGCGGATCGTCGCGCCGCGGAAGGCGTAGATCGACTGGTCGGCGTCGCCGACCACGCACAGCTCGGCGGGCGCCGTGTCGTCCGGGCCGGGCGGCACGTCCACGGAGTGCTCGGCGGTGCCGACGAGCTCCCGCACCAGGGCGTACTGGGCGTGGTTGGTGTCCTGGTACTCGTCGACCAGGACGTGCCGGAAACGGCGGCGGTAGTGCTCGGCGACGTCGGGGAAGGCGCGCAGCAGGTTGACCGTCGTCATGATCAGGTCGTCGAAGTCGAGGGCGTTGGCCTCGCGCAGGCGCGACTGGTAGAGGGCGTACGCCTGGGCGAGGGTCTTCTCGAAGCCGCCCCCGGACTCCGTCTGGGAGGCGCCGGCGGCCTGGGCGGCGAAGTCCTCCTCGTCGATCAGCTCGTTCTTGAGGTTGCTGATCTTGGCGCTGAAGGCCTTGGGCGGGTAGCGCTTGGGGTCGAGGTCCAGGTCACGGCAGACCAGGGCCATCAGGCGCTTGGAGTCGGCGGCGTCGTAGATGGAGAAGGACGACGTGAAGCCGAGTCTCTTGCTCTCCCGGCGCAGGATGCGCACGCACGCGCTGTGGAAGGTCATCACCCACATGGCGGCCGCCCGCGGGCCGACGAGCTGTTCGACGCGCTCCTTCATCTCGCCGGCGGCCTTGTTGGTGAAGGTGATCGCCAGGATCTGCCCCGGGTGGACGCTCCGCTCGGCCAGCAGGTACGCGATCCGGTGCGTGAGCACGCGGGTCTTGCCCGAGCCGGCGCCGGCGACGATGAGCAGCGGGGAGCCGGCGTGCACGACGGCGGCGCGCTGGTTGTCGTTCAACCCCTCCAAGAGCGCGGCCGTGTCCACGGCGGGGCGGTGGGCGCCGTCGCGGTAGTAGGCGTCGCGGTCCGGGGGCAGGTCGAACTTGCCGCCGAACAGATCCTCCGGAACGGGCTCCGGAGTGTGCTCGTCCTCGGGCGGCGGCGGGCGCTCCTCCTCGTGGCCCCGCGGGGCCTGGAGGTCCGCCAGGAAGTTGTCGTCAAAGAGGCTGCTCATCGCTCTCCGAGTCTAGGGCGCTGCACCGACAGCCCGCGGCCACCCGAAAGAATCAGCCGGAAGATCACCAGGTCACCAGGCCGGACGAGGCCAAGGTCACGAAAACGTATCGGACATATGACGCCTCGACCTTCACACAAGGCACACGAATTGGTTACGGTTCCGACGGGCCGCTCGGCTGCCGGCGCACACCGACGGGCCGCGCTGCCCGCGCCGAGTCCGGCCTCGCCGCCCAGCGAACCTCCCCGCCCGGACCCTCCCCGGAGCTGCCGCGGCCCGGGACCCCACCGCCCTCCCGGCAGGCGGACGACGGAAGGAACCGTTCCCCCTTGGCGCCGCACAGCACCACCCGCCTCCCGGTGACCCGCGCAACGGACACGCCCCCGGTCCCCCAGACCGGTGCCGCCGATCTCTCCGCCTGGGACGCCGCGAGGCCCACCCCCGAAGAGGTCGAGAGGAAGATCGACGAGCTGTACCGGCGGGCCGACTCCGCGCTCGGGGGCCACGGCGCGCGTCGGTACGCGGCCGGGGAGACCGACCGGGAGGCGGCGCGAGAAGCACGGGAGGCGCGGGAGGCGCGGGAGGCGCGGGAGGCGCGGGAAGGGGACGGCGAGGCGCCCAGGCAGCGGGGACGGGTCGCCGCTCTCCTCGACGACATGGCCAGGGGGACCGACGTGCTCGGCAGGGCCCGCGGCGTGCTCGGCGCGCTGACCGGGACGCAGCCCTCCGCCGCCGGTACGCCGAACGCCGCCGGACTTTTCCCGGATATCCCGCAGGACTACTTCGAGCAGGCGCAGCTCATGAGCCGGCTGACCGCGCGCCGGGGGGACCTGGCCGAGGCCGCCGAAGCACGGCGGCCGGCTACCGGTCGGCGGCGGCGAGTTCCGCGAGCCCTGCCGGCGCCCGCGTCGGGGAGGCTGGCGCAGGCGCCGTCCGGGTCGGTGCCCGCACCGCCGCCCGTGCCCGCACCGCCGCCCGCGCCGACCGCTGAACCGACGGCGGCGGCGCTGGGAGGGCCGTGGGGCAGTGCCCCAGGTGAGCTGGACGGCGGGCAGTTCGGGGCGTCGGCGGAGGGCGGAGGCCAGGGCATCAGGGCGGAGGGCGGACGCCAAGGCATCAGTGCGGGCGGCGGACGCCAGGGCATTCGGGCGGCCAAGGCCGCCGTCCAGCGCCAGCTCGCCGTGTCGCGCGCCCTGCTGGCGGAACGAGCCGCAGGGCATCCGGGTCGGTGGACGCCGGAGGCGATGACGGCGCCGGTGCCGTCGGCCGAAGCGATGACGGTGCCGGTGCCGGTGCCGGTGCCCGAGGCGATGCGGTCGCCCGAGGTGATGTGGGCGCCAGAGCCGCTGCCGGCGCCGGAACCGGAACTGACGGCTTCCGCCGCGGCGGCGGAGATCAGGGCGACGTCCCCGATTTCGGCACCGTCCCCGGTCCCGATGTCCTCCCCGATTTCCGGGCCGTCCCCCGTGACGATCCCGGAGGCGTGGAACGGCCCGGAAAACACGGTCGCGGCGACGAAGGCGACGACGATCACGCGGGCGCCGATCACGGACGTGCCGGAACCCGCGACACCGGCCGCACCGGCCGCACCAGCCGCACCAGCCGCACCAGCCGCACCAGCCGCACCAGCCGCACCAGCCGCACCAGCCGCACCAGCGACCGTAGCGCCGCAATCGGCGCCCCGGCCCGCAGGCGCCGAACCCCTCGCCGAGGCCGGGAAGGCCCTCGCCTTCGCCCGCGCGCAGCTCGGCAAGCCCTACGTCTGGGGCGCCGCCGGACCCGGTTCCTACGACTGCTCCGGACTCGCCCAGGCCGCCTGGAAGGCCGCGGGGGTCGCGCTACCGCGCGCCCTGGACGAACAGGCGGGGGCGGGCAAATCGGTCCCGCTCTCCGCGGCGCTCCCTGGCGACCTCGTGTTCTTCCACCCGGCGCCGGAGGCGTGGGACAGCCAGGGCGAGACGGGGCACGTCGGCGTCTACGCCGGTGACGGCACGATGATCCACGCCCCGAGGCCCGGCGCCTGCGTCCGCGAGGAGTCGATCTTCTCTCAGGGCAGGTCGGCCGTCCGGGCCGTGGTGCGCCCGGCCTGAGACCGCCCGGCCGCCTTTCGGGTGCGCCCGCGCGCGTGCCCCGCTGATGTGGGGCGGGCAGCTCTTAGCATCAGGATCATGCCCGCCACCTCACTCTTTCGCGCCTGGCTGGCGCAGCGTCCGCCGACGGCCGGGGCCTTCGTCCTGGCGACCGCGATCCTGTCGGTCGGGCTGGGTCTGACGGGCTGGGAGGCGTTGTCGCTCGCCGCGCTGGCGCTGGCCTGTCTGGCCTGGCTGGCGCTGGCCGCCGACTTCGCCGTTCGGCTGGTGCGCGAAAGGGCGCGGTGGGCGCAGGAGGCCGGGACGCCGGGCGGCCTCACCGCGGTCGCCGCGACGGCCGTTCTGGGAGTGCGTTTCTCGGCGCTGGGGTGGCAGGTCCTCGCCGCGGCGCTGCTGGCGCTGGCCGCGGTGCTGTGCCCGTGGCTGCTGGTCCGGGTGCTGCGGACCCCGCGGGCGCCGATGCCGGGGTCGGTGTTCCTGAGCTGCGTGGCCGTGGAGGCGCTGGCCGTGCTCGCCGCGTCCGTCGCCGCGGCGGAGTCGGCGGCCTGGCTCGTGCATACGGCGCTGGTCCTGTTCTGGCTCGGCCTGGCGCTCTACCTCTTCGCCGCACTGCCCCGCTTCGAGCTGCGGGAGGTGCTCCAGGGACGCGGCGATCACTGGGTGGCGGGCGGCGCCCTGGCGATCGCGGCCCTGGCCGGCGCGAAGCTCATCGCCGCCGCCGAGCACGGACCGTACCTGTGGAACACGGACGACAGCGGCGTCCTGCACACCGTGACCTGGGCGCTGCCCGTCCTCGCCCTGGGCTGGTACGCCGTCCTGCTCGTCGCGGAGCTGGCGCGGCCCCGGCTTCGCTACGACGTGAGCCGCTGGGCGACCGTGTTCCCCATGGGCATGACGGCCGCGGCCGCGCTGTCCGCCGCCTCGCCGCTGCGCGCCCCCGGCCTCCACACGCTCGGCGTGGTGCTGCTGTGGGCGGCCGCGGCGGTGTGGCTTGCCGTCGCCGCGGGCGCGGTCGTGGACGCGCGGGCGGAACTCAGGTCCACAGCAGCGCGATGAAGATGTTCGCGGTGGTCAGCAGGCCCACCAGGCCGAACATGTTCTTGTCCACCCTCTCGTCGTCGCGCTTGACGTAGACCAGGCCCAGGATCACGATCAGCAGCGCCAGCTTCACGCCGATCTTGACGGTGTTGACGTGGGCGCCCTGCGCCTCGTTGAGGCCGACCAGGACGACGCCGGTCACCAGCATGGTCGACGCCCCATGGAGCATGGCCGGCACGAACCGGGCCGCGCCCTGGCCCATCGCCTTCATCTGGGTGAGGAAACCGCCGAGCAGCGCGGCGATCCCGATGATGTGCAGGCCGACGAAGAGATGGATGAGTACGTCCATGGGGCCGGAGCCTAATCAGCGGCCCGGCCGCCGCGGGCACCGCCCCGCCCGGGCCGGCGCCGATCCCGCCCCTGCGCCACCGCCTCGCCCGGGTGCACGCCGCCGCCCCGGCCCATTCGGACGCCGCCGCGCACGTCACAGGGCCCACCACACCGGTCAGGAGATCGCCTGCACCGCGACGGACGCCCACGCTCTCCCATCTCCCGAGTCCCGTCTCCCGGCCGCCTCCGCCGACTTCTCCGAAATGCATATATCCACTCCATAGCAGCCCGGCCCGGCCGTCCGCCCGACACTCCCGCGCATCGGTCATCACTCACGGTGAAGTCGCCCCATCCGCATCCGGAACGCGGTCGCAGACGATCGCCAGCCGATCCCTTCACGCCAGCTCCGAACAAGAAGTCACCCGGCAGGCACCCTGCGCCCTACCGTCCTCCCCCAGGTGAACGGCTTCCGTTCGTCGCCCGGGACCCGGGCGGCAGCCGCACACCATCGCCAGGAAGTCCGTCGGCGGCCGCTCCCTCGTGTGCGGACCGTCGACGGACGCCCCGCACCACCGGCTCCGCCGCCGAACGAAGGGACGTGACGGCCCACGTGGCAGCGCACCGCAGACCCCGACAGCGCTCGCTCAGCGGAGGCACGGCGCATGCCGCCGCTGTCCTCGCCCTCACCGGCGCGGCGGCCGCCTCCGCATTCGAGGGCGTCGGGCAGGCAGCGCCCCAGCCGACGTCGCAGCAGGTCAGGGCCAAGGTGGACCGGCTGTACCACGCGGCGGAGGCCGCCACCGAGACATACGACGGGGCGAAGGAGAAGGCGGACGCGGCCGTGAAACGGCTCAAGATCCTGGGCGACGAGGCGGCTCGCGGGCAGTCCCGCCTCAACACCGCGCGCGACGCCCTCGGCGCGGTCGCCGCGGCCCAGTACCGCGACGGCGGGCTCGACCCTTCGGTGCGGCTGATGCTGTCCGACGACCCCCGACGGTATCTGGAGGGCGTCGAACTCGTGGAGCGCGTCGGCGTCCGGCAGACGGCAGCCGTCGCCGAGGTACGCCGCGACGTGCGACACGTCGAGCAGGTACGCGACGCCGCACGCCACGAGCTGGCCTCCCTGAGATCCCGACAGGCCGAACTGCGCCGGCAGAAGAAGACGATCACCGGCAAGCTCGACGAGGCCCGGCGGCTGCTGTCCCAGCTCTCCCCGCAGCAGCGCGCCACAGTCGGACAGGGCTCCTCGGCCTCCCCGCGCGCTTCCCGCTCGGCCGCCGTGGCACGGCAGGCGCTGAGCGCGCCGGGACCGGTCGCGGCCCCCGGCTCCCGGGCGGCGGCGGCCGTCGCGTACGCCTACAGCAAGCTTGGCAGCCCCTACGTATGGGGCGCGACCGGCCCCACCGCCTTCGATTGCTCGGGCCTGGTCCAGGCGGCCTACCGTGCCGCCGGAATCTCCCTCCCCCGCACCACCTACGCCCAGATCGACGCGGGCCGTCGAGTCTCCCGCTCCGCACTGCGTCCAGGCGACCTGGTCTTCTTCTACTCCGGGATCAGCCACGTCGGCCTGTACGTGGGCAGTGGACTGATGATCCACGCGCCGAACCCGTCGGCGCCGGTCCGGCTGGCGCCGATCGACGAGATGCCCTTCGCCGGGGCCGCGCGCGTGGCGTGAGGACGGTCCGGCACGACCGCGGTCACACCAGGCGGCGCGCCGTCGCCCAGCGGGTCAGCTCATGGCGGTTGGAGAGCTGGAGCTTGCGCAGGACCGCCGAGACGTGCGACTCGACCGTCTTCACTGAGATGTAGAGCTGCTTGGCGATCTCCTTGTACGCGTAGCCGCGGGCGATGAGGCGCAGGACCTCGCGCTCGCGCTGGGTGAGACGGTCCAGGTCCTCGTCGACCGGCGGCGCGTCGGTGGAGGCGAAGGCGTCGAGCACGAACCCGGCCAGCCGCGGGGAGAAGACGGCGTCGCCCTCCTGGACCCGGAAGACCGAGTCGACGAGGTCGGACCCCGTGATCGTCTTCGTCACGTAGCCGCGCGCCCCGCCGCGGATGACTCCGATCACGTCCTCCGCCGCGTCCGAGACGGACAGCGCGAGGAACCGCACCGGCTGCTCGGCGTCGGCCGTCAACGCCGAGCAGCGCCGCAGCACTTCGACTCCGCCGCCGCCGGGGAGGTGGACGTCGAGGAGGACCACCTCGGGGCGGGTCGCGGTGATGACGGTGACCGCCTGGTCGACGTCCGCGGCCTCGCCCACGACCTCCACGCCGGTCTCCTCGGTGCGGCCGATCTCGGCCTGGACTCCGGTGCGGAACATTCGGTGGTCGTCGACGAGGACCACGCGCACGCGCCGGCCGCCCGCGTCGCCGCCGCCGCTTCCGGCCGCCCCACCTCCCGCTCCTGCCGTACCGTTCGCCTCGGTCGGGTCGCTCATCACGTGTTCTCCGCCCTCTCCATCTCCAGCTCGACCTCCGTGCCGCCGTCTGGCACGCGCCGCAGCCGGGCCGTCCCCCCGTGGCGCTCCATGCGGCCGATGATCGATTCCCTGACGCCCATCCGGTCGGCGGGTATCGCGTCCACGTCGAAACCCGGCCCGCGGTCCCGGACGGACACGAAGACCGACCTGCCCTCCACTTCGGCGTACACCTGCACTGCGCCGCCCTCGCCACCGTACTTGGCGGCGTTCACCATGGCTTCCCGCGCGGCTTGCATCTGGGCGCCGACGCGTTCGTCGAGCGGGCAGTCCCCGACCACGACCACCTCTATCGGGACTCCGTGCTTGTCCTCGACCTCCGCGGCGTTGCGTTTCACCGCCTCGGCAAGGGTGGCCGGTTCGTCGGTCTCGTCCTTTCCGTTGCCCTCCGGCCTGTACAGCCAGGCGCGCAAGTCGCGCTCCTGGGCGCGGGCGAGGCGGCGGACCTCTCCCGCGTTCTCCGCGTTGCGCTGGATCAGCGTCAGCGTGTGCAGCACCGAGTCGTGGACGTGGGCGGCGACCTCGGCGCGCTCCTGGGCGCGGATGCGCATCAGGCGTTCCTCGGAGAGGTCCTGGGTGATGCGCACCAGGTACGGGCCGGCGAGCAGGGTTATCCCCACCAGGACGGCGAGAGCCGCCTGGAGCACCGAGCCGAGGTGGGCGGCCGAGCCCTGGAGGACGAAGATGGCGGAGACGCCGGCGGTGACCAGCAGGACGCCCGCACCGGCGCGCAGCAGCGTGAGCGTACGGCGACGGCTGCCGACCTCGACCCAACGGGCCCGGCGCGCGTTGTCCGCCTGCCGCCAGACCAGAGCGACGCCCGCGGCGACCAGGACGGCGGGCACGAGGTACGCCTTGGCGGCGCCGCCCAGGTTGACGCTGCCCACGAAGACCATCGCCACGGCGACCATGAGGAGCAGGGCGACGATCTGGCCCCTGTCCGGTCTACGGGCGACGAGTCTGCGGCGGCCGTCCGGTGAGGTCTCCGTCGTGACGAGGGAGGGCGGTTTCTGACCGCCGACGCCGCCGACGCCGAGCGGCACGAAGAACCAGAAGGCCGCGTACAGCAGCGCGCCCAGACCGTCGGCCATGAACAGCCCGGCGAAGACGAGCCGCACCCAGACCACGGGCAGCCCGAGATGCCCGGCGAGCCCCCGCGCCACTCCGCCCAGCCAGCGTCCGTCGCTGCTGCGGTAGAGCTTGCGCGGCGGCCGCGGATCCTCGAGGGGCTGCGCTGCGGCTTCCGGCATGCCAATGATGGTCACACGACCGCCGGGACCGGGGCATCAGGGTCCGCCCCCGAGACTCCCCTGATCTTCACAGCGACGCCGGGGCAGCGGGCTGCGGGGGCCGTGAGGACCGGAGTTCGGCGGCTGTGCGGCCGGGATCCGACTGCCCTCGTCCGGCCGGGATCCGACGGCGGTCGGGGCGCCCCCCCCCGTTACCTTCTTCGTGGCTCCGCAATGGGGCTACCGGCCTTCGGGTCCGGCATGGCTTCCCCCTCCTGTTGTTGATGATCCGGGGGGTGGTGTCACCGGGCCCGGAGGCATCGACGGACCGCTGATGAGGGGCTTGAGCACCGGCTTCGCCCAAGGTCGGAAGAGCTCTCCGTAACGTGGATGTGGCAGCTCGGCGCCCAGGCAAGGCCGGACGAAAGCGTGATGGAGGGGCTGGCACGCGATCGACACCGGCGACATCGACGTCTTCCTCGGCCTGGACGTCGGCAAGGGCGAACACCACGCCACCGCCGTCACCCCGGCCGGCAAGAAAGCGTTCGACGAGCGCCTGCCCAGCACCGAACCCAAGCTCCGCGAACTGTTCGCGAAACTCCAGGCCAAGCACGGAACGGTGCTGGTCGTGGTCGACCAGCCCGCCTCGATCGGGGCCCTGCCGCTGGCGGTCGCCCGCGACATGGGCTGCCCGGTCGCCTACCTGCCGGGCCTGACGATGCGACGGATCGCCGATCTCTACCCCGGCGATGCCGAGACCGACGCGAAGGACGCGTTCATCATCGCCGACGCCGCCCGCGCGATGCCGCACACGCTTCGGGCAGTCGACGGCGAGGACGAGACGAACGCCGAGCTGGAGATGATCGTCGGCGTCGACGACGACCTGGCCGGCGAGGCCACCCGCGTCGCGAACCGGCTCCACGGCCTGCTTACCCAGATCCATCCGTCGCTGGAACGGGTGCTGGGGCCGCGGCTGCTGCACCCAGCCGTCCTCACCCTGCTGGAACGGTTCGGCTCCCCGGCGCAGACACGTAAGGCGGGCCGTCGGCGGCTGGTCACGCTGCTGCGGCCGAAGGCCCCGCGGATGGCCGAGCGACTGGTCGAAGAGATCTTCGACGCCCTGGACGAGCAGACCGTGACAGTCCCGGGCACGGAGGCGGCCGCGCTGATCGTCCCGAGCCTGGCCGGATCGCTCACGTCCGTGCTCGACCAGCGGAAACTGTTGGCCGGTCGGATCGAGGAACTACCGGAGGACCACCCTCTTTCGAAGGTCCTGACGTCGATGCCGGGAGTCGGCGTCAAGACCGGAGCCAGGATCCTGATCGAGGTCGGCGACGGCAGCACCTTCCCGACCGCCGGCCACCTCGCCGCCTACGCCGGACTCGCACCCGCGACCCGGAGCTCAGGCTCCTCGATCCGCGGCGAACAACCCTCCCGGAGAGGAAACAAGCAGCTCAAACGGGCCTTCCTCCTCTCCGCGTTCGCAGCCCTGGGCGACCCGGCATCCCGGACCTACTACGACAAGAAGATCGCCCAGGGCAAGCACCACACCCAGGCCCTGCTCTGCCTCGCCCGACGCCGGGCCGACGTCCTCTTCGCGATGCTCCGCGACGGAACCTTCTACGAACCCCAACCATCAGCAGCGTCATGAGCAGGCAAGAAGACGGACTGGCGGCTACCGCTCCTCGCCTGCACCAGGAACGTGAACCGCCACGTCGTAGTTGCCGATCAGGTCGGCCAGAGCACGCGGACTTACGCCCTTCACGTTCTGCCGCTCGGGATCGGCTCCCGCCGCCAGCAGCACCTGGAGCGTTGCCGGATCACCCCGATACCTGAACACCGCGTCGAAGAGAGCCGTGTTGCCGTTACGAGCACGCGCATCCACCGTCGCGCCCGCCGCCAGCAGCAACTCAGCCGCGAGCGCGCTCTGGGACTGCGCGGCGAAATGCAGCGGCGTCATGCCTGCCTTGTCTGCCAGGTCCGGATCCGCCCCGCCCGCCAGCGCCTCCCGCAGGCCGGCAACGTCTCCCTGCACGGCGCAGTAATGCACCGCCGAGCGACCCATCCAGTCCAGCCCCTGACCCACATCCACCATGGCGCCCATCCTCTCCGAGCTTGACGAAGTAGATAGGGGCACCCCCCCCGGCGGTCTCGCAGTCCGGGGGCGGCCGCACCCCCGGCGGTCCCGCGGTCCGGGGCGGCCGCGCCCTAGACGGTCCGGGACGTCCTGACGGTCCGGGATGGCCTGCCGTCTTCCTCTCCCTTCTTCCTTCTCCGGTTGAGGAGGCCGAGGGGCCGGGGAGGTGGGGGGCGCCGGAGCGGCTGGCCGGAGGGCGGGCAGAGGGGTCGGTTGCGACCAGGTCGGAAGGTCGCCGCGTCCGAGTCGAACACATCCCCGGACGCAGCTCAGGGGCGAATCAGGGTTCGGCCAGGGACGTCCCGACTGCCGCCGCGGCGGCGGGCCCGTCACCATGGACGCATGACACATCACCAGCACGCCGCCACGGGTCCGGACCCAGGCCCCGGCCCCCGCCCCTTCCCGGGGTCTGGGCCGCAGGCCGCCGCGCCCGGCATGGGTGCGGGTGAGAACCCTCGCGCGCACGAGCACGCGGGCGCGGACGCGCCTAAAACCAGCGGACAAGGCGAAGCGGACGAGACGGACCGACCGGACGCTGCCGAGAAAGCGCGCCCAAGCCGGAACGACCGACCGGAAGAGAGCGACACCGCGTCGGCAGGAACCGCCGGGGCACGGAACGCCACGGCGGACGACGCGACGGGCTTTCCCACCGCCGAGGATCCGGAGGCCGGCGCCAATCCGCCCGGGTTGCGGAGGGACCGGCGGCACAAACTGCTCGCCGGGGTCTGCGCGGGCCTGGGACGGCAGTGCGACATGGATCCGGTGATCTTCCGGATCACCCTGGCCGTGCTCGCCGCGACCGGCGGTATAGGGCTCATCTTCTACGGTTTCGCCTGGCTCTTCGTGCCCTTCGACGACGAAGACGACAACGAGGTGCGCAAGCTCCTCACCGGCCGCGTGGACGGCCAGGCGCTCGCCGCCGTGGTGTTCGCGCTGGTCGGCTGCGGAGTGTTTCTGTCGATCCTGAGAAACGGCAGTGTGCTCGCCTTCGCGGCAGTGCTCTCTCTGCTGCTCGCGGGCGCCGGGTACTGGTCGCGGCACCGGGCCGCCTCCGACCCCGACCCGCTGGCCGCGCAGGCAGTCGCCGACGCCCCGCCGGAGGCCCAGGCGCCGCCGGTTCCCGCTTCCCTCGCGTCCTGGTGGCGCGATCCGATCGTCAAGGACGGCACCCACGTCGGGGGCACCGGCTATCTGTGGGGACCCAGGACCGCAGCGGAGTTCCGGGACATCGCAGCGGCGGTCAACATCAGCAGGCGCGGCACCGTGAAGTCAGACATCCGTCCGCCGCGCATAGTGCCGAGCCGGCCGCGTGGCCCGCGCCGGATCGGTGGCCGCTTCTTCCTTCTCGCCGTGCTCGCCGGCGCCCTGGGCGCCCACCTGACCCGGCATGGCCATACGCCTGGCGACAGCCTCCAAGTCGGTCTCGCCTGCGCGCTCGGCGTCCTCGGCCTCGGAATAGCGGTCAGCGCCTTCGTCGGGCGCACAGGAGCGGGCTCGATCCTGCTGGCGCTGATCACGGCGGGACTGCTCGCCGCCTCGTCCGTGCTGCCGCAGAACGTCGACGCGCACTGGTCGAAGCAGAGGTGGCAGCCCACCGCGGCGGCGGATGTGCAGCGGCAGTACGACCTCGGGACCGGGGCGGGCACGCTCGACCTGTCCCGAATACGCCTCGGCAAGGATCAGACGGTGACGACGAAAGCCCAGGTGGGGCTGGGACAGTTGCGGGTGATCGTCCCCGACGGCGTGACCGTGCGGGCGGCCATCGACGTGGGGGTCGGCGACATCCAGTTGCCGGGGGACGGCTCGCGAGACGTGGACGTGGCGCCGAGCAGGCACCGGGAGGTGACCCTGCCCCCACCGTCCGGCGGGAAGGGCGCCGGGACGATCGACCTCGACCTTCGAGTGGCCGCGGGACAAGCGGAGGTGAGCCGTGCCGCGTCATGAGTTCCAGCCGGGCCGGCTGGTGAGCGGCGTCTCCCTGATGGCGGCCGCCGCGGTCTCCGCGGGGAACGCGATCGGCCTGTGGCGGACCCCGTGGTTCGCGCTCGTCCCCCTGGTCGTCGGCGGTCTGTGTCTGGCAGGCGCGGTGGCCGTCGTCGACCGGCTCGTCCGACGCCGCCGCAGCGGTCGCGGCAGTCACGGCAGTCGCGGTGAGTCCCGCGCCGAGCATGCCGAGCGCGCCCAGCAGACGGGCTGAACCGTCGTCGGGACGCACGCCCCTCAGCCGTCAGCCCACTAGCGCCGTGGCCGGAAAGGATGTGCCGGGCAGCTCGCGGCGTCCGGTGCGGTGCGTCGCACGGCGGAGCACTGCCCGCTTACTGGGCGGACGTACTCGGGCTGGGCGACAACGCGGCGAGGCCCCGTGCCGGGCGTCGTGAGCCGGTGCACCTTCCGGTCACAGCGCCAGCTCGCTCATCCCCGGCACGGGGTCGGCAGTGCCTGTCGGCTGTCCCCGGGCACGGGGTCGACAGTGCCTGTCGGCTGTCCCCCGGCGCGGTCGCTGCCGGCGGTCCCTCAGCGTCTTCGCTACCGGTAGTCCCCCGCTGCTCGGGGTTCGCCTGTCGCCTGCTCTCGCCGGGCGCGTAGAGCAGCGTCCAGGGAGAACATCGGGGTGCCGGCCAGGGCGAGGGGCAGCCAGGCCATCAGATAGGCGAGGTCGTTGCCGAAGTAATAAGGAGTCACGGACCAACTGACGGTGAGCCACAGGCTGAGGGAGATCAGCGCACCGCCCAGTGCGGCCAGTCGGCCCAGCAGGCCGACCAGGACGCCCAGGCCGACGGCGAGTTCGCCGAGGGCCATGGCGTAGCCGAAGCCGACGGGGTTTTTCAGGGCGAGGTCGACGAGGGCCGGGATCGCGGAGGAGTCGCGGACCGAGCGCATCGTGTCGCCGATCGACCCGGAGCCGGAGGCTTTCATGAAGGCGCTGTCGGTGAGCTTGTCCAGTCCGGCGTAGAGGAAGGTCACGCCCAGAAAGACACGCAGCGGAAGGAGGCAGTAGCGGGCGGCGGTGTCCCGCCAGTCACCGCGCCGGTCCGCATATGGGGCCTGTGTGTCCGTGCGCAGGCCGTGGGTCATCGCTGTCAGCCACCTCTCGCCGCAAGACTGTTCGCGCCTCAACAGACCATACGTACGTAAGAAAGGGGTGGCTCAACCGTGCTTCGTCTTTATCTCCGACTTACGGATGGTTTCGGGGATACGGCCGGGTGCCTGTTCCGGTGTCGCGTTCCGTCACGTCAGGAGGTCCGGATGGGCGTGGGTGATCTCCTGCCACTGGGGCTGGTAGTTGATCCAGGCTACGAGATCGGTGCCGAGCTGCTCCCGGGTGGCCACCGCCGCCTTGGGGTCGATCAGCACCGGCCGGCCGGCCGCCTTGGCGGTCAGTTGCACCTGGGCGGAGCGTTCCATGGACAGGAACCACCAGGCGGCGGCGTCCACCGAGTCGCCGACCGTCAGCAGCCCGTGGTTGCGCAGCACCAGCGCCTTGCGGGAGCCCAGTGCGGCGGCGATCCGGCGGCCCTCCCCGGCGTCGACCACCACGCCGGTGTAGCTGTCGTAGAGGGCGTGGTCCTCGTAGAAGGCGCAGCTTTCCTGGGTGATCGGGTGCAGGAGGTCGCCCAGGGCGGCCAAGGCCCGGCCGTGCACGGAATGGCAGTGGGCGACGGCGACGACGTCCGGGCGGGCCGCGTGCACCTGGGCGTGCACGGTGAACGCGGCCTGGTTGACGTGGTAGGCGCCCTCGACGACCTGACCTTCCTGGTTGGCGAGCACCAGGTCGCTCACGGTGACGTGGCGGAAGGGCACGCCGAAGGGGTTGACCCAGAAGCAGTCGCTGAACTCGGGGTCGCGGGCGGTGATGTGTCCCGAGACGCCGTCCTCGAAGCCGTGCCGGCCGAAGATCCGCAGTGCGCCCGCGAGGCGTTCCTTGCGGTGCCGGCGTTCGTCCTCGACCGACTCGTGCATCGGCGGCATGGCGAACCGCAGTGCGTCGATGGGCAGGGGCGGGGGCGGAGCGGGGTCGTGCATGGATCCTCCGGCGCGGGAACGGCGTACGCGCCGGAAGCTACCGCCGGTCGGGCGATCAGGACAGCGCTGGGACGTGAAGATCCCGCAAGCGGGCCCGGCGGGGCGCGGAAATCCGTCCCGGAATCCGTCTCCCGCCCGACGGAAGACGTCGGGTTCCGTCGCCACACTCGTCGGCATGGCGACGAACTGGGCGGCCTTCGCCGCCGTGGAACCGGAACTGGCCGAGACCGTGGAGCAGCGCTTCGGCGCCTTTCGGCACCATGTGCCGGCCACCCTGCGCAAGGACGGCTCGCCCCGCTCCAGCGGGCTGGAGGCGCGGTTCGCGCTCGGCGAGCTGTGGCTGGGGATGATGCCGGATTCGCTCAAGGCGCTCGATCTGCGCCGGGATCCGCGTTTCGCCCTCCAGGCGAATCCCGGGCCGGGCGCCGGGATGGGCGGCGGCGACGTGCGGATCGGCGGCCGTGCCGTGGAGGTGACGGACCCGGCGGTGAGGGCGGCGTACGCGGACCGGGCGGATCCGCCGGGGCCCTTCCACCTCTTCCGCGGAGAGCTGGCGGAGGTCGTGCGGACGTTCGTCGAGGACGACGCGTACCTGGTCACCCAGGTGTGGCGTCCCGGAGGGCAGGTGCGCACGATGCGGCGCACCTGACCGTGCCGGGACGCCCCGCTCCCGGCGCCCTCACGGGAGCCGGGAGCGACGTGGGGTCACTCCCACTCGATGGTGCCCGGCGGCTTGCTGGTCACGTCGAGGACGACGCGGTTGACGTCCCGCACCTCGTTGGTGATGCGGGTGGAGATCTTGCCGAGCACGTCGTACGGCAGGCGCGACCAGTCGGCGGTCATCGCGTCCTCGCTGGAGACGGGGCGCAGCACGATCGGGTGACCGTAGGTGCGGCCGTCGCCCTGCACGCCGACGCTGCGGACGTCGGCGAGGAGGACGACCGGGCACTGCCAGATGTCCCGGTCCAGGCCGGCCGCGGTCAGCTCCTCGCGGGCGATGGCGTCCGCCTCGCGGAGCAGATCGAGGCGCTCCTTGGTCACCTCGCCGACGATCCGGATGCCGAGGCCGGGGCCGGGGAACGGCTGGCGCTGGACGATCTCCTCGGGCAGGCCCAGTTCCTGGCCGACCATGCGGACCTCGTCCTTGAACAGCTTGCGCAGCGGCTCGATGAGCTGGAACTCGAGGTCCTCGGGCAGGCCGCCCACGTTGTGGTGCGACTTGATGTTGGCGGCGCCGGCGCCGCCGCCGGACTCGACGACGTCCGGGTAGAGCGTGCCCTGGACCAGGAACTCCACCGCCGGGCCCGCGTCCGCGATGATCTCCGCCTGGGCCTGCTCGAAGACCCGGATGAACTCGCGGCCGATGATCTTCCGCTTCTCCTCGGGGTCCGAGACCCCCTTGAGCGCGGTGAGGAAGCGCTCCTCGGCGTCGACGACCTTGAGCTGCACGCCCGTCGCGGCGACGAAGTCCTTCTCGACCTGCTCGGTCTCGCCCTGGCGCATCAGGCCGTGGTCGACGTAGACGCAGGTGAGCTGGGCGCCGATGGCCTTCTGGACGAGGGCGGCGGCGACGGCGGAGTCCACGCCGCCGGACAGGCCGCAGATCGCCCGCTTGTCGCCGACCTGCTCGCGGATGGCGGCCACCTGCTCGTCGATGACGTTGCCGGTGGTCCAGTTCGGCTCCAGGCCGGCGCCGCGGTACAGGAAGTGCTCCAGCACCTGCTGCCCGTAGGTGGAGTGCATCACCTCGGGGTGGTACTGGACGCCGTAGAGCTTCAGGTCGTCGTTCTCGAACGCGGCGACCGGGACGACGTCCGTGGAGGCCGTGACGGTGAAGCCCTCGGGTGCGGCGGAGCAGGCGTCGCCGTGCGACATCCACACGGCCTGCTCGACGGGGGTGCCCTCGAAGAGGGTGGAGGAGGCGCGGGAGACGGTAAGGCCGGTGCGGCCGTACTCGCGCGCTCCGGTGTTGTCCACCGTGCCGCCCAGGGTCTGCGCCATGAGCTGGAAGCCGTAGCACATGCCGAAGACCGGGACGCCCGCCTCGAAGATCGCGCGGTCGAGGCGGGGGGCGCCCTCCGCGTAGACCGACGAGGGGCCGCCGGAGAGGACGATGGCCGCCGGGTTCTTGGCGAGCATCTCAGCCACCGGCATGGTGCTGGGCACGATCTCGCTGTAGACCCGGGCCTCACGGACGCGACGGGCGATGAGCTGGGCGTACTGCGCGCCGAAGTCGACGACCAGAACGGTGTCGGGGGCGGCGGCAGCGGGGGTCGCTGATGACACGGGGTGCCTTCCGGCGGTCGGGCGGGGGCTGTGCCACCGATTCTACCGGGGCTGCCGTGCGGGGCGTCCCAGTGCCGTTCGGGGAGGGGGCGGAGGGGGCGGGCCCGCGCCTCGTCCGGGTGCGGGCCCAAGAGGCGCCCTCCCCGTCCCGTCCGGGGCGCCCGTGTTGGACCGTTCCCGCCCGAGGGGCATACTGGAAGCATGTTCACGCACGCGACGTTCTTCGTCTTTTCCTATGGCGACCGGCCCGCCGGCTGCCATGGTCGTGCTGCTTGAGCTGACGTCAAGCGACTTTCCAGGCGCCCCGGGCCGACAAGGCCCGGGGCGCCTGCGTTCTTCCGGTCCTTGCCGATCCGGGGGCGCCGCACTCACGGCGAGGAGCCCCCGACATGACCGCTGCTACGGAGAAGACCGGCGCCCGCACCGACCAGGCCGCGTCGGTGATCGCGGAGGCGCGGGAGCGCATCGACGCGCTCGACGACCGGATCATCGGACTGGTGCAGGAGCGGATGGCCGTCTCGGCCGTCGTCCAGGAGGCCCGGATCGCCTCCGGCGGCCGCCGCGTCAGCCTCTCCCGCGAGATGGAGATCCTCGGCCGCTACCGGGACGCGCTCGGCAAGCCGGGCACGGCCGTGGCGATGCTGCTGCTGGAACTGTGCCGGGGCCGGGTCTGAGCCGCCCCCGACCCGTACAGGACGACAGCCCGGTCGCCCAGAGGACGGCGGCCGTCTGAGTCACGCGACGTGTGACGCACACCATATGAAGATCCGGTGAAGGACAGCGCAACCATCCCCGGGTGCGCGGGGTCACACCTGCGCAATCCAAGGTCATGACCGCGCCTTCAGGCGGCGGCCTCCCTTACCGCTCGTGCCGCGTCCATCGCGCGGCACGCCCGACCTCCGAGGTCTTCATGAAGCTTCGCCGCGCTATGGCGGCCGCCGCCGCGACGGCCGCGATAGCCCCGCTGGCCCTGCTCTCGGCGCCGGCCGCGTTCGCGTCCGTGGAGTCGAGCCCCGCCGTCAGCTCCTCCGCGAGCACCGGCGCCGGCGACTCCGTGCCGCCGAGCGCGTCGGCCTCGGCCAGCGCGTCCGCCTCGGCCGGCGCCTCCGCCAGCGCGTCCGCGAGTGCGAGCGCGTCGGCCTCCCCGAGCGCGTCCGCCTCCGCGTCGTCCCCGGCGCCGAGCAGTTCCGCGCCGCACGCGTCGCAGTCCGCGGAGCCCACCGCCCCGCCGTCGCCCTGCGCGGACAGCGAGGTCGACTCCGACTCCCAGCTCACCATGGCGGTCTCCGGGCTGCCCGGCAAGATCGTCGCGGGCAGCGGCTGGCACCCGTTCAAGCTCACCGCCGCCAACCACGGCGACCAGTCCCTCGGTCAGGTGGAGTGGCTCGCGCTGGTCGACAACGACGCGATGAGCGACGACGAGAAGGACTGGCTGAGCACCTACGCCGAGCTGGAGTACTTCGACCCCGGCACGAAGACCTGGGAGTCGGTGGCCGATCTCTTCGGCAACGGCGTCTTCTTCGGTGAGACGGAGCTGGGCCCGAAGGAGAAGGTCGACATCCAGTTGCGCCTGGACATCACCGCGAAGGCGCCGACGGGCGCCGGCTACACCCTGGGCCTGGGCGCGTACCTCGACCAGACCAGGAACTGCGTCCACAGCGCCTTCACCGATTACGAGTTCACCGTGCTCAGGCCGGGCAGCGGCAACGAGCACCCCGGCGACGCCAAGCCGGGCAACGGCAAGCCGCCCACCGGCGGCAAGCGGCCGCAGGGCGGCGTCAAGGAGCTGCCGTCCACCGGCCGGCTCGCCGAGACCGGCGCCGGCTCCGCGCTGCCGACCGTCGGCCTCGTCGGCGGCGTCGCGGTCGTCGTCGGCGCCGGTGCGATGTTCGCCGTGCGGCGCCGCAAGGCGCACCCGGGGGCGTAACTCGTCCGGAGGACCGCAGGGTCGCGCGCGTCGGAGCGCGGCAACCCGCTGACGGAGAGAAGGACCTGCACCAGGAGGGGGGTGCAGGTCCTTCTCTCGTCGCGCCTCCGCCCGCGGCGCCCGCCCACGGCCCCGGCCCGCAGCGCCCACTCCCGGGGGCCGCTCCCAGCGCCCGCTCCCGGGGGCCGCTCCCAGCGCCCGCTCCCGGGGGCCGCTCCCAGCGCCCGCTCCCGGGGGCCGCTCCCAGCGCCCGCTCCCGGGGGCCGCCCGCAGCGCCCACTCGGGGCGCCCACCCGCACCGGCCGCCCACGGCCCCCGTCCGCGGCGCCCACTCGGGACGCCCGCCCGCAGCGCCTACTCGGGACGCCCGCCGGGACCGCCCCCGCCCTGCGGAGCGCCCCGGCGGCTACTTGGCTACTACTTCTTCGGCGGCAGCGCCGGCATCCCCAGGAACGGAAGCCTGAGCGCGCCGAACGCGTCGGCCGGGACGGACGGGGTGCGGGGCTCCACCGGCTTCAGCCGCTCGTACGCCGTGCCCTGCGCCGGACGCGGGTCGGCGTCGCCCTTGTTGGGCCAGAACGACATCGCCCGCTCGGCCTGCGCGGTGATGGTCAGGGACGGGTTGACGCCGAGGTTCGCGGAGACCGCCGCGCCGTCCACCACGGAGATGCCCGAGTGGCCGTAGAGCCGGTGATACGGGTCGATGACGCCCGTCTCGGGCGAGTCGCCGATGGGGCAGCCGCCCAGGAAATGCGCGGTGAGCGGAGTGCCCATCAGTTCGCCCACGTTGGAGCCGGCGAAGCCGTTGATCTCGGCGGCGAGCGCGGAGGCGCCCTCGGTGGCGGCGCGGATCTGCTGGGGGTTGGGCGAGCCGTGGCCCTGGCGGGCGGTGAGCAGGCCCTTGCCGACTCCGTCCGGCTTCAGATACGTCGTCAGGGAGTTGTCCAGGGACTGCATGACCAGGCCGATGATGGTGCGCTCCGACCACTTGCGGTTCGAGAGCGACTTCAGCACGAGCAGTGGGTGGCGTGCGGCGTTCGCCAGCCAGGCGGCGACGCGGGAGCCGCCTTCGGCGAAGGGGACCTGGAGGATCGACAGACTGCCCATCGAGTTGGAGCCCCTGCCGTAGCGGACCGGCTCGATGTGGGTGTCGGCGTCGGGGTGGATGGACGAGGTGATGGCCACGCCGCGGGTGAAGTCCGCCCTCGCGTGGCCGGTCGCCCTGCGGTAGCGCCGGTCGTCGGTCTGGGCGCCCACCAGCGCCTCGGAGTTGGTGCGGGTCAGCTCGCCGAGGCGGGCGGAGAGACGGGGGAGCTGGCGGCCCGCCTTCATGCGGTGCAGCAGGGTCTGGGTGCCGTAGGCGCCGGCCGCGAGGACCACCCGCCGGGCGGTGAGGATGCGGCCCGCGCCCTTCCTCCGGTCGTCCGTGGGGAGCGTGGCGACGGCGTAGCCGCCCCGGGAGTCGTCCGTGACCGACACGGCGGTCGTCATCGGGTGGATCACCGCGCCGGCCTTCTCGGCGAGGTGGAGGTAGTTCTCGTTCAGCGTGTTCTTGGCGCCGTGCCGGCAGCCCGTCATGCACTCGCCGCACTCGAGGCAGGCCCGGCGCTCGGGCCCCGCCCCGCCGAAGTAGGGGTCGGCGACCGGCCGGCCCGGGTCGGCCTTCGCGGCGCCGTCGCCGTCCTCGCCGTCCCCGAAGAAGACGCCGACCGGCGCCATGTGGAAGGTGTCCTCGACGCCCATGCGCTGCGCGGCGGCCTTCAGGTGCACGTCGGAGGGGGTCATCGTCGGGTTGAGCCGGACGCCGAGCATGCGCTTGGCCTGGTCGTAATAGGGGGCCAGCTCCTCCTGCCAGTCGGTGATCGCCCGCCACTGGGGGTCCTCGAAGAACGCCTTCGGCGGGACGTAGAGGGTGTTGGCGTAGTTGAGGGAGCCGCCGCCGACTCCGGCGCCCGCCAGCACCATGACGTTGCCCAGCAGGTGGATGCGCTGGATGCCGTACATGCCGAGCCTGGGCGCCCACAGGTAGTTCTTCAGGTCCCAGGAGTTCTTCGGCAGGCTCGTGCGGGTGAAGCGGCGGCCCGCCTCCAGGACGCCGACGCGGTAGCCCTTCTCGGTCAGGCGGAGCGCGGAGACGGCGCCGCCGAATCCCGAGCCGACGACTATGACGTCATAGTCGTAACCGTCGTAACCCTCGTAACCGTCGTCGTCGCCGTCGGGGCGGTCCTGGCGGGCGCCGCCGTCGTCACCGTCGTGGCGGTCGGCGCCGTCGCCGCCTTGGTAGCGGTCGTCGCCGTCGTCGTCCTGGGTCTGGGCGGGCTGCTCCTGTGACACGTGCTCTCCTCGTCGAGAACCGCCGCGCTGCGGCCGGGATCTGGGGCCTTTCGGAGTCTGAGGCCGGTCGGGGCTGGGGCCCGCCGGGGGCTGGGCTTGTCTGGGGCTGGGGCCTGTCCGGGTCGGGGCCTCTTGGATGCCGGCGCCCGCCGGTCCGGTGCGAGGCCCTGACGGAATGCGGGCCCCTAACGGAGACCGAGCGTCTTCATCAGCTTCAGGCTGCGGCTCATGAACGCCGCGTACCGCGCGTCGTCCATGCCGAGCGACGGCGCCATGGGCAGCAGCCGCTGGTGGGCGACGGTCTGCGCCTCGGTGTACTTGAGGATGCCCTCCGAGCCGTGCCGGCGGCCCAGTCCGGAGTCCTTCATGCCGCCCATCGGGGACCGCACGCTTCCGTAGGCGGGCGCGTACCCCTCGTTGACGTTGACGGTGCCGGTACGCAGCCGGGCGGCGATCTCCCGGCCGCGGCGGCCGTTCTTGGTCCACACCGACGAGTTCAGCCCGTACGGCGTGGCGTTGGCGCGCTCGACGGCCTCCTCGTCGCTGGCGAAGCGGTAGACGGAGACGACCGGGCCGAAGGTCTCCTCCGTGCACACGGACATCGGGGACTCGACGCCGTCGAGGATGGTGGGCTCGAAGAAGTACGGGCCGACGTCCGGTCGGGCGACGCCTCCGGCCAGCACGGTCGCGCCCTTGGCGACGGCCTCCTCCACGTGCCGGACGACGGTCGCGAGCTGCTGCTCGCCGACCAGCGAGCCCATGTCGGCGCCGTAGGCCAGCGAGGTCCCCAGGCGCATGCCCCTCGTCCGGGCGGCGAAGCGCTCCAGGAACGCGTCCGCGACCGCCTCGTGGACGTACAGCCGCTCGATGGAGATGCAGAGCTGGCCGGCGGAGGAGAAGCAGGCGCGGACCGCTCCCGCCGCCGCCTTGTCGAGGTCGGCGTCCTCCAGGACCAGCATGGCGTTCTTGCCGCCGAGTTCGAGGGAGACGCCGACCAGGCGGGCGGCGGCGCCCTGGGCGACCTCGCGTCCGGTGCGGGTGGAGCCGGTGAAGGAGACGTAGTCGGCGTGCTGGACGACCGCCGGGCCGACCACGGGTCCGTCGCCGAGAACGACCTGGAAGACCTCGGCGGGCAGCCCGGCCTCGATGAGCAGGTCGCGCGCCCACAGCGCGGTCAGGCAGGTCTCGGTGTCGGGCTTCATCACCACGGCGTTGCCCGCGACGAAGGCGGGCAGCGCGTCGCCGACGGACAGCTCCAGCGGGTAGTTCCAGGGGGCGATCTGGCCGACGACCCCACGCGGATGACGCAGCTCGGTGACCTTCGTCAGGGCGGGGATCGCGCCGGTGTGCCGCTTGGGCCCGAGGTAGGCGGCGGCGCGGCGGCCGTAGTGACGGGCGGTGATGGCGACGGCCTGCACCTCCTCGTGCGCGTGCAGGCGGGCCTTGCCGGTCTCCAGTTGGATCAGGTCCAGAACCTCCGCCTGCCGGTCGAGGACCAGGTCGTGGAAGCGGAGCAGCACGGCGGCCCGCCGCCGCACCGGCGTGCGCGCCCAGACGGCCTGCGCGGCGCGCGCCCGCTCGAAGGCGAGGGCCACGTCCCCGGGGGTGGACTCGGGCAGGTCCGCGAGCTTCTCGCCGGTGAACGGCGTGTGGTTGGCGGTCCGGCCGGATCCGACGACGCCCTTGGCGAGCTGGGCGACCAGCTCCGGGGTCACCACGTCGGCGGCGGTGCGGGCGCCCGCGGGGGCGGGGGCCGCGGGGTTGGTGCCGGTCAGTGCGAGGGCCTGCGCGTCCGTCATGAACCGCAGCGTAAGACGTGTCCCGCGGTTTGTGTACCCGTCGGTAACGCGGTTTCACCGGGTGCGCACACCGCCGGCGGGCACTGGCGGCTCACGGCCTGATCAGGGTTCCTTTCCCGGATCCGTCGGCGATTCGGCCATTCTCGGCGCGGGCGGCGCCGGTCGGCTCGCGGCGCCGTCAGAGCCGGTCGGCGGCGCCAGGCCCGTACGGCGCAGGGGTACGGTGCGGGCTCGCGGCCGTACGACTCCGGGCGGCTTCGCCGCGCACGGCATATGGGCGGCCTCGCGCCGTACGGCGTACGGGCACCTCGCCGCGCACGGCATACGGGCGGCCTCGCAGCGTACGGCTACGGCGTCTTCGCCGCGCACGGCGCCACGGCGGCCTCGCGGCGTACGGTCCGGCGTCAGGCGGGCGGAGGGTCAGCGGCGCCCGGAGGCCGGACCGGACCGGCAGCGGCGCCCGGAGGCGGCCGGTGACGACCCGACCGGCGGGGGCGTTCGTGCGTCGGCCGGTGACGACCCGACCGGCGGGGGCATCCGGACGTCGGCCGGCGACGACCGGAGCACCCGCGCTCACGCGGGGTCGAACGTGTCGACCGCGACGTCGAAGTGCTCCTTGGCCTCGCGCACCTTGCCGACCGGTGCCGACACCCACACGTCGTACATCCGCCCGTTCTGCTCCCAGCACAGGTCGTAGGTGTGCCGCGGGCCCTCCGCCGCGCTGTAGCCGTTCCAACTGAACTCCCAGAGGGCGGCCGGGTGTCCTCGGTAGGTCATGGCGGTGACCCGGCCGTCGTGGTAGCCGGGGTTGGAGTCCGAGCCCGAGGCGTCCGCCCGGCGCATCACCGCGAGGGGGCCGCCGGACTCCGGGTCGGCGATCTTGACGCCGAGCCGGAAGGTCTCGCCGGGCGACAGGTAGAAGATCCGCTGGCCCTGCGGGGAGCGGGTGAAGCCGTCCGGTACGGCGACCGAGAACCCGGCCGCGTCCCGCGCCAGGCGGTAGCCCGAGGGAGCGGCGGACGGCCCGCCGGTGGCCGCCGGACCGGCCGAGCCGGACGGGGCTGACGGACCGGCCGGGCTGGACCCGCCGGACGAGCTGGATCCGCCGGACGGCGACTTAGGCGGGGTCGGCCCCGAGCCGCCGCCGGGTGCGCGCGAGGCGGTGCTCGACGGGGCCCGGCCGCCGTCGCCGTCCCCCTTCACCAGCAGGGCCGCCGCCGACACGCCCGCCCCGGCCATCGCCGCCACGAGCAGCGCCGCGACCAGCATGCCCCGCGGCGAGAACCGGGACGGCGGCGCGGCGGGCGTCTCCTGCCCGCCGCCCACGCCGGGAACCGCGGTGCTTTCCGGGCGCGGGCCGCCGGGCCGCGGCGACGGCGCCGCGGCGCCCCGCGACGGCGCCGGAGGCGGGGAGGGCGGCGGGGGCGCCGGGAACAGGGCGTTGCGCTGCGTCGGCGTGTAGCGGGAGGGCGGGGGCGGCGGCGTGCGCCCCGTCTCCAGGAAGGCGCGCAGCATGCCCTCCGCCTCGGCCGCCGTCAGCCGGCGGCCGGTATCTCGCTCCAGCAGGCCGCGCACGACGGGAAGGAGGGGTCCGGCTTCGGCGGGCGGCCGGATCTCGTCGACGACGACGGCGTGCAGGATGCCGCCCAGCGAGTCGCGGCGGAACGGCGACGCGCCGCTCAGCGCCGTGCACAGCAGCGCGCCCAGCGACCACAGGTCGGACTCCGGGCCCGCGACGGAACCGGACATCCGTTCCGGCGCGGTGTACTCCGGCGAGCCGACGAACGCGCCGGTCTCGGTGAGCGTGGTGGCGCCCGAGACGCGGGCCACGCCGAAGTCGGTGAGCACGACCCGGCCGGTGCCGGACTCCACCAGGACGTTGGCCGGCTTGATGTCCCGGTGCAGCACTCCCGCGGCGTGGGCCGTGCGCAGCGCGCCGAGCAGGGCGAGGCAGATCCGGGCGGCCTCCGCCGCGTCCACCGGGCCGCGGGCGGCGATCCGGTCGGCGAGCGAACCGCCCTCGATCAACTCCATGACGATAAAAGGGCGTTGATCCTCCACGACGTCGTGCACGACGATGACGTGCGGATGCCTCAACTGGGCGACCGCGCGTGCCTCGCGCAGCGCGCGGTCCCGCTGCTGGCGGGCCTCCTCGGCGGACAGCGCCTCGTCCGACGGGAGTTCCTTGACCGCGACCTGGCGGCCGAGCAACTGGTCGGCGGCCCGCCACACGATGCCCATGCCGCCGCGCCCGATCCGCGCCTCCAGGCGGTAACGGCCCGCTATCACACGGGAGTCGTCCCCCTCGGTCCCCATGCGGCCCATCATGCCCCATCGGCGGGCCGTGCCCCGGGGCGCCGACCGGCCAACGACCCGCCGGCGGCCGCCGCACGCCCCCACCGGGGCACGGGCGCCGCTCCCGGGGCACGGGCGCCGCCCGCCGCTCCCGGGACCCGGACGGCCGCCAGTCGCTCCCAGGGCCCGGGTGCCGCCCGCCGCTGCCGGGCCCGGGTGCCGCCCGCCACGTCCCGGACGGCCGCCGCCTGTCGAGTTCCGGACGGCCCCGCCCGCCGCGTTCCGGACAGCGTCGCCCACGGTGTTCCGGGCGATCACCGCCCACGGCGTGACGAGCAGGCGAAACGCGGATCCGTCAGCCGGAGTCCGGCCGCCAGCTCTGGAGCACCGTCGTGAACTGCTTGTGGGCGATCGGCCAGTCCGCGGCGGGCGCGGACATGTACAGCGCGTACTCGACGTCGCCGCGCGAGAAGTACGTCTCCTCAACGGCGTGCCGCGGCCCTGGGAAGGAGGTGTCCTTGGCCAGCGCGGTCCAGGCGTACTCCCACAGGGAGCCGGGGCGGTCGCGGAAGGTGTTGGCCTGGAGCGTCACTCGCTGGTAGTCGGTCAGCCGGTGCAACTGCTGTTCCAGGTCGAGCTGGTGGTCGTGCGGGGTGGGGAACTCCGGGGAGTCGTCGACGGCGATCCGCAGGAAATGCTTGCCGCCGTCGGGCGTGTAGTCGACCTGGTGGAGCGCCGGATCGGCCCCCATCCGCCGCCAACTCCGGCTGGGCACGGCGATGCTGAAGCCGTTGGGGTCGTGCACCCGCACCCAGCCCGCCGGAAGGTCGGCGTCCGCGCCGCTCTGCCCGGACGGCGACGGCGACGGAGTCGGCGCGGGCGAGGTGTCCGACGCGGACTGACCCGCGTCGGACGGGCGGCCGGAGCCCCACTTCTCCAGCAGCACCGCGGTGCCGCCGCCGATGAGCGCGGCGAGAACGGCCACCAGGGCGACGGTGCGCACGCGGCGGCGCCGTTGCGGCGCGGCGCCGCCCACGGCCGTGGGACCGGACCCGTGGCCGCCGCCGACCGTCCGACCGGACACGTGGCCGCCGCCAGACGTCGTCGACGGGTACGGGGTCTGGGCGCCGGTCGTGGGCGCGCCGGAGGCGAAGGCGGCGGCCGAGGCGCCGGTCGCCGCGGTCCCGTGCGGGCTGCGCGGGCCGCCCGCGTACGGGCCGGCTCCGGTGTGCTCGCCGGTGTGCGGGCCGCGGTCCGCGCCGGTGGGCCCGGTGGGCGGGCCCGGGTACGGGCCGCCGGTGGGCGGCTCCGAGGGGCCGGGGTGGCCGACCTGCTGCGTCGGCACGTACGCCTGCGCGTCGCTCGGCCGCCGCCCTTCGGCGGCCTCCGCGAGCATCTGCTCGGCGGCCGGCACGTCCGGGCGCGCGGCCGGATCCTTGCGCAGCAGGGCGCTGATGACGGGCGCGAGCGGGCCCGCGTGCCGGGGCGGCCCGGGTTCCTCGTCGACGACCGCCTGCATGGTGGCCAAGGGCGAGGTGCGGCGGAACGGAGACCTGCCCTCCACCGCCGTGTAGAGCGTGGCGCCGAGGGCCCACAGGTCGGAGGACGGCCCCGGATCGTGCCCGCGGACCCGCTCGGGGGCGAGGAAGTCGACGGAGCCGACGACCTCTCCGGTGCGGGTGATGGTGGAGTCGCCCTCGATCTGGGCGATGCCGAAGTCGGTGATCAGGACCCGCCCGTCCCGGCCGAGCAGGACGTTGCCCGGCTTGACGTCCCGGTGCAGCACCCCGGCGGTGTGCGCGGCGCGCAGGGCGCGCAGCACCCACAGGCCGATCCGGGCGGCTTCCGCGGGCTCGATCCGGCCCTGTTCCTTGACCGCGTCCGCCAGCGACTGGCCCTCGACGAGTTCCATGACGATCCAGGGGCGGCCGTCGTGCTCCAGCACGTCGTGGACGGTGACGACCGCGGAGTGGTTGATCCGTGCGGCGGCGCGGGCCTCGGCCCTGGTGCGGGCGAGCAGGACCACCTGGTCGCTCTCGGAGACGTAGAGCGCGGCGGTCAACTCCTTGATGGCGACGGCGCGGTGCAGCACCTCGTCGTGCGCGTGCCACACCCGGCCCATGCCGCCGCTGCCGATGGTGTCGACGAGCCGGTAGCGGCCCGCGAGGAGCTGGCCCTGCATCTGATTCACGTTTTCCCCGCAATGTTCTTGACAGGGTCAGCGTAAGGATCGGCTCCCCGGCAGGGAACCAGCGGGGTGCCAAGGAATCCGCACTGTGACGGTTGTCGCTTCCGTACTCCGGCTTGAACCGACCTGTTTCTTCCGCGCTTTGGCCCTCCGTCCACGGGTTATCCAGTGAACTGGTAGGAGTCCGAAGCCCGTTGGTACAGCTTGCTCACCTCGTCCCGCTGCGTGTCGGGGCCGCGCACCTGGATCACGTGGTAGCGGCCGTCGAGGAGGAGGGCGACGTTGCGCACGTACAGTTCGCGTCCGCTCGCGTCGGTCCACGTGAACTGGCCCTCCGCCAAGGACTTTCCGCCCACCTGGATGGTCCGCAGACCGGAGGAGGTCGCCCAGCTCGAGTCGCGGTAGGGCTGCAACTCGCTTTCCCTCTCCCGCTGGTACGACATCGGGTCGCTGCCGAACCGTGCGGCGCTGTCCCGGCCGGGCACCACGATCAGCTCGAAGTCGCCGTGTGCGTAGACCACTTCGCCCCGGTCGTTCTGCGGTGTGCGGCTCCAGCCCTGGGGCACGGCGATCTGGAACCCGGCGGGGTCCTTGCGCAGGCCGGACCCGGCGCCGGGCTGGGCGGTCCCGGACGGTCCGGCCGACCGGCCGGGGCTGCCGCCGGCGTCCGGCGAGGTCCGCCCGGAACCGGGCGTCCCGCTCGCCTCGCCGGCGCCCTGGCCGGTCGGGGCCGGGCTCGCTTGGCCGGCGGCGCCGGTGCGGTCGCCGCTCGTCGCGCCGCCCTGCCCGCTCTTGGGCAGGAACAGCACCGCGTAGGCGACCCCCGCGGCCAGCAGGAGCAGGATCAGCAGGACCAGGGTGCGCCCGAGGTTACGCGGCGAAGGGGCTTCCTCGCGGGCGCGCTTGTGCCGCCCGTGCGGGGCGGGCAGCCCGGCGCGCCGCCTGCGCACCAGCTCGCCCCGGCGGCGCACGATGGGCAGCCGGCTCGGATCGGCGGGCGGGGCCGCCACGACGTGGGCGCCCGCGTCCGGCTCCGGCGCGGACCGCACCAGCGAGCGCAGCCAGCCGCCCGCTTCCTCGAAGCCCAGGCGTTCGGTGGGGTCCTGACGCAGCAGTGACTCCACGACCGGACGGAGCGGACCGCACTCCTCGGCGAAGGCGGGCGGCTCGGCGCACACCAGTTGCACCAGGTCGGCCGTCGACTCCTCCGGGTACGGGGCGTGCCCCTGCACGGCCCGGAAGAGCAGCGCGCCCAGCGCCCACAGATCCGTGGCGGGCCCGATGGGAGCGGCCAACTGCCAGTTCTCGTGCACGGGCCCGGCCTGCTCCGGCGCCCAGCGCTCGGTCACCGGGCCGACCACGGTCATCCGCGCCTGCCGCGCCCGCTCGGCGGCCAGCGCCGTCGCCGGGCCCCGGGGCGCGGGGGTACCGGCGACCAGGTCGCCCCAGCGGGAGGGCGGCGGCCCCGCGCCGACCGGCACGGCCGGTCCGCCCCCGGCGTAGGTCCCTTGCCCCGGGACACGGGGCGCGGAATCCCGAGGCAGGGGCACGCCGGACGCGTGCACGTGCGTGAGGCCGTGACCGGGGTCTTGTGGGAGGCCGTGGCCGGGGTCGCGCGGAAGCCCGTGACCGGGATCGCGCGGGAGGCCCTGGCCGAGGTCGCGCGGGAGGCCGTAGCCGGGATCGCGCGGGAGGCCGTGACCGGGGTCGCCCGGGAGACCGTGTCCGGGGTCGCGCGGGGGACGATGCGCCGGGTTGGCGGCGGGTGCGGGGGCGGGCAGGCCGCGGTCGCCGCTCTGCGCGGAGTTCCCGGGCGGCAGGCCGCGCTCGGCCCAGCCGCCTGGTGCGCCACCCGGCGGCAGGGCTGCCCGCCCGGGTCCCGCGCCCTCCGGGCCGGGGGCACCGCCGCGCGTGCTTCCAAGGGTCGCACCGGGGGCGGAAGACCCTGCGGGGGCGGGGCCGCTGGCCGGGCCGGGGAAACCCGCGGAGGCAGGTCCGCTGCCCGGGGCGGGAAGCCCTGCGGGGCCGGGGCCGCTGCTGGGGCCAGGGAAATCTGCGGAGGCGGCACCGCTGCCGGGGCCTGGGAGACGTGCAGGGGCGGCGCCACTGGCCGAATCGGGGAAACCTGCGGGGCGGGCAGCGCTGCCGGGGCCAGGGAGACCTGCGGGGGCGGCGCCACTGGCCGAGCCGGGGAAACCTGCGGGGCGGGCGCCGCTGCCGGGGCCAGAGAAATCTGCGGGGGCGGTGCCACTGCCGGGGCCAGGGAGACCTGCGGGGTCGGTGCCGCCGCCAGAGCCGGGGAGCCCGGCTGGAGCGGAGCCGCTGCCCGGGGCGGGGAGGGCTGGGGAGGCGGGGCCCGGTCCGGGAAGCTCCGCGGGTGCGGCACCCGGGCCGGGAAGCGGGGTCGCGGCGTTCCAGGAGGGCGCCCGCACGCCGTAGGGGTCGGCGATCTGACCCGGCGGCGAGGTACGCGTCTCGCCCTCCGCGGGCGGCCGGGCGCCGGGCAGCGCGGCACGCGCGCCCTGCTGCGCCTCCTGCACACGAGCCGCCGCCCGCGCACCCGCACGATAGGCGGCGATGGCCCCGGCACGCGCCGCCCGCACGTCTTCGCCGCTGCGCGGCGCGGGCTGTTCCGGGGCGCCGGGTGCGGCCGGACCGCTCGCGGCGTCGCCGCCGGGCAGCGGCAGCGCACCGGCCGCCCGCGCCTCGATCGCGGCCCGCCGCGCCGCCTCGGGATCGGCGGCCGGGGAACCGGGCCCATGTTGCGGCCCGCCCAGTCCGGCGCCGCCGAAGCCGTCCGGGCTTCCGGGCCCGGCCGCGCTCCGGGGGGCGCCAGTCCCTTGGGGGATTACCGTCCCCCGGGAAGCGCCCGGATCACCCTGCGCACCAGCGCCGCCACGGGGCCGACGTCCGCCGTCCGCTTCAACTCGGCCGTACGGGACGTCCCCACCGCTCGAGCTAGCCCCGCCGTATGGACCGTCCCCACCGCTCGAGCCAGCCCCGCCGTACGGACCGTGCCCACCGCTCGGGTCGCCGCCGCCGTACGGACCGGGGTCCGCGTCCGGGCGACGTCCGCCGTCCGCCTCGGCTTGGCCGTACGGGTCGCGCCCCCCACTCAAGCGGGATCCGCCGCTCGGGTCGGCGCCGCCGAAGGATCCCGCCCCGGCGTCCGGGCGGCGTCCGGCATCCGCCTCGGCCCGGCCGTACGATCTCTGCCCGCCGCTCGGGCCAGCTCCGCCGTACGGTCCCGCCCCAGCTCGGCCGTACGGGCCGTCCCCAGCGCTCGGGGCGGTGCCGCCGTACGGATCGTGACCGCCGCTCGGATCGGCGGCGCTGTACGGTCTCGGCCCGGCGTCTGGGTGGCGTCCGGCGTCCGCCTCAGTTCGGCCGTACGGGCCGCTCCCACCGCTCGGGCCAGCCCCGCCGTACGGATCGTGACCGCCGCTCGAGCGGGATACGCGGCTCGGGTTGGCGCCGCCGAAGGGGCCCGGCCCGACGTTCGGGCGGCGTCCGCCATCCGCCTCGGCTTGGCCGTACGATCTCTGCCCGCCACTCGGGCCAGCTCCGCCGTACGGTCCCGGGCCGCCGCTCGGGCCGGGGGCGCCGTACGGATCGTGGCCGCCGCGCGGGCCGTCCGCGGCGCCCGAGTCGGGGGCGTCGCGGGGTGTGTCGTCGGGGCGGCCGGTGGCGGAGACTCGGTCCGTGTACGACGGGCCCGCGTGGGCGCTCCCGGTTCCGTCGCCGTCCGGGGCGGGCACGGGGTCGTACCCGCACAGCGCCTCCTCCGCCGCGCCGACCGCGAGGCCGCTCAGCATCACCCGCCCGTCGTCGCAGACGAGGACCGTCCGGGCGGTGATGTTGCGGTGCACCCAGCCGTGGCCGTGCAGCACCCGCAGCGCCATGAGGATGTCGGAGGCGACCTCGGCCGCCCGGTACGGCGTCAGCGGCTGCTCGGCCAGCAACGCGGCGAGCGGCCGGGCGGCGACCAGTTCGCTGGCGATCCACAGCGAACCGCCCTCCGCGAACACGTCGAAGACCTGGTCGAGGCGCGGGTGGTCGGGAATGCTCGCCGCGGCCTGCGCGGCCTCCACCGCACGCCGCACGGCCGGGTCGGCGGGACGCCGGGTCGCCCCGCGGGCCGAACGGCCGGACCCGGACGCGCGCCCCGTACGCCCCGAGGGGCCCCGGACGCTGCCGTCGCGCGCGGTGAAGCCCTCGGGCAGCCCGTCCGCGTCGAGCACCTCCGCCTCGACGACCTCGGGCAGCGGCACCTGCCGCAGCAGGACCTCCTGCCCGCTGTAGGTGTCGAAGGCCCGCGTCTCGGTGAGTTCGTACTCGTCGGACGGAGGCAGGGGCAGGCGGTAGCGGTCGGCGAGAACCCGTCCCGCGTAGTCGTCCACGTCCGCCTCCCCCGGTCACACGGTGGGTCACATTCGTTCGCCAAGCGTCCCGTTCCCGATGCTCACGGTCCGCAATCACTCACGATACGTGCCGGAGGCGACCCGCAATGAGCAGATCGCGCATCTCACTTGGGTTGGAACGACTCCGACAGCGTCCGCCAGGTGTCCTTGCGCAGGTCGCCGTCCCAGTCCTGCGCCTTCGCCGTGTACATCAGGGCGTAGCCGTAGTGGTCGGCGACGAACCCGCGGTCCACCGTGCGGTATTCGGTCCCGCCGCTGACGTAGGTGAACTCCCAGTCGGCCGCGTTCCAGCCGCGGTAGGCCACCTTCTCTATGCGGATGCGCTGGTAGTGCGAGCGCACCATGTAGCGCTCCTGGCTCCTCCAGTCGGCCACCGGGTCGTCCTTGGGCGACGAGGTCCAGGCGACCAGCAGCTTCTGCCCGTCGGGACCGGTGAACCGGGCCCCGGCGGAGTCGGTGCTCGTGTACTTCCAGCCCGCGGGCAGCCCGATGGCGAACCCCTGGGCGCTCTTGTACGTCGACTTCGCGGGCGCCGCGCCGCCGGACGCTCCAGAAGCGGAAGCGGAACGGGAAGGCCCCGCTCCACCGGCCGGGGAACTGGCCGAGGGCGCACGGCCCGTGGGGCTCGAACCGGCCGTGGCCGTGGCGGCGCCGGTCTTCGTGGCGGCCGTGCCGGGGACGCCTGCGCTGTGCCCGGCCGAACCGCCCGCGGACGCACCGGGCGTCGAACGGCCCGCGCTGCTCGGGGACTTCTTGTCGTCGCCGAGAGTGAGGGCCAGGACGACGCCGATCACGGCGAGCACCACGACCACCGCGATGATCGCCAGGGTACGGCGCGGCATCACGTCGGTCAGGGGCGCCCGAGGCGCCGGCCGCGGCGGCAGGTCCAGGTCCGGCCGCGGCATGACGGGCCATCCGGAACCAGACCGCCCGGAAGACGATCCCGCCCCACCGGACGTCCCCTGCGCCGCCCCCTCGGCGGACGCCGCTTCCGTCGCGGACGCGGCGCCTTCGTCGGACGCCTCACCCGTCTTGGACGCACCGCCCGTCGCGGCCCCGGCACTCTTCCCGGACGCGGCGCCCGTCGCGGACCCGGCGCCCTTCCCGGACGCGGTGCCCTCGACGGAGGCCACTCCCGCGGCGGGCGCGGCTTCCTCCGCGGACGCGCCGCCCGTCTCGGACCCGGCGCCCTCCCCGGACGCATCGCCCGTCGCGGACCCGGTGCCCGTCGCGGACCCGGTGCCCTTCCCGGATCCGGCGCTCTTCGCGGACGCGGCACCCTCGGCGGAGGCCGCTCCCACCGCAGGCGCAGCCTCCTTCGCGGACGCACCGGCCGTCCCGGACCCGGCGCCCTCGGCGGACGCATCGCCCATCGCGGACCCGGCGCCCGTCGCGGACCCAGTGCCCTTCCCGGATCCGGAACTCTTCGCGGACGCGGCGCCCTCGGCGGAGGCCGCTCCCACCGCAAGCGCAGCCTCCTTAGCGGACGCACCACTCGTTCCGGGCGCGGCGCCCGTCGCGGACCCGGCCGCCTTGCCGGACGCGTCGCCGCCCGCCGTCCCGGTGCGGGCGGCCGCATCGCCGTCCGTGCCGGTCCCGCCCTTCGCGCCGGGCGGGGGAACCGCGCCGCCCTCGGCGGTCCCGGCCTTCTCCGTGCCGGACTTGGTCCGGGACGCCGCCGTGGCCGCTCCCGCGGCCGCGGCCTTGCGCACCGACCGCAACGCGCCGCGCAGCCGCTCGGCCGCATCCTCGCCCCGCTTGCCTCCGGAACCGGCGGCGGGCGAAGCGGAGTCCGCACCGGAAGCCGCTTCCGCCGCCCGGGAGGCCGCCGACGCCTTCCGGCCGAAACGCCGGTCGGGCTGCGCGGGCAGCGGCACGGCCCGTGTGGCGTCCAGCGGCGGCGCCGGCTCGGCCGCCTTCGGCTCGGGAGCCTGCACGACCGCCTTGAGCATCGCCCGAGCGGCGGCGTCGTCCAGACGCCGGTCGGGGTCCTTGTCGAGCAGACCGTGGATGACGTCGCGCAGCGGCCCGGCGTGCTGGGGCTCCTCCAGCGGCTCGGTCATGACCGCGGTCAGCGTGGCGATCGCGGAGCCCTTGTCGTAGGGCGGGGCGCCCTCGACCGCCGCGTACAGCAGGCCGCCGAGGGACCACAGGTCGGCCGCGGGCCCCGGCTTGTGCCCGCGGGCACGCTCCGGGGAGATGTAGGAGGGGGCGCCGACGAGCATGCCGGTGGAGGTGATGGACGGGTCGCCCTCGACCTGGGCGATGCCGAAGTCGGTGAGCACGACCCGGCCGTCTTCGGCGATGAGCACGTTGGACGGCTTCACGTCGCGGTGCAGGATGCCCTGGCGGTGCGCGGAGCGCAGCACGTCGAGCACCGCGAGACCGACCTCGGCGGCCCGCCGGGGCTTCAGCAGGCCGTCGTCGCGGATCACCTCGGCGAGGGACCTGCCCTCGACCAGCTCCATCACGATCCACGGCCGGTCGTCCTCGTCGACCACGTCGAACACGGTCACCGCGCTGGGGTTGCGGATCCGTGCGATCGCCTTGGCCTCGCGCAGCGTCCGCGTGATCAGGCGCCGTTTCTCGTCCTCGTCGATGTTCGACGGGAACCTCAGCTCCTTGACCGCGACCGTCCGGCCCAGCGTCTCGTCCTCGGCCCGCCACACGGTGCCCATGCCGCCTCGGCCGAGGACGTCCCCCAACCGGTACCGCCCCGCCAGAAGACGCCCGCTGTTGTCCCGACGAGTGTCCTGACGGGATGCTCCCGTCCGCTCCGGCTCCGACATGCGTCCCCTCATGCAACCCGCCCTGACAGAGCCTCCATTGTCCCTCACCCGACAAGTGCTCAGCGCCCAGGGTGCCTGGTGTGACGCCTGGGGCGGAAGACTGGAAGGCGTGCTCGCCGCGTGGGCATGACGGCCCGTGACAAAGGGGCAGCCGCGGGCGCCGACGCTCCGGACACTTCCGACCATAATCGGCCCGGCCGCCCGGTGCGCGGCACTTCCACCACACGGCGGGCCGACCGCCAGGACCCGCCGGAGACGTCTCCCCGCGACCCGCAGACGCCGCCCGACGACCCGACAGACGTCTCCCAGCGACGCACAGACGTCACCTGACGACCCCGCAGAGGCCCCTCGGCGGCACCGCGCCTCCGCAGACGGGCCCCCGGCGGGCGCCGGACGCCTCCGCAGACGCCCCTCGGCGACACCTGACGCCTCCCCCAATCGCGCCCCCGGCGGGCATTGCGCACCTCCGCAGACGCTCCCTCAGCGGCACCGGACGCCACCGCAGACGCTCCCTCAGCGGCACCGGAACCTCCGCGGACAACCCTCTCAGCGGCGCCAGGCTCGTACCCGCCCGCCGCGCCGAGACAGCGGCGCCAACCCGCCCCTACAGCGGCACGATGTCCGGCGCGCCCAGCCGCGCCGCGTCGGCCGTGAGGTCGTCGGGCTGGCGCTGGGACTCCCGCTCGGCCTCCACCCGCTTGTCGTAGTGCTCGACCTCGCGTTCGATCTGGTCCTCGTCCCAGCCGACCACCGGCGCCATCAGCTCGGCCGCCTCGCGGGCGCTGCGCGTGCCCCGGTCGAAGGTCTCGATGGATATCCGGGTGCGCCGGGTGAGCACGTCGTCGAGGTGCCGGGCGCCCTCGGCCGCGGCGGCGTAGACGACCTCGGCGCGCAGGTAGTCGTCGGCCGCCCTGAGCGGCGCGCCCAGCGACGGGTCGGCGGCGATGAGGTCCAGCACCTCCAGCGCGGCCGAGCCGTACCGGTTCAGCAGGTGCTCCACGCGCACCACGTGGAGCCCGTGATCGGCGGCGATGCGCGCCCGCGCGTTCCACAGCGCCGGGTAGCCCTCGGCGCCGTACAGCGGGACCTCCTCGGTGACGCAGTCGGCGACGCGCATGTCCAGCCCGCGCACCGCCTCGTCGACGGCGTCCTTGGCCATCACCCGGTACGTCGTGTACTTGCCGCCCGCGACCACGACCAGGCCGGGCGCCGGGTGCGCCACCGTGTGCTCGCGGGAGAGCTTGCTGGTGGCCTCGGACTCGCCGGCCAGCAGGGGCCTGAGCCCCGCGTACACGCCCTCCACGTCGTCACGGGTGAGCGGCACGGCCAGCACCGAGTTCACGTGGTTGAGGACGTAGTCGATGTCGGCGCTGGAGGCGGCCGGGTGCGCCTTGTCCAGGTCCCAGCCGGTGTCGGTGGTGCCGACGATCCAGTGCCGGCCCCACGGTATGACGAACAGCACGGACTTCTCGGTGCGCAGGATCAGCCCCGTGGAGGAGTTGACGCGGTCCTTGGGCACGACCAGGTGGATGCCCTTGGAGGCGCGGACGTGGAACCGTCCCCGCTCCCCCACCATCGCCTGGGTGTCGTCGGTCCACACGCCGGTGGCGTTGACGACCTGCTTGGCGCGGATCACGTACTCCTCGCCGCTCTCGACGTCCCGCACCCGGGCGCCGACGACCCGTTCGCCCTCGCGCAGGAAGCCGGTGACCCGGGTGCGGTTGGCGGCCTTCGCGCCGTAGAGCACCGCTGTGCGCACCAGAGCGACCACGAAGCGGGCGTCGTCCATCTGGGCGTCGTAGTACTGAAGTGCGCCGACCAGCGCGTCCTTCTTCAGACAGGGGGCGACGCGCAGCGCCTGACGGCGGGTCAGGTGGCGGTGCAGGGGCAGTCCGCGGCCGTGGCCGCGCGCCATCGACATGCCGTCGTAGAGGGCTACGCCCGATCCGGCGTACCACCGCTCCCAGCCCTTGTGCTGGAGCGGGTAGAGGAACGGCACCGGCTTGACCAGGTGGGGGGCCAGGCGCTCCAGCAGCAGGCCGCGCTCCTTCAGCGCCTCGCGGACGAGCGCGAAGTCGAGCATCTCCAGATACCGCAGTCCGCCGTGGATGAGCTTGCTGGACCGGCTCGACGTGCCCGACGCCCAGTCGCGGGCCTCGACTATCCCGGTGTTCAGGCCGCGCGTGGCGGCGTCCAGCGCCGTGCCGGCGCCGACCACACCGCCGCCCACGACCAGGATGTCCAGCTCCCGCTCGGCCATTTCCGCCAGGGACTCGGCGCGCTGCGCCGGCCCCAGTGTCGCTGTCCTCACTGCGCCTCCCGCTCTCCGTCGCGCCCGCCGCACCCGCCGTGCGCCCCGTGCCGTGCCGTGCCGTCTCTCCCGTGTTCCCCGCCCGCCTCCGCCTTCCCCTCTTCTCTCCCGCGCCCTCTTGCCGCCCGCTCCTCTTCCGCGGCCTCCTGCCGCCCGCCTCTCTCCCGCGGCCTCCGGCCGCGCGCCGCCGCCCGCCGCCCGCCGCCGGGCAGCGATCCACCGCGATCCGCCGCGGCCCCCGCCTCTCGCGACGTCCGGGCCTGATCAGATTCTGACCGGACCGCCCGGCTTCAGCCACCAGTCATCCGCGACCTGTGGATAACTCCGGCCGGTTCGTCGAGAAACACGCTGGTCAATCCCGCATAACGGTCATATTTACTCCTAGTCTGACATTGCGCTCGCTCGTCCTGCCCACCGGACGTGCGGGTCCGCCCCACCTCGGTTACTGGGAAGGACGGCCCACCCCATGCCCGCAGACCTCGCCGTCATCGGACTCGGCCCGCTCGGCCTGCCCCTGGCCCAGGCCGCCGTCGCCGCCGGCATCCCGACCGTGGGATACCGCACCGGCGACGAGTCCGGCTCCCTCAGCCCCGCGGAACTGCGCCGGATGCTCTCGGGGGGCTTCCGGCCGGCCACCAACCCGGCCGAACTGGGCCGGGTGCGCACCGCGGTGATCTGCGCGCCCACTCCGCGGGGCGCGGACGGCGGGTTCGACCTCGGCCAGGTGGAGACCGCCGCCCGCGCCCTGGCCGGGCGGCTGCGCCCGCACACCACCGTGATCCTCGAATCGCCCGTGTTCCCCGGGACCACGCAGGAGCTGCTGCTGCCGCTCCTGGAGGAGGGCTCGGGACTGCGCGCGGGCCGCGACTTCCACCTCGCCTACTCGCCCAGCCGCGTCGACCCCGGCAACCGCGACGTCACCCCGGCCAACACCCCGAAGGTGATCGGCGGCCTGACCCCGGCCTGCACCGAGTCGGCCGCCGCCTTCTACGGCCGGCTCACCGACAAGGTGGTGCGCGCCCGGGGCCTGCGGGAGGCGGAGACGGTCCAGCTCCTGGAGACCAACTACCGCCACGTCAACATCGCCCTGGTCAACGAGATGGCCGTGCTCTGCCACGACCTGGGCATCGACCTGTGGGACGTCGTGCGCTGCGCGGAGACCAAGCCGTACGGCTTCCACGCCTTCCGCCCCGGACCCGGCGTCGGCGGCCACGGCCTCCCCCAGGATCTGACCGGTCCCGGGCGCGGCGGCCTGCGCATGGTGGAACTCGCCCAGCAGGTCAACAGCCGCATGCCCCGCTACGTCGTCCAGCGCGCCGCCGCGCTGCTGAACGAGCACGGCAAGTCGGCGCGGGGCGCCCGGGTGCTCCTGCTCGGCGTCACCTACAAACCCGACCTCGCCGACCTGGAGAGCACGCCCGCCGAGGAGATCGCCGCCCGGCTGACGGGCCTGGGCGCCTCCGTCAGCTACCACGACCCCTACGTGCCCGCCTGGAGCGTCCTGGACCAGCCGGTGCCCCGCGCGGAGGGGCTCTACGAGGCGGTGGCGAACGCCGATCTGACGATCCTGCTCCAGCACCACCGCACCTACGACCTTCAGGGGCTGTCGGTCAAAGCCCAGGTCCTGCTGGACACGCGGGGCGCGGCCCCACTGGGGGCGGCGCACCGGCTGTGAGCGGTGACGCGCCCCCCACCCGGCTCCACCGCGCCGATCCGCGGCACGCGCTCCCCACCCGACTCCACCACGCCGATCCACGGCAAGCGCGACCCACCCGGCTCCACCGTACGAATCCGCAGCACGCGCCCCCCACCGCCCGGCTCCCCCACCCGGCCCCCGCCGCACAGCCCCGCCGCACGGACCTCCGCCCGGCCCCGCCGCGCCGATTCGTCACCCTGACGCCGAGGGGCCCGGACACACACCCGCCCGCGCGGTGTGTCCGGCCCCCTCGGCGGCTGATGCGCGCGGGCTACCGCTTGTGCTGCGCGTCCGCCACCGTCACCTCGACCCGCTGGAACTCCTTCAGCTCGCTGTAGCCGGTCGTGGCCATGGCGCGGCGCAGGGCGCCGAAGAAGTTCATGGAGCCGTCGGGGGTGTGCGAGGGGCCGGTGAGGACCTCCTCGATGGTGCCGACGGTGCCTAGGTCGACCTTCTGGCCGCGCGGCAGCTCCTCGTTCACGGCCTCCATGCCCCAGTGGTGGCCCTTGCCGGGCGCGTCCGTGGCCCGCGCCAGCGGGGAGCCCATCATCACCGCGTCGGCGCCGCAGGCGATGGCCTTGGGCAGGTCGCCGGACCAGCCGACGCCGCCGTCCGCGATCACGTGCACATACCGGCCGCCGGACTCGTCCATGTAGTCGCGGCGGGCGGCAGCCACGTCGGCGACCGCGGTGGCCATCGGGACCTGGATGCCCAGCACGTTGCGCGTGGTGTGCGCGGCGCCGCCGCCGAAGCCGACCAGGACGCCGGCCGCGCCGGTGCGCATCAGGTGCAGGGCGGCGGTGTAGGTGGCGCAGCCGCCGACGATCACCGGGACGTCCAGCTCGTAGATGAACTGCTTCAGGTTCAGCGGCTCGTGCGAGGCCGACACGTGTTCGGCCGAGACCGTGGTGCCGCGGATGACGAAGATGTCCACGCCCGCGTCCACCACGGCCTTGGAGAACTGGGCGGTGCGCTGCGGGGAGAGCGCGGCGGCGGTGACCACGCCGGAGTCGCGCACCTCCTTGATGCGCGCGCCGATCAGCTCCTCCTTGACGGGCGCCGCGTAGATCTCCTGGAGGCGGCGGGTGGACTGCTCGGCGGGCAGCCCGGCGATCTCGTCCAGCAGCGGCTGCGGGTCCTCGTGCCGCGTCCACAGGCCCTCGAGGTTGAGCACGCCCAGGCCGCCCAGCTCGCCGATGCGGATCGCGGTGGCCGGGGAGACGACCGAGTCCATCGGCGCGGCCAGGAACGGCAGCTCGAAGCGGTAGGCGTCGATCTGCCAGGCGATCGAGACCTCCTTCGGGTCCCGGGTACGGCGGCTGGGGACGACCGCGATGTCGTCGAAGGCGTACGCCCTGCGGCCGCGCTTGCCGCGCCCGATCTCGATCTCCGTCACGTCTGTGGCCTTTCCCTGATGCGTTGCAGCGTCTCCCAGTATCGCCGACGCCTACGACGAGGCGGCCCCGGATCGCTCCGGGGCCGCCGTCAGTCATGCTCCACGCGCGCGTGGATCACTTCTTGCCGCTGTAGTTGGGCGCCTCGACCGTCATCTGGATGTCGTGCGGGTGCGACTCCTTCAGACCCGCCGAGGTGATCCGCACGAACTTGCCGTTCGCCTGGAGCTCCGGCACCGTCCGGCCGCCGACGTAGAACATCGACTGGCGCAGGCCGCCGACGAGCTGGTGGACGACCGAGGACAGCGGGCCGCGGTAGGGCACCTGGCCCTCGATGCCCTCCGGGATGAGCTGCTCGTCGGAGGCGACGCCCTCCTGGAAGTAGCGGTCCTTGGAGAACGACCGGCGGTCGCCGCGGGACTGCATGGCGCCCAGCGAGCCCATGCCGCGGTACGACTTGAACTGCTTGCCGTTGATGAACAGCAGCTCGCCCGGGGACTCCTCGCAGCCGGCCAGCAGCGAGCCGAGCATCACCGTGTCGGCGCCCGCGACCAGGGCCTTGGCGATGTCGCCGGAGTACTGGAGGCCGCCGTCGCCGATGACCGGGACGCCGGCCGCCTGCGCGGCGAGCGCGGCCTCGTAGATGGCGGTGACCTGCGGGACGCCGATGCCGGCGACCACGCGGGTGGTGCAGATGGAGCCGGGTCCGACGCCCACCTTGACGCCGTCGGCGCCCGCGTCCACCAGCGCCTGGGCGCCGTCCCGGGTCGCGACGTTGCCGCCGATCACGTCGACGCCGGAGGAGTTCGACTTGATCTTGGCGATCATGTCGCCGACCAGCCGGGAGTGGCCGTGCGCGGTGTCGACGACGATGAAGTCGACGCCCGCCTCGATCAGGGCCTGGGCGCGCTCGAAGGCGTCGCCGGCCACGCCCACGGCCGCGCCGACCAGCAGCCGGCCCTTGGCGTCCTTGGCCGCGTTCGGGTACTGCTCGGCCTTGACGAAGTCCTTGACGGTGATCAGGCCCTTGAGGACGCCCGCGTCGTCGACCAGCGGCAGCTTCTCGATCTTGTGGCGGCGCAGCAGCTCCATGGCGTCCACGCCGGAGACGCCCACCCTGCCGGTGACCAGCGGCATCGGCGTCATGACCTCGCTGACCCGGCGCGAGCGGTCGGGCTCGAAGGCCATGTCGCGGTTGGTGACGATGCCGAGCAGCTTGCCGGCCGGGTCCGTCACGGGCACGCCGCTGATGCGGAACCGGGCGCACAGCGCGTCGGCCTCGGCGAGCGTGGCCTCGGGGTGGATGGTGATCGGGTTGGCCACCATGCCGGACTCGGAGCGCTTGACCAGGTCGACCTGGTTGGCCTGGTCCTCGATGGACAGGTTGCGGTGCAGCACGCCGACGCCGCCCTGCCGGGCCATCGCGATGGCCATGCGCGACTCGGTCACCTTGTCCATGGCCGCGGACAGCAGCGGGATGTTGACCCGGACGTTCCGGGAGACGTACGAGGCGGTGTCGATCTCGTCGGGCGCCATGTCCGACGAGCCCGGCAGGAGCAGCACGTCGTCGTAGGTCAGCCCGAGTGTCGCGAATTTCTCGGGCACTCCGTCGACGTTGGCAGTCATGACACCTTCCCCATATGGCCTTGATCGGTGCGGATGTCCATGCTAACGGGAAGCGCAGGCGTCCCATTCCACGAAGCCCACGACGGACGACCGCCCGGAATTTCGTATGTTCGTACGGACAACAGGGCGCGTTCCGCTCACCCGCGCCGCGACGACCGCGCCGCCGCCGGTCGCCGCGACCGGTTCCCTCACTGCTCGGCGAGGGCCCGCAGCCTGCTCAGGGCCCGGTGCTGGGCCACACGGACCGCTCCCGGTGACATTCCCAACATCTGTCCCGTCTCCTCCGCGGTCAAGCCCACCGCGATGCGCAGCAGCAGCAGCTCGCGCTGGTTCTCCGGGAGGTTCGCCAGCAGCTTCTTCGCCCACTCGGCGTCGCTGCTGAGCAGGGCCCGCTCCTCGGGGCCCAGGGAGTCGTCCGGGCGCTCGGGCATCTCGTCGGACGGCACGGCCGTCGAGCCGGGGCCCCGCATCGCCGCGCGCTGGAGGTCGGCCACCTTGTGCGAGGCGATGGCGAACACGAACGCCTCGAAGGGGCGCCCGGTGTCCCGGTAGCGCGGCAGGGCGAGCAGGACGGCGACGCAGACCTCCTGCGCCAGGTCCTCGACGAAGTGGCGCGCGTCGCCCGGGAGCCGGGACAGCCGCGTACGGCAGTAGCGCAGCGCCAGCGGGTGCACGCGGGCCAGCAGGTCGTGCGTGGCCTGGGCGTCGCCGTCGACGGCGCGGTGGACGAGGGCGCCGATCGCCCCCTGGGCAACTGCCGCCTCGTCCTCGCGCATCGGTCCATGGTGCCTCGGCGCCGTCCGCTCGGCGGCGGCGCCTTGGCGGTTGTGCACCGAAGCGTTATGAGTGGGTGCGCCGGAACCCATCCCCTGCGCCCTCCCCTTCCGCTCGACCGACTCGTCCCCGAGGAACTCCACACCTCAAGGATGCGGCATCCGCCGCGAAACGAGCAGCGGTCGCCCGGCGGGCCGCGTTGCCCGAGGCCCCCCGCATGCGGTAGGCGACCGCGCGCGGGACGCCGGACCGGCGCCGCGCCGGTCCGCGACACGACCCTTCCCGCTCTTTCCCCGCGCGAGCAGATACGTATCCGCAGCGGCCGTCGGAGGGCGCGTGCGAGCCCCTATGAACCGCACGGATCCGGCCACGCGCCCCAGACACCCCGCACATGTTCTCGCCGCGCCGGGTTCTGGGCCGCCGAGTCGCCCCATGCGAGGTGCGCGTCCCGGCGCCGGCCCGAGACCTCCGGGCGGCCGACCGGCGCACGCCCCCGACACCGCGGCGTCCGCCCGCGGGCGGACGACGGGGTTCGGCGGGAGGGCCCCAGGACGCCTCTTCTCAGCGGACCAGGCCCCAGCGGAAGCCGAGGGCCACCGCGTGCGCCCGGTCCGAGGCGCCCAGCTTCTTGAACAGCCGGCGGGCGTGCGTCTTGACCGTGTCCTCCGAGAGGAACAGCTCGCGGCCGATCTCCGCGTTGGAGCGGCCGTGGCTCATGCCCTCCAGGACCTGGATCTCGCGCGCGGTGAGCGTGGGCACGGCGCCCATCTCGGCGGAGCGCAGCCGGCGCGGGGCGAGCCGCCACGTGGGGTCGGCGAGGGCCTGCGTCACGGTGGCGCGCAGCTCCGCTCGCGAGGCGTCCTTGTGCAGGTACCCGCGGGCGCCGGCGGCGACGGCGAGGGCCACGCCGTCCAGGTCCTCCGCGACGGTGAGCATGATGATGCGCGCACCGGGGTCGGCGGAGAGCAGCCGCCGGACCGTCTCGACGCCGCCCAGGCCGGGCATGCGCACGTCCATCAGAATGAGGTCCGAGCGGTCGGCGCCCCAGCGGCGGAGGACTTCCTCGCCGTTGGCCGCCGTCGTCACTCGCTCGACGCCGGGCACGGTCGCGACCGCGCGACGGAGCGCCTCTCGGGCAAGCGGGGAGTCGTCGCAGACGAGGACGGATGTCATGGCCGCCCTCCGCAGTCGATGCGCGTCACCTTGAGCCTCCAGGCTGGTACGAAGTCGTCACCTGTGCGGTCGACCGTGTCGGACACCCGTCCGAGCACTTGTGTTTTCAACCGCCTCCGCACTCTCAACGACGGTCACTCGAAAGAGTTACGGGGCCATACGCCGTTTTCGGCACTCTACGTGAGGGAGCGGACACAGCGACGGCCTCGACGTCAGACCTTCGACTTTTCACCACAACCTATGCCCCGTTTAGCCCCTTTTCTTCCCGTTTCTAGGTGTCTGGGGCTAGATTCGCAATGAGTCATATTTTCATCTCCTTAGATTGGAGATGTACGGTCGTCGGCACCGTATCCGCCACGAACGGCTACAAGGGGTCACGCAATGGCAGATTTCTCCCGCCTTCCCGGACCGAATGCGGACCTGTGGGACTGGCAGCTCCTGGCTGCCTGCCGCGGGGTGGACAGCTCGCTCTTCTTCCATCCGGAAGGCGAGCGCGGGGCGGCTCGGAGCGCTCGAGAGAACTCGGCCAAGGAGGTCTGCATGAGGTGCCCGGTCCGCGCGGAGTGCGCGGCACACGCTTTGGCGGTCCGCGAACCGTACGGAGTGTGGGGCGGCCTGACCGAGGACGAGCGCGAGGAGCTCATGGGACGGGCTCGCAACCGGCTGGTGACGGCATCGTCGCCGAGCGGGGACAACGCCTCCAACAACTGAAGGAACGTTTCTTCACACATCAACCGACCAACAGGCGCGCAGGCGCGCACGGTTCACCAGGGCACGCGGGGGCGTGCCCTTCCGTCGTTCCCGGCCCGGCGCGCTCGCCCCGGCTTCCGAGAGCCCGCCGCGCGGCATCGGCCTGCGGCGCTCACCTCGGCCTATGCCACTCACCTCGGCCCGTGCCACTCACTTCTGCCCGTGCCACTCACTTCTGCCCGTGCCACTCACTTCTGCCCGTGCCACTCACTTCTGCCCGGACCTCGGCTCGCGGCGCTCACCGTGTCCCGGCGCGCACCAGTTCGTCCAGGGTGGCCGCCACCGTGGGGACCTGGGCCAGGTCGGGCAGGGTGAGGGCGACGATCTCCCGCCGCACCACGGGTTCCAGCTCCACCGTGCGCACACCCCGGGGGCGTACCGACTCGACGGCGAGCTGGGGCAGGACGGCGACCCCGAGTCCCGCGCCCACCAGGCCGACCACCGCCGGATAGTCGTCGGTGGCGAAGTCGATGCGGGGCGTGAAGCCCGCCCCCGCGCAGACCTGGACCAACTGGCCGCGGCAGCGCGGGCAGCCCGCGATCCACGGCTCGCGCGCGAGGTCCGCGATGCCGACGGCGCCCGCTCCGGCCAGCCGGTGCCGCTCGGGCACCAAGGCCACCAGCCGGTCGGTCAGCAGCGGCCGCACCACCAGGTCGGCCCACTCCTCGGCGGCCGCGGGGTCCCGCGCCGCGGCGCCCTCGTAGCGGAAGGCGAGCGCGATGTCGCAGTCGCCCTCGCGCAGCAGGGCGACGGACCGGGGCGGCTCGGCCTCCTCCAGGGAGACCCGGGTGCCGGGGTGGGCGGCGCGCAGGGCGGCGAGCGCGGCCGGGACGAGGGCGGAGCTGCCGCTCGGGAAGGAGACCAGCCGCACCCGCCCGGCGCGCAGCCCGGCGAGGGCGGCGACCTCCTCCTCGGCGGCGGTGAGCCCGGCGAGGATGCCGCCGGCGTGCCGCACGAGCGCCTCGCCGGCCTCGGTCATCCGCATCTCCCGGCCCGCGCGCACCACCAGCGGGGTGCCGACGGAGGTCTCCAGGGCCTTCATCTGCTGGCTGACCGCGGGCTGCGTGCAGCCCAGCTCCCGGGCCGCCGCGGAGAACGACTTGCCGGCGGCGACGGCGCGCAGCACGCGCAGATGACGAGCCTCGATCATCCTCTGATCATAAGCTTCCCTTGGACTGATCGTCGAAAACGCTGTCGCGCCTTTGGTGACGTCTGCCGTACCGTGCGCGTATGAAGCTTCTGTCGGTCAACCTGGGCCGCCCGCGGGCAGTGCCGTACACCGATCAGCGGGAGGGCGTGACCGGCATCGACAAGCGGCCGGTGGACGGGCCGGTGCGGGTCGCGGCGCCGGGGCCGAAGGGCGTCGGCGGGAGCGGGCTCGCCGGTGACGCGGTGTGCGACACGCGGCACCACGGCGGCGACGACCAGGCGGTGTACGCGATGGCGCGCGAAGACCTCGACGCCTGGGAGCGGGAGCTGGGCAGGGCGCTGCCGAACGGCGTGTTCGGCGAGAACATCACGACGGCCGGTCTGGACGTGTCCGGCGCCCGGATCGGCGAGCGCTGGCGGATCGGTTCGCCGGGCGGCCCGTCGGTGCTGCTGGAGGTGACCTGCGGGCGGATCCCCTGCCGCACCTTCCAGGGCCGTCTCGGCGAGCGGGGATGGGTGAAGCGGTTCACCCTCAAGGGAGCGCCGGGCGCCTACCTGCGGGTGATCGAGCCGGGCGAGATCCGTCCGGGCGACCCGATCGAGGTCGTGCACCGCCCGGACCACGACGTGACCGTGGCCCTGCAGTTCCGCGCCAGTACGACCGACCGCTCGCTGCTGCCGCGCCTGCTCGCCGCGGGCGCCGCCCTGCACCCGGAGTCGCTGGCGTCGGCCCGCGCGTACGCGCAGACGTACGCGGACGGCTACGCGACCGCCGGGCCGGACGGCGCGCCGGCGCCGGACGGCGCGCACTAGCCGGGCCAGAGGCAGGCGCCGGGGCTCGGCGCGCGAGCCGACCCCCGGCGGACCCCATACGCTGAAGCCCCCGCGGGCGGACCCCCCTGACGCCCTCCCCGGCGGACCCACCGCCCGGACGGTCCGACGGACCGCCGACGGCCCCGTGAATCTCCGCACCTCGGCGGAGCCTGTGCGGACACCCGGGCGGGGAGCGGGAGCGGGCGGTACGGGCCTAACCTTCCGTCATGACAACGGCTCTGATTACGGGATCGACCGCGGGCATCGGCGCCGCGTTCGCGCGGCGGCTGGCGGCGGACGGGCACAACCTCGTCCTGGTGGCACGCGACACCAAGCGGCTGACGGAGCAGGCGACCGAACTGCACGACCGGCACGGCATCGAGGCCGAGGTGCTGACGGCCGACCTGGCGACGGAGGAGGGCGTCGAGGCGGTCGCCGCCCGGCTGGCCGACCGCCGCCACCCCGTCGACCTGCTGATCAACAACGCGGGCTTCGGCAACAAGGGCCGCTACCTCGACGTGCCGATGGCCGACGAGCTGAAGATGCTCAAGGTGCACGTCGAGGCGGTGCTGCGGCTGACGTCGGCGGCGACCGAGGCGATGCGCGAGCGCGGCCGCGGCGGCGTGGTGAACGTGGCGTCGGTGGCGGCCTTCGTGCCGCGCGGCACCTACGGGGCGTCGAAGGCGTGGGTCGTCCAGTTCAGCCAGGGCGTGGCGCGCGACCTGGCGGGCACCGGCGTCCGGGTGATGGCGCTGTGCCCCGGCTTCGTGCGCACCGAGTTCCACGAGCGGGCCGGCATGGGCACGGACAACATCCCGAACTGGTTGTGGCTGGACGCGGACAAGCTGGTCGCGTCGGCCCTGGCGGACCTGTCCCGCGGCCGGACGCTGTCGATCCCGGACCCCCGTTACAAGGCGCTGATGGGTCTGGTGAAGGTGGCGCCGCGGGCGCTGCTGGGCGGGGTCACGTCGAAGACGGGCCGTAAGTACGGCCCGCAGTAGGACGCGGCGGGCCCCTCAGCGGCCCGGAGACGCCGACGCCCGGCGCCCCTTCTCCGGGGCGCCGGGCGTCGGCGGTCGTGCTCGGGTCGGGCGGCCTGCCTCAGTGGGAGTGGCCGTGGCCGTGGCCCCCGGCGGCCGACTCTTCCTCTTCCTTCTTCTCGACGACCAGGGTCTCGGTCGTCAGGAGGAGGGAGGCGATGGAGGCGGCGTTCTCCAGGGCGGAGCGGGTGACCTTGACCGGGTCGATGACGCCGGCCTTCACCAGGTCGCCGTACTCGCCGGTGGCGGCGTTGAAGCCCTGGCCCTTGTCCAGCTCGGCGACCTTGGAGGTGATGACGTAGCCCTCCAGGCCGGCGTTCTCGGCGATCCAGCGCAGCGGCTCGACGGCGGCGCGGCGGACGACGGAGACACCGGTGGCCTCGTCGCCGGTCTTGCCGAGGTTGTCCTGAAGCACCTTCACGGCGTGCACCAGCGCGGAGCCGCCGCCGGAGACGATGCCCTCCTCGACCGCGGCGCGGGTCGCGGAGATGGCGTCCCCCAGACGGTGCTTCTTCTCCTTCAGCTCCACCTCGGTGGCGGCGCCGACCTTGATCACGCAGACGCCGCCGGCCAGCTTCGCGAGGCGCTCCTGGAGCTTCTCGCGGTCCCAGTCGGAGTCGGTGCTCTCGATCTCGGCCTTGATCTGGCCGATGCGGCCCTCGACGTCCGCCTTGTTGCCGGCGCCGTCGACGATCGTGGTGTCGTCCTTGGTGACGGTGACGCGGCGGGCGGAGCCCAGGACGTCCAGACCGGCCTGGTCGAGCTTGAGGCCGACCTCCTCGGAGATGACGGTGGCGCCGGTGAGGACGGCCATGTCCTGGAGCATCGCCTTGCGGCGGTCGCCGAAGCCGGGGGCCTTGACCGCGACGGCGTTGAACGTGCCGCGGATCTTGTTGACGACCAGCGTCGACAGGGCCTCGCCGTCGACGTCCTCGGCGATGATCAGCAGCGGCTTGGAGGCGTTCGCCTGGATGATCTTCTCGAGCAGCGGGAGCAGGTCCGTGATCGAGGAGATCTTGCCCTGGGTGATCAGGATGTACGGGTCGTCGAGGACGGCCTCCATACGCTCCTGGTCCGTGACGAAGTACGGCGACAGGTAACCCTTGTCGAAGGCCATGCCCTCGGTGAAGTCCAGCTCCAGGCCGAAGGCGTTGGACTCCTCGACGGTGATGACGCCGTCCTTGCCGACCTTGTCCATGGCCTCGGCGATCAGCTCGCCGACCTGCTGGTCCTGGGCGGACAGCGCGGCGACGGCGGCGATGTCGGACTTCTCGTCGATCGGGCGGGCCGTGGAGAGCAGCTCCTCCGAGACGGCGGCGACGGCCGCGTCGATGCCCTTCTTCAGGGCCGCCGGGGAGGCGCCCGCCGCGACGTTCTTCAGGCCCTCGCGCACCAGCGCCTGAGCGAGCACGGTGGCGGTGGTGGTGCCGTCGCCCGCGATGTCGTTGGTCTTGGTCGCCACCTCCTTCACGAGCTGGGCGCCGAGGTTCTCGTACGGGTCCTCGACCTCGACCTCGCGGGCGATGGTCACACCGTCGTTGGTGATGGTCGGGGCGCCGAACTTCTTGTCGATGACGACGTTGCGGCCCTTGGGGCCGATCGTCACCTTGACCGTGTCGGCAAGCTTGTTGACGCCGCGCTCGAGGGCGCGACGGGCGTCCTCGTCGAACTTCAGGATCTTCGCCATGGCAGCGGGAGCCCTCTCGGAAATCTGGGTGGAAAAGGCACTGCGCCCCGGGCGCCCGGCTTCTTAACTGTCGCGGGGGGCCAGGGGCGCAGCTCAGCGGGTTCGCTGAGGGTGAATTACTTCTCGATGATCGCGAGGACGTCGCGAGCCGAGAGAACGAGGTACTCCTCGTTGTTGTACTTCACCTCGGTGCCGCCGTACTTGCTGTAGAGCACGACGTCGCCGACCTGGACGTCGAGCGGAAGACGGTTGCCGTCCTCGAAGCGACCCGGGCCCACGGCCAGGACGACGCCCTCCTGGGGCTTCTCCTTGGCGGTGTCCGGGATGACCAGGCCAGAGGCCGTGGTCTGTTCGGCGTCCAGCGGCTGGACGACGATGCGGTCCTCGAGCGGCTTGATGGCAACCTTGGTGCTGGCGGTCGTCACGATCCGACCTCCCCCTTCGGAGATCTCACGGGGTTAACTGTCTGAGGTGGCGACCAGGTCGATCCGTCGTCGCGGGTGCCGGACCTGCCCGTCGCTGTGTTGGCACTCTCCTGCGGGGAGTGCCAGAGCCGAGACTATGACCGTCGTTAGCACTCGGTCAAGCGGAGTGCCAATTGCCCGCGGCGCGTCGCCCCGCGTCGGCCGAACGGGCCGCCCCTTTCCGGGGACCGCGGAAGCCCCCCGAGCGCCCCTACGGCGCGTCAGAGGCCGGACCTCAGCGCGCCGTTCCGCACGCTGAGACCCAGGACGCGGGCGAGCGCGACGACGGCGGCGCCGCGGCCGGCGCCGCGCCGTCCGCCGACTGGCCGACAATGAGCCGGTGAACGACCCACTCGCCCCGCTCGACGCCTTCACCGCCCTGCTCACCGCCGAGGGCCGCGCCCTCCTGGACCAGGTGCGCGACACCGACCCCGCCGACGAACTCGCCGTCGCCACCCGTCTGCGCCGCGAGCACCCCGCCGACCTGGTGTCCGCGGCCCTCGGCCAGGCCCGGCTGCGGCAGCGGGCCGCGGCGAAGTTCGCGGCCGAGGACGCGCGGCGGATGTTCTTCACCCCTGACGGCGTGGAGCAGTCCACGCGGGCGGACGTGGCCGCCTACCGGGCGGCGCGGATGCGGGAGCGGGGCGTGACCTCCCTCGCCGACCTGTGCTGCGGCATCGGCGGCGACGCCCTCGCCCTCGCCCGCGCCGGGATCCGCGTCCTCGCCGTCGACCGCGATCCGGTGACCGCCGCCGCGGCGCGGGCGAACGCCGAGGCGCTGGGCCTCGCCGACCTGATCGAGGTACGGGAGGCGGACGTCACCGAGGTGGACGTCTCGCCGTATGACGCCGTGTTCGTCGACCCGGCGCGGCGGGGCGGCCGGGCGGGAGGCGGCCGGATCTTCGACCCCGAGGCGTACTCGCCGCCGCTGTCCTGGGCCGTCGCCACCGCCCGCACGGCGCCGCACGCCGCCCTGAAGATCGCCCCCGGCGTCCCGCACGAGGCCGTCCCGCCGGAGGCCGAGGCCGAGTGGATCTCCGACGGCGGGGACGTGAAGGAGGCGGTGCTGTGGTTCGGCACCGAGCCGGGCCTGGTGCGGGCGACCCTGCTGCCCGGCCCGCGCACCCTGCGCGGACGCGGCCTGCCCGACCCGCCGGTCCGGCCGCTCGGACGGTACCTGTACGAGCCCGACGGCGCCGTGATCCGCGCGCACCTGGTCGCCGAGGCGGCCGAGGAACTCGACGGCGGCCTGCTGGACGAGACGATCGCCTACGTCACCGCCGACACGCTGCGCCCCACCCCGTACGCCACCGCCTACGAGATCACCGACCGGCTCCCGTTCCACGTCAAGCGGCTCAAGGCCCTGCTGCGCGAGCGCGAGGTCGGCGTCCTGACCGTGAAGAAGCGCGGCTCGGCGGTCGAACCGGAGGAGCTGCGCCGCAAGGTGCTGCCGAAGCCGCACGGCCGGAACGCGGTCACGGTGTTCCTCACCCGGGTCGCCGGGGCCCCCACGATGCTGCTCGGCCACCCGGCCCCGACCGGATGACCGCCCGCCCGGCACCGAGGGGATGAGCGCCCGCCGGGCCGCGCACGCCCCCCAGCCCGGCGGTCTCCGCAGCCCGCCCCCGCGCCGCACGCCCCGCGCCCGCGCCCCGCACCCCGCGCCCCGGCGAAGTCCGCCGAGACGCGGAGGAGGGCGCACGAAAAACCCCGCCCCGGACGAACCGGGGCGGGGTGATGGAGCGCCGGGCAGGCCTTGCACCTGCATCTCCCCGCAGGAAGCGGGACGTCTTTCCTTGGACCACCAACGCACTGCTCGCGGACGGTGTTTCGGCCGCTTGCGTGTGATGATCATAGCGGATCTCAGGGACCGGACGCCAATCGGCCGTCCGGTCCCCCGTCCACCGACTCGAAACGCCAGCGGTGCACCGCCCGGGTGACCATCCCGGCCCCGGGCTCGGGCAGTTCGGGCAGTTCGGCGTCGTAGGGCGCGTCCCACCAGGTGATGACCAGGACCCGGTCCTGCGGGGCGCGCAGGGTCTCGCGGCGCAGCGGCTCGCCGGGCAGCTCCTGGCGCCGGGCCCAGGCCAGGAGTTCCGCGCCCCGGCCCGCGACCGCCCGCGCCTCCCACATGAGGGCCACCGTCACGAGTACAGGTTCCCCGTGCCGGTCTCGTGCACGTGGTCGTGGGTGTGCGCGCGCCCGCTCTCGCCGGGCACGTGCGGGTCGGTGACCGGCAGGGAGGAGTCGGCGGACAGGTCCCAGTCGGAGGCCGCGCGGTTACGGGCGACCATCTCGGCGCCCAGGGCGGCGACCATCGCGCCGTTGTCCGTGCACAGCTTGGGGCGCGGGACGCGCAGCCGGACGCCGGCCTTCTCGCAGCGCTCCTTGGCCAGCGCGCGCAGCCGGGAGTTGGCCGCCACGCCGCCGCCGATCATCAGGTGGTCCACGCCCTCGTCCTTGCAGGCGCGCACGGCCTTGCGGGTCAGCACGTCCACCACCGCCTCCTGGAAGGAGGCCGCCACGTCCCGCACCGGGACGTCCTCGCCGGCCGCGCGCTTGGCCTCGATCCAGCGGGCCACGGCCGTCTTCAGTCCGGAGAAGGAGAAGTCGTACGCCGGGTCGCGCGGGCCGGTCAGGCCGCGCGGGAAGGCGATGGCAGCCGGGTCGCCCTCGCGGGCGTAGCGGTCGATGACCGGCCCGCCGGGGAAGCCCAGGTCGAGGACGCGGGCGATCTTGTCGAACGCCTCGCCGGCCGCGTCGTCGATGGTCGCGCCCAGCGGTCGCACGTCCGAGGTGATGTCCGTGGACAGCAGCAGCGAGGAGTGGCCGCCGCTGACCAGCAGCGCCATCGTCGGCTCCGGCAGCGGGCCGTGCTCCAACTGGTCCACGCAGATGTGCGAGGCGAGGTGGTTGACGCCGTACAGCGGCTTGCCGAGGGCGTAGGCGTACGCCTTCGCCGCCGAGACGCCGACCAGCAGCGCCCCGGCCAGGCCGGGGCCCGCGGTGACCGCGACGCCGTCCAGGTCCTTCGCGCTCACCCCGGCCTCGCGCAGGGCGCGGTCGATGGTGGGGACCATCGCCTCCAGGTGGGCTCTGGACGCCACCTCCGGCACGACGCCGCCGAAGCGGGCGTGCTCGTCGACGCTGGAGGCGACCGCGTCGGCCAGCAGGGTGGCGCCGCGGACGATTCCGACGCCGGTCTCGTCGCAGGAGGTCTCGATGCCGAGGACGAGCGGTTCGTCCCGGGTGTCAGCCATGGGTCTCAGGTCCTTGTACGCCGTTGGCGGGGTCTGCTCGGTGCGAGGGGTCCGGTGGGAGCGAGGAGTCCGGCGGGTCCGCCGGACTAGGCTCGGGGGCCGTGCCGGCCATGCTGACCGGGGCGGCCGGGTCGGCCAGCCGCATCACCAGCGCGTCCACGTTGCCCGGCTGGTAGTAGCCGCGCCGGAAGCCGATGGGCTCGAAGCCGAAGCGCTCGTAGAGCTTCTGCGCGCGCACGTTGTCCACGCGGCATTCGAGCATCACCTCGGAGCACTCGAAGGCGGTCGCGGCCCGCAGCAGCTCGGTCAGCAGCCGGGCGCCGAGGCCGGTGCCCCAGCGCTCGCGCGCCACCGCGATGGTCTGCACGTCCCCCTGCTCGCCGGAGGCGACCAGTCCGGCGTACCCGACGATCCGGGCGCCGCCCTCGCCGGGGGCTTCCGCGACCACGTAGCGCCGGGTGGCCTCGGGGCCGCGGGAGTGCGCCAGCTCGGACCAGAACATGCCCCGCGACCAGGCGTCCTCGGGGAACAGGGCCTTCTCCAGGGCCAGCACCGCGTCGATGTCCCACCAGCGCATCTCGCGCATGGCGGGGCCCTCCGCGCCGGGGGCCGTGGGGCCGGTCGTCGTCGTGCCGGTCACTGGGGCGTGACCACCTTGTAGTTCTTGGGCACCTGGGCGTCCGGCCGGCGCAGGTACAGCGGCCGCGGCGCGGGCAGTTCCTCGCCCGCGGCCAGCCTCTCGACGGCCAGGCAGGCGAGGGCGGCGGCCGACACGTGCTCGGGCTCGTGCGCCTGGGGGAAGGCGCCGGGATAGAGCAGCGCGCCCGCGCCGACCGCGGGCAGGCCCGCGACCTGCCCGGCGACGGCGTCGGGCCGGTCGACGGCCGGCTCGGTCAGGCGGGTGCGGGAGTCGGCGTAGCGCGCCCAGTAGACCTCCTTGCGGCGGGCGTCGGTGGCCACGACGAACGGGCCGGGGACGTCCGCGGCGTAGGCGAGCCCGTCGAGCGTGCACACGCCGTGCACGGGGACGCCGAGCGCGAGGCCGAAGGCGTCGGCGGTCATCAGACCGACGCGCAGTCCGGTGTACGGGCCGGGGCCGACGCCGACGACGATGCCCGTGACGGCGTCCAGCCCCCGCCCCGCCTCGGCGAGGACCCGGTCGACGGCCGGCAGCAGCAGCTCCCCGTGCCGGCGCGCGTCCACCTGGCTGGACGAGGCGATGACGGCCGTGCCGTCGTGCAGGGCGACGGTGACGGCGGGGGTGGCGGTATCCAGAGCGAGCAAGAGCACGCGAACAGCCTACGGCCACGGGGGCCCCGGGCACTGCCGCCCAGGCAGGACGGCCTCCGGCTGCTACCGTCGCGAACCGGGGGCTGGCAGCGACCGATCCGGAGGCGGACGCCCGTGGCATGGAACAGCTCAGGCACGGTGGCCGGGCTCACCGCGGCCGCCGTCGCCGCGGTCGGCTTCCTCGGCTACCGGGCCCAGGCGACCGTGCCGCGAGGACTGGCCGGCCGGCCCGGCGCGTCGGCGACGCCCGCGCCGGGCGCCGCCAAGGCGCCCCGGGACCGGCGGCGCCCGTCCGCGCTGCCCGGCGGCTCGGGGACGGGCGAACGGGTCGTGTACTCGCTGGACGACGACCGGGTGTGGCTGGTCGGCGCGGGCGACCGGGTCGAAAGCACTTTCACGGTGAACCCCGGCAACGTCGACCCCGCCCCGGGCGCGTACGCGGTCGCCTCGCGCTCGAAGGCGGTCACCGGGACCGACGGCGTGCCCGTCGAGCACGTGGTGCGCTTCACCAGCGTGGACGGCGTCGTCGTCGGCTTCAGCGCGGCGGCGGCCTCCGCCGAGCCGGAGACCGGCGGCGGCGTGAAGACCGGCGGCATCCGCGAGACGCGGGCGGACGGCGAGACGATGTGGATGTTCGCGACGATCGGGCAGACGGTCGTCGTCATCCGATAGGTCTCTTGCTGTAGGGCTAGTGCTGTAGGGCTGTTGCTCTAGGGCTGTTGCTCTTGCTCTAGGGCTGTTCCGGCAGGGCGGCGCGGCGCCGCTCGTTCGCGCCACGGGGCGCCGGGCCCGGCGCCGGGCGGGGATCCGCGAGCGCCGGGGCGCGCGGCGGCCGGGAGACCGCCTCCGCCGCGGCGCAGGCGGCCAGCAGATCGCTCATGCACACCTCGGCGGCCGCGGACGGCCGGGGTCGGTTCTGGGCGGCGGACGGGGCGGACGCGGCGACCACAGACACCTCCTGGGGGCGAACGAACGAAGTTAGGCAGACCTAACCTCGGCCTGGACCCCATGTGACCACGCTCGGCGCTCGCCGCGCAAGGAGATGCCGGTGCGGTGAGGGCCGTCGGCGTTCCCCGCCCTGCCGTCTGCCCGCCTGAGCCCGGCCGTCGAGGCCGTCCCGCCGTCAGCCGTCAGCCGTCAGCCGTCAGCCGTCAGCCGTCAGCCGTCAGATCGCAACGACGTCACGCCGTCAGCGGTCAGACCGCCACGCCGTCTCGCCCTTACGGGACGTCACGCCCTCACGCCGTCAGCACGCCCAGGTCCACGTCCGCCCACCGGCGCCCGATCCCGGTCACCGTGACCTGCCGCACCTCGTCGGCGGTGTCGGCGGCGTCTCCCAGGGAGCGGTGGATCAGCACCTGGAGCCGGTCGTCGGTCAGCTCCTCGACCTTGCCCTCGCCCCACTCGACCACGACCACCGAGTCCGGCAGCGAGACGTCGAGGTCCAGATCCTCCATCTCGTCCAGGCCGCCGGACAGGCGGTACGCGTCGACGTGGACGAGCGGCGGGCCGTCGCCGAGGGAGGGGTGCACGCGGGCGATGACGAAGGTCGGGGAGGTGACGGCGCCGCGCACGTCCAGGCCCTCGCCCAGCCCGCGGGTCAGCGTGGTCTTGCCCGCGCCCAGCTCCCCGCTGAGCATCACGAGGTCGCCCGCGCGCAGCAGTGCGGCCAGGCGGCGGCCCAGCGCGCGCATCTCCTCGGGAGAGTCGACGGTGATCCCCACGGACGCGGGGTCAGCCGGGCTGTGCGGTGCTGCTGGTGCTTCCATAGCCGCCCACGGTAGTGCCTGCGGGGACCGCGCCCGCGCGGGTGAGCAGGTCGGCGAGCCGGTCGGTGACGACCTCCGGGTGCTCCAGCATCACCAGGTGCCCGGCGTCCGGGACCAGCACCAGCTCCGCGTCGGGCAGCAGGTCGGCGATGGCCTCGCTGTGCGCGCTCGGCGTGACCAGGTCCTGGAGGCCGGCCAGCACCAGCACCGGCATGCCGGCGAAGAGGGGGAGCGCCGCGGTCTTGTCGTGGTCGGAGAAGGCCGGGTAGAACTCGGCGACCACGTCGATCGGCGTGCTCTCGATCATGCGCTCGGCGAACCGGGCGACAGCCGGATCGATGTCCCGCCCGGCGAAGGAGTAGCGCTTGATGACGCCGGTGAACAGGTCGGCGGTGACCCGTCGGCCCCGCTCCACCAGCTCGGCGCGCTGTCCGAGCGCCTTCAGCACCCCGGGGAGCACCCGGCGCACCGCGTTGACGCCTGCCACCGGCAGCCCGAAGTCGACCTCGCCGAGCCGTCCCGAGGAGGTGCCCACGAAGGCGGTGGCGACGACGCGCTCGCGGATCAGCTCGGGGAACTGGGCGGCCAGTGCCATCACCGTCATGCCGCCCATGGAGTGACCGACCAGCACGATCGGCCCCTCGGGCGCGGCGGCGTCGATGACGGCCTTCAGGTCGCGGCCCAACTGGTCGATGGTCAGCGTCCCGCCGTCGAGCTGTTCGGCGCCCCGCGCGGAGCGCCCGTGGCTGCGCTGGTCCCAGTGCACCGTGCGGACCACGCCGCGCAGCGCCGCGCGCTGGAAGTGCCAGGAGTCCTGGCTGAGGCAGTAGCCGTGACTGAAGACGACGGTGACGGGCGCGAGGGCCTTGCGGCCGAAGAGGCGGCGACGGCGCGGGCCGAGCTGGCCCCCGCGGTCCGGCGCGACGTCCTCGACCTCGTAGTACAGCTCGGTGCCGTCGTCGGCATAGGCCCTCCCGGGCGTGCCGCGCAGGGTTCCGTAGGGTCCGGCCGAGTCCAGGGCGAGCCTGGCCTTCCTGCGCATGCCGCGGCCGACGGTCATGCGCTCGACGGCGAGGGTGGCGGCGGCGCCCGCGGCCACCACGCCTATCGCCGCGCCCGCGACGCCGGTCGCCTTGCGCCAGCCGCCCAGCGCCTCCACCGCGGAGGCGACGGCCGGCGGACTGCTCTCACTCACGTACCGCTCCTCTGTGTGCCGTACCGGTTAACTCCGTGCTCGTCGTGCTCGTCGTGCTCCGCCGGGCCGCTGTGCGCCGCGCCGGCGTTCGGGACAGTGTGCGCGGCACTGATGTTCGGCCGCGCACGGCACGGACGGTGGCCCCGGTTCCCGTGCGGTCCTCGTCGGTGTGCGGTCTACGGTTCCTCGTTCACATGGACGCGCGGGACGCGCGTTCCGATCCGGGTGACGATCTCGTAGGCGATGGTGCCCGCGGCCTGCGCCCAGTCCTCGGCGGTGGGCTCGCCCTCGTCGCCGGGACCGAAGAGAACCGCCCGGGAACCCGCCTCGGGCTCGTCGCCGCCCAGGTCGACCACGAACTGGTCCATCGCCACCCGGCCCGCGACCGTACGCCACTTGCCTCCCACCAGCACCGGCCCGGCGCCGGAGGCGTGCCGCGGGATGCCGTCCGCGTAGCCGACCGGCACCAGGCCGAGGGTGGTCTCGCCCGGGGTGGTGTAGTGGTGCCCGTAGCTGACGCCGTGACCGCCGGGCACGTGCTTCACCAGGGCCAGCGAGGCGGACAGGGTCATCACCGGGCGCAGCCCGAAGTCGGCCGGGACGCCCACCTCGGGGCTGGGCGAGATGCCGTAGAGCGCGATCCCGGTGCGCACGAGGTCGAAGTGGCTCTCGGGAAGGGTCAGCATGGCGGGCGAGTTGGCGATGTGCCGCACCTCGGGGCGGACGCCCTGCCGCTCGGCGTAGGCCGTCATCTCGCGGAAGCGGTCCAGTTGGGCGGCGATGGAGGGATGCCCCGGCTCGTCGGCGCAGGCGAAGTGGGACCACAGTCCGGTGACCTGGACCAGTCCCTCGGCCTCGGCGCGCAGCGCCTCGGCGACGAGTGCGGGCCAGTCGGCGGGCTGGCAGCCGCCCCGCCCGAGGCCGGTGTCGGCCTTGAGCTGCACCCGCGCGGGCCGTCCGGCGGCCCGCGCCGCCTCGCGGACCTCCGCCATGGCCCACAGTCCGCTCACCGACACGTCCACGTCGGCCTCGACGGCCTCCCGCCAGGGGCCGCCGGGCGTCCACAGCCAGCACATGACCCGTGCCCGGTCGGGGCCCAGCCCGGCCGCGCGCAGCGCCAGGGCCTCTTCGGGCGTGGCCGTGCCCAGCCAGGTCGCCCCGGCGGCGACGGCGGCGCGCGCGCACGGGACGGCGCCGTGGCCGTACGCGTCGGACTTGACCACGGCCATCAGGGCAGCGCCCGGCGCCCGGTCCCGCAGGGCCCGCACATTGGCCCGCAGAGCGGCCAGATCGATCTCGGCGCGGGCGCGCAGCGGCGCCGTCCGCAGGTGTGAGGTCTCGTTCATCGCGCCCCCAGTGTCGCAGAGGAGATCGGCGCGCCTGCGGCAACGGGCTCACGGGACGGGCGCGGAGGGCGGTCCCGACCTCGGCCACGAGCCGCCGCCAGGACCCTGACCTCGGCCACGAGCCGGGGTCGGGTCCTGACCTCGCGGGCCGGCGCCGAGACCCTGAGAAGCACTGACGCCGAGGCCCTGAGAGGCCCCGGCGCCGGCCGTGGGACCGCAGGTGTCAGTCCTGGACCGCCCGCCAGGCCCGCGGCAGTTCCTCCGCGATGTCGTCGGCGGCGATGGGCGCGCCCCCGGCGGCGAAGCGGCCGGCCAGGCCGTGCAGGTAGGCGCCGACGCTGCCGGCGTCGCGGGCGGACAGGCCGGAGGCGAGCAGGGAGCCCGCGAGGCCGGACAGGACGTCGCCGCTGCCGGCCGTGGCCAGCCAGGGCGTGCCGGTGGGATTGACCCGTACGGGGCCGCCGCCCGGGTCGGCGACCAGGGTGGTCGAGCCTTTGAGGAGGACGGTCGCCCCGTAACGGGCGGCCAGTTCGCGCACCGAGGCCAGGCGGGCCGCCTCGACCTGCTCCCGCGCCACGCCCAGCAGGGCGGCGGCCTCGCCCGCGTGCGGGGTCATCAGCGTGGGCGCGCGGCGGGCGCGTACCGCGTCGCGGTCGGCCAGGCGCAGGCCGTCGGCGTCGAGCAGCACGGGCACGTCCTCCCCCAGCACCTCCGCCACCGTCGCCGCGTCGTCCCCGGCCCCGGGGCCCACCACCCACGCCTGCACCCGGCCCGCCTTGTGCGGTCCCCGGTCGGACACGAGGGTCTCCGGGAAGCGGGCGATCACCGCCTGGCCGGACGGCCCGACGTACCGCACGGCGCCCGCCCCGCCGCGCAGCGCGCCCGACACCGCGAGGACGGCCGCGCCGGGATAGCGCGCCGAGCCCGCGGCGACGCCGACGACCCCGCGGCCGTACTTGTCGCTCTCCGCGGCCGGACGGGGCAGCAGCGCGGCCGTGTCGGCGTTCTGGAGCGCTTCCACCGCCGGTTCGGGAGGCAGCTCCGGGCCCAGGCCGATGTCGACGAGACGGACCACGCCCGCGCACGCGCGGCCCGGGTCGATCAGCAGTCCCGGCTTGTACGCGCCGAACGTGACGGTCAGGTCGGCGCGGACGGCCGCCCCCGGCGCCTCGCCGCTCTCCGCGTCGACCCCGCTGGGCAGGTCCACGGCGACGACGGCGGCGCCCGAACGCGCCGCGCGCTCGGCCAGCGGCGCCGCGTCGGGGCGCAGTCCGCCCTTGCCGCCGATGCCGACGATTCCGTCGAGCACCAGGTCGGCGCGGTCGATCGCGGCCCCGGCGGCGTCCGGGCGGACGATGGCGCCGCCCGCGCGGCGCAGCGCGGCGAGGCCGCCCGGGTGCGTGCGGTCCTCGGCCAGCAGGACCGCGGTGACCCCGGCCCCGCGGCGGGCCAGGCGGGCCCCGGCGTAGAGGGCGTCGCCGCCGTTGTCGCCGCTGCCCACGAGGAGGACCGCCCGGCGGCCGTAGACCCCGCCGAGCAGTTCCGCACAGGCGGCGGCTAGTCCGGCGGCGGCGCGCTGCATGAGGGCGCCCTCGGGGAGCCGCGCCATGAGCGCGCGCTCGGCTGTCCTGACGGTCTCGACGCTGTACGCGGTACGCATGACGTCGAGTCTGCCCCGCATCCGGCCGCCCCCGCACGGGGAACCCGGCACGCGGCGGACCCGGCGCACGGGCGGCGCCGCCGAGCCGTCCCCACCGCGGGCGGTCGCCCGGCGGCTGCGGACACGGCCGGGGGACGACGTGTCGGCCTGACGCGACCTCACCGGAGCAGACGGCGAACGGCCCGTCACCCCACACGGGGACGAGCCGTCACCGCACACGAAGACGGCCCGTCACCCCACGCGGGACGAGCCGTCACCGCACATGAAGACAGCCCGTCACCACCCGCGGGACGAGCCGTCACCGCACACGAAGACAGCCCGTCACCACCCGCGGGACGAGCCGTCACCGCACACGAAGACAGCCCGTCACCGCCCGCGGCGACGAGTCGTCACCCGCCCCAGCGGCAGCGGACCCGCGCCCGACCCGCCGTCACCCCTCCGCGATCACCACCGCCGACGCCACCCCCGCGTCATGGCTCAGCGACAGGTGCCAGGCGCGCACGCCGAGTTCCGCCGCGCGGGCGGCGACCGAGCCCTTCACCCGCAGCCGGGGGCGGCCGCTGTCCTCGACGTACACCTCGGCGTCGGTCCACAGCAGCCCGGACGGGGCGCCGAGGGCCTTGGCCAGCGCCTCTTTCGCGGCGAACCGGGCGGCCAGCGAGGCCATGCCCCGGCGGGCTCCGCCGGGCAGCAGCAACTCGTCCGCCACGAACAGCCGCCGGGCCAGTCCGGGCGTCCGCTCCAGCGACGCCGCGAACCGGTCGATCTCGGCCACGTCGATTCCGACCCCGATGATGCTCATGCCGAGCACCCTACGGGCCGTCGATCGCCTCTCACCGCCGGTCACCGCGCCCGCGGGTCCGCGGCGACGGCGCGGGGGAACCGTGAGGGACGCGCCGGGACGGCTACTCCACCGTCACGGACTTCGCCAGGTTGCGCGGCTGGTCCACCTCGTTGCCGCGGGCGGTCGCCAGTTCGCAGGCGAAGACCTGCAACGGGACCGTGGCGACCAGCGGCTGGAGCAGGGTCGGGGTCGCCGGGATGCGGATCAGGTGGTCGGCGTACGGGACCACCGCCTCGTCGCCCTCCTCGGCGATCACGATCGTGCGGGCGCCCCGGGCGCGGATCTCCTGGATGTTGGACACGATCTTGTCGTGCAGGAGGGACCGGCCGCGCGGGGACGGCGCCACCACGACCACCGGCAGATCCTGGTCGATCAGCGCGATCGGGCCGTGCTTCAGCTCGCCGGCCGCGAAGCCCTCGGCGTGCATGTAGGCCAGCTCCTTGAGCTTGAGCGCGCCCTCCAGCGCCACCGGGTAGCCGACGTGCCGCCCGAGGAAGAGCACCGTGTCCTTGTCGGCCAGCGAGCGCGCCAGCTCCCGCACCGGCTCCATGGTCTCCAGGACGCGGTCCACCGAGCCGGCGATCTGGGACAGGTCGCGGATCACCGCCCGTACCTCGTCGCCCCACTTGGTGCCCCGCGCCTGGCCGAGGTACAGCGCCACCAGGTAGCACGCCACGAGCTGGGTCAGGAACGCCTTGGTGGAGGCGACCGCCACCTCCGGCCCGGCGTGCGTGTAGAGCACCGCGTCCGACTCGCGCGGGATCGTGGAGCCGTTGGTGTTGCAGATGGCCAGCACCTTGGCGCCCTGCTCGCGGGCGTGGCGCAGCGCCATCAGGGTGTCCATCGTCTCGCCCGACTGGGAGATGGCGATGACCAGCGTCTGCGCGTCCAGGATCGGGTCCCGGTAGCGGAACTCGCTGGCGAGTTCGACCTCGCAGGGGATGCGCGTCCAGTGCTCGATGGCGTACTTGGCGATCATGCCCGCGTGGAAGGCGGTGCCGCAGGCGACGATGACGACCTTGTCCATCTCGCGCAGTTCCGGGGCGGAGATGCGGACCTCGTCCAGCGTGAGGCTGCCGCTGCGGTCGATGCGGCCCAGCAGGGTGTCGGCGACCGCCTTGGGCTGCTCGGCGATCTCCTTGAGCATGAAGTAGTCGTAGCCGCCCTTCTCCGCCGCCGCCGCGTCCCAGTCGACGGTGTAGGAGCGGACCTCGGCGGGGCGCCCGTCGAAGCCGGTGACGGTGACGCCGTCGCGGCGCAGCTCCACCACCTGGTCCTGGCCCAGCTCGATCGCGGAGCGGGTGTGTGCGATGAAGGCGGCGACGTCGGAGGCGAGGAACGCCTCGCCCTCCCCCACCCCCACCACCAGGGGGGAGTTGCGGCGGGCGCCCACGACGGTGTCGGGGGCGTCGGCGTGCACCGCGACCAGCGTGAAGGCGCCCTCCAGGCGGCGGCAGACCAGCCGCATGGCCTCGGCGAGGTCGGCGCAGGAGGAGAACTCCTCGGCGAGCAGGTGCGCGACGACCTCGGTGTCGGTCTCCGACGCGAGTGCGTGGTCCCGCTCGGTCAACTCCGCCCGCAGCGCGGCGAAGTTCTCGATGATGCCGTTGTGGACGACGGCGACCCGGCCCGCGTTGTCCAGGTGCGGGTGCGCGTTGGCGTCGGTCGGGCCGCCGTGCGTGGCCCAGCGGGTGTGGCCGATGCCCGTCGATCCGGTCGGCAGCGGATGCTCGACCAGTTCCTTCTCCAGGTTGACCAGCTTGCCGGCCTTCTTCGCCGCCGCGAGGCCGCCGTCGGCGAGCACGGCGACGCCGGCCGAGTCGTACCCCCGGTACTCCAGCCGCTTCAGCCCGGCCATCACGACCTCGAGCGCCGACTGCGCCCCCACGTATCCCACGATTCCGCACATGGGCCGCAGCCTACGGGCCGCGGGTCGCCCGGCCCGGCGGCCACGTGCCCGGAATCGGAAATTCCCACCGGCGTGGGAAGGCCCCTTCCCACCGGCGCGGGAAGACCCCTTTTCGCCGGGGCGGAGAGGCCCGGCGAAGGGGCGTGACACACCCCACGCTCCGCGCCGTTCGAACTCCGTTCACAATGGACTGTGATCTCTCCGGTCCCCTCGACGCCCCGGAGCGCCCACCGGTCCCGGCCGGAGGCGACTCCCTACGTCGACCTCACCCGTCCCGAGTGGAGCGCGCTGCGCGACAAGACGCCGCTTCCGCTGACCGCCGAGGAGGTCGAGCGGCTGCGCGGCCTCGGCGACGTCATCGACCTCGACGAGGTGCGGGACATCTACCTGCCGCTGTCCCGGCTGCTCAACCTCTACGTCGGCGCCACCGACGGGCTGCGCGGCGCGCTCAACACCTTCCTCGGCGAGCAGGGCTCCCAGTCCGGCACGCCCTTCGTGATCGGCGTGGCGGGCTCGGTCGCCGTCGGCAAGTCCACCGTCGCCCGGCTGCTCCAGGCCCTGTTGTCGCGCTGGCCCGAGCACCCGCGGGTGGAGCTGGTGACGACCGACGGCTTCCTGCTGCCCACCGGGGAGCTCCAGGCGCGGGGGCTGATGTCGCGCAAGGGCTTCCCCGAGTCCTACGACCGCCGGGCGCTGACCCGGTTCGTCGCCGACGTCAAGGCCGGCAAGGGCGAGGTCTCCGCCCCCGTGTACTCGCACCTGATCTACGACATCGTGCCGGGCCAGAAGCTCACCGTGCGCCGCCCGGACATCCTCATCGTCGAGGGCCTGAACGTGCTCCAGCCCGCGCTGCCCGGCACGGACGGCCGCACCCGGGTCGGGCTCGCCGACTACTTCGACTTCAGCGTCTACGTGGACGCGCGCTCGGAGGACATCGAGCAGTGGTACCTGAACCGGTTCCGCAAGCTGCGCGCGACCGCCTTCCAGGACCCGTCCTCCTACTTCCGCAAGTACACCCAGGTGTCGGAGGGCGAGGCGCTGGACTACGCCCGCACGATGTGGCGGACCGTCAACAAGCCGAACCTGGAGGAGAACATCGCGCCCACCCGGGGCCGGGCGACGCTCGTGGTGCGCAAGGGACCCGACCACAAGGTGCAGCGCCTCAGCCTGCGCAAGCTCTGACGCAAGCGCTGACACGAGGGGCCGTCGAACCCCGTACACGTCGAACTCCCGTCGCCTGAGCGGACGGGAGTTCGACGTGAAGACCGCGGGCCGGTCAGCCCAGGGCCGACTTCACCGCGTCGGCGAGCCGCTCCGCCACCGAGCGGGCCTGCTCGATGTCGGCGGCCTCGACCATCACCCGCACCAGCGGCTCGGTGCCCGACGGGCGCAGCAGCACCCGGCCGGTCTCGCCGAGCTGGCGCTCCGCCTCGGCGACCGCGACGGCCAGGTCCGCGGAGGTGCCGACCCGGCCCCTGTCCACGTCCGGCACGTTGATCAGGACCTGCGGCAGGCGCTCCATGACGGACGCCAGGTCGCGTAGCGTGCGGCCGGTCTCGGCGACCCGGGCTGCCAGCATCAGGCCGGTGAGCGTGCCGTCCCCGGTGGTGGCGTGGTCCAGGACGATGACGTGGCCGGACTGCTCTCCGCCCAGGGCGTAGCCCTTGTCCTTCATCTCCTCCAGGACGTAGCGGTCGCCCACGGCGGTCTGCACGAAGTGGATGCCCTCGCGCTCCATGGCCAGCTTGAAGCCCAGGTTCGACATCACGGTCGCGACGACGGTGTCGGAGCGCAGTGCGGAACGCTCCCGCATCGCCAGCGCGAGCACGGACAGGATCTGGTCGCCGTCGACCTCCGCGCCGGTGTGGTCCACGGCCAGGCAGCGGTCGGCGTCGCCGTCGTGCGCGATGCCCAGGTGGGCGCCGTGCGCGAGGACGGCGGCCTTCAGCCCGTCCAGGTGCGTGGAGCCGCAGCCGTCGTTGATGTTCAGGCCGTCCGGTTCCGCGCCGAGGGTGACCACCTCGGCGCCCGCGCGGACGAACGCCTCCGGCGAGACCCGGGAGGCGGCGCCGTGCGCCTCGTCCAGGACGATCTTCAGGCCGTCGAGCCGGTTCGGGAGGACGCCGATGAGATGGGCCACATACTGGTCCAGGCCCTCGTCGTAGTCGCGCACGCGGCCCACGCCGGCGCCGGTGGGACGGGCCCAGGGAGCGCCGGTGCGGTGCTCCTCGTAGACCCTCTCGATGCTGTCCTCCAGCTCGTCGGCGAGCTTGTGGCCGCCGCGGGCGAAGAACTTGACCCCGTTGTCGGGCATCGCGTTGTGGCTGGCCGACAGCATCACGCCGAGGTCCGCGCCGAGCGCGCCGGTCAGGTGGGCGACGGCGGGCGTCGGCAGTACGCCGACCCGCAGCACGTCCACGCCGGCGCTCGCCAGGCCGGCGACCACGGCGGCCTCCAGGAACTCCCCGGACGCGCGCGGATCCCGCCCGACCACCGCCTTGGGGCGGTGCCCTTCGAAGGTGCCCGCCTCGGCCAGCACGTGCGCCGCGGCGACGGAGAGGCCGAGCGCCATCTCGGCGGTCAGGTCCGCGTTGGCGACGCCGCGCACGCCGTCCGTGCCGAAGAGTCGTCCCACTTGTCCTCCTGAGAAAGCGTCAGTTCGTGACAGGACGGGCATCCGATCACACCAGCCTCTGAGCACCTTGTGCCGTTATACGCCCAAGTCCTGTGATAAACGAACGCCCCGGCGGCACTGAGGCGTGCCGCCGGGGCGTTCGGGGTAGGTCTGTCCGCAGCCAGCCGCTGGTTAGCGCTTGCTGTACTGCGGGGCCTTGCGGGCCTTCTTCAGACCGGCCTTCTTGCGCTCGACCGCACGGTCGTCGCGCTTGAGGAAGCCGGCCTTCTTCAGGGCGCCGCGGTTGTTGTCGACGTCGGCCTCGTTCAGCGCGCGGGCGACGCCGAGACGCAGGGCGCCGGCCTGACCCGAGACGCCGCCGCCGGCGATGCGGGCGATGACGTCGTAACGGCCCTCGAGCTCCAGCACCTTGAAGGGCTCGTTGACTTCCTGCTGGTGCACCTTGTTCGGGAAGTAGTCCTCGAGGGTGCGACCGTTGATCTTCCACTTGCCGGTGCCCGGGACGATCCGGACGCGGGCGATGGCGTTCTTGCGGCGTCCCAGGCCGGCGGCCGGCTGCGGCTCGCCGAAGCGGGAGGCCATGGACTCCGAGGTGTACTCGCCCTCGACGGGGACCTCGGACTCGGTGGTGTAGCTGTCGATGTCAAGCTCTTCGAGCGGCTGCTCGGCAGTGGTCTCGGCCACGATGCTCCTCAGATTCTCTTCAGTCTTAGGGGGTGGCCGGACTTACTGCGCGACCTGGGTGATCTCGAACGGCGCCGGCTGCTGGGCGCCGTGCGGGTGCTGGTCACCCCTGTAGACCTTCAGCTTCGAGAGCATCTGACGGCCCAGGGTGTTCTTGGGGAGCATGCCCTTGACGGCCTTCTCGATGGCCTTCTCGGGGTTCTTGTCGAGCAGCTCGTCGTAGCGGACGGAGCGCAGACCACCCGGGTAGCCGGAGTGGCGGTACGCCATCTTCTGGGTCCGCTTGTTGCCCGACAGGTGCACCTTGTCGGCGTTGACGACGATGACGAAGTCACCGGTGTCGACGTGCGGCGCGTAGATCGGCTTGTGCTTGCCCCGCAGGAGGGAGGCGGCGGTGGACGCCAGACGACCCAGGACGACGTCCTGAGCGTCGATGACATGCCACTGGCGTGTGATGTCGCCGGGCTTGGGGCTGTACGTACGCACGGTTCGTAGCCTTCGCTTCTTCAGTGAATGGTCCTGACAAGGTCACCGAAGACGATCACGACAGCCCTGACCGCACTGCGGTGACGCAAACCGCGTGCTGGTCGCTGGTCATCGGCCCGGTGGACCGGTGTAAGGGCCAGGTCCGTGAGAAGAGCCAAGCCAATACACAACGAACAGGCAGGATACCCGCGGCGCTGCGCCCGGGTCAAAACCGGGGGTCCCGCGCCGGTCCCGCGTGTCCGGCGCCCAGTCTACGACGGCCGCCCGCCGAACGGCCCGGCGAGTTTGTACGGGCCCACGCCGATACGTCCCCCGCGGGCGGACCGGGCGCCTCCGGAGCGCGTCTAAGATGCGCCCCATGAGCTATGGGCAGGGGGGCTCCCAGTCCCAGTGGGATCCCTGGAAACCGCATTCTCAGCAGCCGTGGGACGGCGGCGGCGACGGCCGGACGCCTGACTGGGCCGCGCTCGCCGAGGCGTCCGAGACGCGCACCAGGCGCCGCAGGCTGCTGTTCGTCGGCGGCGGCGTGCTGGCCACGGTCGCCGTCGGCGCCGCCGTCGCCGTCGCCGTGATGTCCGCGGGCGGCGACGACGGCGCCGCCTCGGCCCCTGCCTCCCGGCTGCCCGCCGCGCTGCCCAGCGGATCGGCCGGGGGCCCCTCCTTCGAGCCGACCAGCGCGCCGCCGCCGCTGGACCCCAGGGAGTTCATATCCAGCGCGCAGAAGGACACCGCCCCCCTCAGCGCGGACACCCTCTTCCCCGGCGCGCAGGTGACCCTCACCGGGAACGTGTACAAGAAGGGCCCGACCGCCGACACCGGCTCGTGCGCCACGGCCGCGCAGGGCTCCCTCGGCAAGGTCCTCACCGCCGACGGCTGCACCCGCCTGATCCGCGCCACCTACACCCGGTCCGGCATCTCGGCCACCGTGGGGATCGCCGTCTTCCCCACCGAGGCGCAGGCGACCAAGGCCAAGAGCCAGGCCGACGGCAAGAGCATCGTCAAGCCGCTCCCCGGCGGCGCCGTCAAGGAGTTCTGCGCGGGCGCCGTCTGCCGCTCGACCACCAACTCCTACGGCCGCTACGCCTACTTCACGCTCAGCGGCTTCCCCGGCGACCAGGACGTGACGACCAAGGACACCGAGGTGTTCCGCACCGGCGACGACCTCGCGGAGTTCGCGTTCCAGCAGATCCGCGCACGCGGCGAGGCCCAGGCGTCGGCGGCGGCCCGCCGCTGAAGCCGCGGCGCCAGCCCGCGACCGGCGGCGGGCCTGCCGCGTGACCGGCGGCGGGCCTGCCGCGAAACCGGCCGCGGGTCTGTGGTGGGACCGGCCGCGGGTCCGTGGTGGGACCGGCCGCGGGCCTGCCACGTGACCGGCCGCGGGCCTCTTGTGAGACCGGCCGCGGCGAACGTCCCCCGACCCGGCGCTGATCAGCAGCACCCGGGCGCGGGTCTGCCGCGTGACCGGCCGCGGGCCTCTTGTGAGACCGGCTGCGGCGACCGCCGCCGCAGGCCGCGCGCGGGCTGCGCCGCCCCGGGCGAACGCCCCCCGACCCGGCGCTGATCAGCAGCAGCCGGCCGCGGGCAGCGACCGCTTGTTGCGCGCCTCGCGGCTGCGCGCGGCCAGCAGCTCGTCGGCCGGGTAGCCGACCTCCTCCAGGGTCAGCCCGTGCGGCCGCACGACGTGCACCGCGGAGTCCCGCACGCCCGCCGCCAGCACCTTCCCCGGCCAGTCCGGCGGGCGGTGCCCGTCGCCCACGAACAGCAGCGCCCCGATGAGCGAGCGCACCATGTTGTGGCAGAAGGCGTCGGCGCGCACGGTCGCCGTGACGATCCCGTCGGCGCCGCGCTCCAGGCTCAGCTCCTGAAGCGTGCGGATCGTGGTCGCCCCCTCCCGCCGCTTGCAGTAGGCGGCGAAGTCGTGCTCGCCCAGCAGCGCCCGCGCCGCCTCGTTCATGGCGTCCACGTCGAGCGGCCAGTCGTGCCACAGCACGTGCCCGCGCAGCAACGGGTCGACTCCGCCCGGGTTGTCGGTGACCCGGTAGGCGTAGCGGCGCCAGACGGCCGAGAAACGAGCGTTGAAGCCGTCGGGGGCGGGCCGCAGGGCCCACACGCGCACGTCCCGGGACAGCCGCCCGGAGAGCCGCTTGAGAAGCTTCTCGTGGTGCTCGCGCCACACCGCCTCGGGCAGGTCCACGTGGGCGGCCTGCCCGCGGGCGTGCACGCCCGCGTCGGTGCGTCCGGCCACGGTCAGCTCGTACGTCTCCTGCGACCGCGTGACCGTGCGCAGCGCGTCCTCGATCTCCCCCTGCACGGTCCGCTTGCCGCCGGCCTGCTTGGCCCAGCCGTGGAAGCCGGTCCCGTCGTAGGACAGGTCGAGGCGGACGCGGACACGGCCGGGCTGTACTTCGTCGCTCACACGGGAATCCTCTCAGGTACGCGAAAGCGGGCCCGCCCCGAAGGGCGGACCCGCGTCCGGCGTCAGCAGGGCGCTCAGGCGTCCTTGGACTCCTCGGCCGGGGCCTCGGCGGCGTCCTTGGACTCCTCCGCCTTGGTCTCCTCGACCTTGGTCTCCTCGGCCTTGGCCTCGTCCGACTCCTTGACCGCGCGCTTGGTGGCGGCCTCGGCCTCGCCGGTGGCCTGCTGGGCGACCGTCAGCGCCTCGACCAGCTCGATGACGGCCATGGGCGCGTTGTCGCCCCGGCGGTTACCGATCTTGGTGATGCGGGTGTAGCCACCGGGACGGTTCTCGTACCGCGGGCCGATCTCGGTGAAGAGCGTGTGGACGATGCTCTTGTCCGTGATGACCTGGAGCACCTGACGGCGGTTGTGAAGGTCGCCCTTCTTCGCCTTGGTGACCAGACGCTCGGCGTACGGGCGCAGGCGGCGGGCCTTCGCCTCGGTGGTGGTGATGCGGCCGTGCTCGAAGAGCGACTTCGCGAGGTTCGCGAGGAGCAGCTTCTCGTGCGCGGCGCTGCCGCCCAGACGGGCGCCCTTGGTGGGCTTCGGCATGGTGTCTCTCCTAGGTGTCTGCCCCGGCCGTGTCAGGTACCGAGGTCAGTATCCGAGCAGGCGGTCGCCTGTCGGAGATCCGGGCCTCTCTCGCGAGAGACCCGGAGGTCCAGCGCCCCGGAAGGGGCGCGGGGAACTGCGCGACCAGCCACGACCGGCCCGCAGCCGCGGAACCGGCCTCCTGGCGGAGCGCTCAGTACTGCTCGGTCTCGACGAAGCCCGCGTCCGCGTCGTCGTCCGCGCCGAACGCGTCCGCCGCGGCGGTCGGGTCGAATCCGGGCGGGCTGTCCTTGAGGGCCAGGCCCATGCCGGCCAGCTTCGCCTTGACCTCGTCGATCGACTTCGCGCCGAAGTTGCGGATGTCGAGCAGGTCGGCCTCGGAGCGCGCGACCAGCTCGCCCACCGAGTGGATGCCCTCGCGCTTGAGGCAGTTGTAGGACCGGACGGTCAGCTCCAGCTCCTCGATCGGCAGCGCGAGATCGGCGGCCAGGGCGGCGTCCGTGGGGGACGGGCCCATGTCGATGCCCTCGGCGTCGATGTTCAGCTCGCGGGCGAGTCCGAACAGCTCCACCAGGGTCTTGCCGGCCGACGCCATGGCGTCGCGCGGACGCATGGCCTGCTTGGTCTCGACGTCGACGATCAGCTTGTCGAAGTCGGTGCGCTGCTCGACTCGGGTGGCCTCGACCTTGTACGTGACCTTGAGCACCGGCGAGTAGATCGAGTCGACCGGGATCCGGCCGATCTCCTGGCCCACCTGCTTGTTCTGCACGGCGGAGACGTAGCCGCGACCGCGCTCGACGGTCAGCTCCATCTCCAGCTTGCCCTTGCCGTTGAGCGTGGCGAGGACGAGGTCGGGGTTGTGCACCTCGACACCGGCCGGGGGCGCGATGTCGGCGGCGGTGACCAGACCCGGGCCCTGCTTGCGCAGGTACATCACGACCGGCTCGTCGTGCTCCGAGGAGACGACGAGCTGCTTGATGTTGAGGATCAGGTCGGTGACGTCCTCCTTGACGCCCGGCACGGTGGTGAACTCGTGCAGGACGCCGTCGACGCGGATGGACGTGACCGCCGCACCCGGGATCGAGGAGAGGAGCGTACGGCGCAGGGAGTTGCCGAGGGTGTAGCCGAAGCCCGGCTCCAGCGGCTCGATGACGAACCGGGAGCGGAACTCGTCGACGACCTCTTCGGTCAACGAGGGGCGCTGAGCGATCAGCATCTGTGGATCAGATCCTTCATTCGTGGACGCCCGCTATTTGACGTCCGACAAAGACCGCACCCGACGGGATGCGGGTACTGCAAGGGTACGGGCGGCACGGCCCGCGAGAGCCGTGCCGCCCGTACCCGCGGCGCGGGAAGCGGCGCGCGTCAGACGCGGCGGCGCTTCGGCGGGCGGCAGCCGTTGTGCGGGGTCGGGGTGACGTCCTGGATGGAGCCGACCTCGAGACCGGTGGCCTGGAGCGAGCGGATCGCGGTCTCACGACCGGAACCCGGACCCTTCACGAACACGTCGACCTTGCGCATGCCGTGCTCCTGGGCGCGGCGGGCGGCCGACTCGGCGGCCATCTGCGCGGCGAACGGCGTGGACTTCCGGGAGCCCTTGAAGCCGACGTGGCCGGCGGAGGCCCAGGAGATCACGTTGCCCGACGGGTCGGTGATCGAAACGATGGTGTTGTTGAACGTGCTCTTGATGTGCGCGTGGCCGTGAGCGACGTTCTTCTTTTCCTTGCGGCGCACCTTCTTGGCAGCGCCCTGACGTCCCTTGGGGGGCATGTCGAAAACTCCTACGGGAGGTGGTCGGTCCTACAGCGAAGACCGCTGGACGGCGAGTGTCGCTGTGGACTACTTCTTGCCCGGCTTCTTCTTGCCGGCGATGGCGCGACGCGGGCCCTTGCGGGTACGCGCGTTGGTGCTGGTGCGCTGACCGCGGACGGGCAGGCCGCGGCGGTGCCGCAGACCCTGGTAGCAGCCGATCTCGACCTTGCGGCGGATGTCGGCCTGGATCTCGCGACGGAGGTCGCCCTCGGTCTTGATGTTGGCGTCGACGAACTCGCGGATCGCGACGAGCTGCTCCTCGGAGAGGTCGCGAACGCGGGTGTTCGGGTCGATGCCGGTGGCGGCCAGCGTCTGCTGGGACAGGGTCCGGCCGATGCCGAACACATAGGTGAGAGCGACCTCCACACGCTTTTCGCGCGGGATGTCAACACCGGAAACGCGTGCCATTCAATGGCTCCAGTTGATCTTCGGAGGTCTTCCGCAGGACCGGTTCCCAGCCGCCGTACCAGGTACGAACTGGGTCCCCGGCCTCCGAACCGGGGGTGTCGAGCGGGCGTGCACGCCGCTCGGGCCCTGCGTATGAACGAAATCAGTTCGCGTCGCGCGAATCTCTGCGAGGGAAATGCAGAGGGATCGGTCCTGCGTCAGCCCTGGCGCTGCTTGTGGCGCGGGTTTTCGCAGATGACCATGACCCGGCCGTGACGGCGGATCACCCTGCACTTGTCGCAGATCTTCTTGACGCTCGGCTTGACCTTCATGGGATGTCAGGTTCTCCGGGTCAGTTGCCGGCGGCCCCGCCGCACGAGAGCAGCGGGACGTGGGCAAGATCTACTTGTACCGGTAGACGATCCGGCCACGCGTCAGGTCGTACGGAGAAAGCTCCACCACGACCCGGTCGTCAGGGAGGATGCGGATGTAGTGCATGCGCATCTTGCCGCTGATGTGTGCCAGGACCTGGTGGCCGTTCTGGAGCTCGACCCTGAACATGGCGTTCGGAAGAGACTCGACGACAGTGCCCTCGATCTCGATGGCACCTTGCTTCTTGGCCACGCTTCGCCCTTCGAATCGACTACCTTGATCGACTCAGTGCGCAGCCCGCGCTGCCCTGTGTCGCCCTGACGGGCGCATGCAGGCATGCGGGTGCACGCGAGCCGACGAGTCAGTCTACGACAGCGCACCCGGAAAGACGAATCGAGAGAGTCTGCCCCACGCCGAAGATTTTTACGCCAGCGGATCGGGCGCGGCCGTGATCCCGAACTCCGCGAGCTTCGCCCGGCCGCCGTCCGGCGCCGTCAACACCAGCGGGCCCTGCTCGGTCAGCGCCACCGAGTGCTCCCAGTGGGAGGACCAGGTGCCGTCGGTGGTGACGACGGTCCAGTCGTCCTCCAGGACGCGGGTGCGCGGGGTGCCCAGGGACACCATCGGCTCGATCGCCAGGCACAGACCGGGCACCAGCTTGAGGCCCTTGCCGCGGCGGCGGTCGACGTAGTTCAGCAGGTGCGGGTCCATGTGCATCTCGGTGCCGATGCCGTGGCCGCCGTAGTCCTCGACGATGCCGTAGCGGCCGCCGCCGGGCCGGGGCTGGCGGCGGATGTAGGTCTCGATCGCGCGGGAGACGTCGACCAGCCGGTTGCCCTGCTTCATCGCCGCGATGCCCGCCCACATCGACTCCTCGGTCACCCGGGACAGCTCGATCAGCTCCGGGGCGTGGCCTGAGCCGACGAACGCGGTGAAGGCGGCGTCGCCGTGCCAGCCGTCGACGATCGCCCCGCAGTCGATGGAGATGACGTCCCCGTCCTTGAGCACCACGTCCTGCGACGGGATGCCGTGCACGACGACCTCGTTGACCGAGGTGCAGATCGTCGCCGGGAAGCCGCCGTAGCCGAGGAAGTTCGGCTTGGCGCCGTGCTCGGCGAGCACCTTGCGGGCCGTCTCGTCCAGGTCCTTGGTGCTCGCGCCGGGCACGGCCGCCTCCCGGGTGGCCGCGTGGATCGCGGCGACGACCAGCCCCGCCGCACGCATGACGGCGATCTGCTCGGGGGTCTTGATCTGCACCATGGGGGCGGGGGCCTTTCTGGACCGGGAGGGGGCCGACTGCTTCTTCGACGATTCCAACGATACGGGGGCGGCGCGCGCCCCCCACAGCGCAGCCGCGGCTCCTGTCCCAGGAACCGCGGCTGCCGGCGGTGCGCACGACCGCACCGGCTACTTCGTGGCGTCCTCGCGCTTGAGCGCCTCCATCGCGCGCTCGGTGATCTCCTCCACCGGTCCGAGCGCGGAGATCGTCACGACCAGGCCCTGCTCCCGGTAGTAGTCGATGATCGGCTCGGTCTGCGTGTGGTAGACCTCCAGCCGCTTGCGGACGGTCTCCTCGTGGTCGTCGTCCCGCTGGTACAGCTCGCCGCCGCAGACGTCGCAGACGCCCTCGGTCTTCGGCGCGCTGTACGTCACGTGGAAGACGTGGCTGGAGTCCTTGCGGCAGATCCGCCGCCCGGCGATGCGCTTGACGACCTCGTCCTCGGGGACCTCCAGGTCGAGCACCGCGTCCAGCGTGATGTCCTCGTCCCGCAGCAGCCGGTCCAGGGCCTCGGCCTGGGACACGTTGCGCGGGAAGCCGTCCAGCAGGAAGCCGTTCACCGCGTCGGGCTGCTCCATGCGGTCCTTCGCCATGGCGATGGTGACCTCGTCGGGCACGAGGTTGCCGGCGTCCATGTAGGACTTGGCCAGCTTCCCCAGCTCCGTCTGCCGGCTGATGTTCGCGCGGAACAGGTCGCCCGTGGAGATGTGCGGCACCGACAGCTTCCCGGCGAGGCGCACGGCCTGCGTTCCCTTACCGGCGCCCGGCGGCCCGACGAGGACGATTCGCATCAGCGGAGGAACCCTTCGTAATTGCGCTGCTGGAGCTGGCTCTCGATCTGCTTCACCGTCTCCAGGCCGACACCCACGATGATCAGGATGCTGGTCCCGCCGAAGGGGAAGTTCTGGCTTGCGCCGAACCCGACCAACGCCACCGTCGGCACGAGAGCGATCAGACCCAGATACAGCGAACCCGGCCAGGTGATCCTGTTGAGCACGTACGACAGGTACTCAGCGGTCGGCCGGCCAGCCCGGATGCCCGGGATGAAGCCACCATACTTCTTCATGTTGTCCGCGACTTCCTCGGGGTTGAAGGAGATCGCCACGTAGAAGAACGCGAAGAACACGATGAGCAAGAAGTACAGAGTGATGTAAAGCGGGTGGTCTCCCTTGGTCAGATTCTGCTGGACCCAGCTCTTCCACCCCGAGTTGCCGCCGGCGAACTGCGCCACCAGCGCCGGGATGTAGAGCAGCGACGACGCGAAGATGACCGGGATCACACCGGCCTGGTTCACCTTGAGCGGGATGTACGTGGACGTGCCGCCGTAGGAACGGCGCCCGATCATGCGCTTGGCGTACTGCACCGGGATGCGGCGCTGGGCCTGCTCGACGAAGACGACCAGGCCGACCATGACCAGGCCGACCAGGATGACCGTGCCGAACTCGATCCAGCCGCCGGCCAGGGTGCCCTGCTTCTTGATGGCCCACAGCGCGGACGGGAACGTGGCGGCGATCGAGATGAACATCAGGATCGACATGCCGTTGCCGATGCCGCGGTCGGTGATCAGCTCACCGAGCCACATGACGACGCAGGTGCCCGCGGTCATGCAGATGACCATGGTGATGGTGCTGAAGATCGCCCGGTTGGGCACGATGTCGCCGGCGACCGTGCACCCCGAGAACAGGGCGCCGCTGCGGGCGGTGGCCACCAGGCCGGTGCCCTGGAGGATGGCCAGCGCCACCGTCAGGTACCGGGTGTATTGGGTGATCTTGGTGGTGCCGGCCTGGCCCTCCTTCTTCAGGGCTTCCAGGCGCGGGATCACCACCGTCAGCAGTTGCAGAATGATGCTCGCCGTGATGTACGGCATGATCCCGAGGGCGAAGACCGTGATCTGGAGCAGCGCGCCGCCGGAGAACATGTTGACCAGGCCGAACAGGCCCTGATTGCCGGACGCCTCGGTGACGCACTGCTGGACGGCCTTGTAGTTGACGCCCGGGATCGGGATGTGGGTACCGACGCGGTACGCCACGATGATGCCGAGCGTGAAGAGCAGCTTCTTGCGCAGGTCGGGCGTCCTGAACGCCCGGGCGAAGCCGGTGAGCACGGTGCCTCCTGCGACCCCCGCGCCAGCGCGTCAAGGGTGACGGTCGTGAGGTTCGACGAAAAGAAATGGTGCAGGCCACCTTACCGGCGACACTGCCTCCCTTGGAACGACCAACCGGGGATACCTCATTGTGAGGTATCCCCGGCAGGGATGTTCACGTCATCGGAGCGCCTGAGAGAACGTGACTCAGACCAGCTCGGTGACGGCGCCGCCGGCGGCGGTGATCTTCTCCTTGGCGGAGCCGGAGACGGCGTCCACCGTCACCTGCAGCGCCACGGAGAGCTCGCCCTGGCCCAGGACCTTGACGAGGCTGTTCTTGCGCACGGCGCCCTTGGCGACCAGGTCCTCGACGGTGACTTCGCCGCCCTCGGGGTAGAGCGCGGCCAGCTTGTCGAGGTTCACGACCTGGAACTCGGTCTTGAACGGGTTCTTGAAGCCCTTCAGCTTCGGGAGGCGCATGTGGAGGGGCATCTGCCCGCCCTCGAAGCGCTCCGGAACCTGGTAGCGGGCCTTCGTGCCCTTGGTACCACGACCGGCCGTCTTACCCTTCGACGCCTCACCACGACCCACACGGGTCTTGGCGGTCTTGGCGCCCGGGGCGGGACGGAGGTTGTGGATCTTCAGCGGGTTCTGCTCCGCCATGATCAGTCGACCTCCTCGACCGTCACGAGGTGGCGGACGGTGTGCACCATGCCGCGGAACTCGGGGCGGTCCTCCTTGACGACCACGTCACCCAGGCGCTTGAGGCCCAGGGAACGCAGCGTGTCGCGGTGGTTCTGCTTGCTGCCGATGTAGGACTTGACCTGCTTGATCTTGAGCTGTGCCATGATCACGCACCCGCCCCGGCACGCGCACGCAGCAGGGCCGCGGGGGCGACGTCCTCGAGCGGCAGACCGCGGCGGGCCGCGATCTCCTCGGGACGCTGCAGGCCCTTGAGGGCCGCCACGGTCGCGTGCACGATGTTGATCGCGTTGTCGGAGCCGAGCGACTTCGACAGCACGTCGTGGATGCCGGCGCACTCGAGCACGGCGCGCACCGGGCCGCCGGCGATCACACCGGTACCGGGCGACGCGGGCTTGAGCAGCACCACGCCGGCCGCCTTCTCACCCTGGATCGGGTGCGGGATGGTGCCCTGGATGCGGGGGACCTTGAAGAAGTGCTTCTTGGCCTCCTCCACACCCTTGGCGATGGCGGCCGGCACCTCCTTGGCCTTGCCGTATCCGACACCCACGGTGCCGTCACCGTCGCCCACCACGACCAGCGCGGTGAAGCTGAAGCGACGACCACCCTTCACAACCTTGGCGACGCGGTTGATCGCGACGACGCGCTCAACGTACGCGGTCTTCTCGGCGGACGCTGCTCCGCCGTCACGGCCCTTCCGGTCCCGCCGCTCGCCGCCACCGGCACCGCCACCGCGGCGCTGGGGTCCAGCCATTGGAATTACCTCTCTCTGTTTCCGCTAGCTCGGAACCGGCTCAGAACTTCAGGCCGGCTTCGCGGGCGGCGTCCGCCAGGGCGGCGATGCGCCCGGCGTACTGGTTGCCACCACGGTCGAACACGACAGCCTCGACACCGGCCGCCTTGGCACGCTCGGCGACCAGGGCGCCGACCTGCTTGGCCTGCGCGGACTTGTCGCCCTCGCCACCGCGGATCGAGGTGTCCAGGGTGGACGCCGACGCCAGGGTGTGGCCCTTGAGGTCGTCGATCACCTGCGCCACGATGTGGCGGTTGGAGCGGGTCACGACCAGACGCGGACGCTCCGCCGTGCCGGAGAGGTTCTTGCGAATCCGGATGTGGCGGCGCTTGATCGCGGCGCGCTTGTAGGCGTCGCCCTTGAGGATCTTCTGTCCGTATGCCATGGCTTACTTACCCGCCTTTCCGACCTTGCGGCGGATGACTTCGCCCTCGTACTTGACGCCCTTGGCCTTGTACGGGTCGGGCTTGCGCAGCTTGCGGATGTTGGCCGCGACCTCGCCGACCTTCTGCTTGTCGATGCCCTCGACCTGGAAGCGGGTCGGGGTCTCCACCTTGAAGGTGATGCCCTCGGGCGCCTCGATCAGGATCGGGTGGCTGTAACCGAGCGCGAACTCGAGGTCCGAGCCCTTGGCGGTCACGCGGTAACCGACACCGCTGATCTCGAGCTTCTTCACGTAACCCGTGGTCACGCCGGTGATCATGTTCGCCACCAGCGTGCGGGACAGGCCGTGGAGAGCCTTGTTCTGACGCTCGTCGTTGGGGCGGGTGACGTTCAGGACGCCGTCCTCACCCTTGACGATCTCGATCGGCGCCACGACGGTGTGGGTCAGCTCGCCCTTGGGGCCCTTGACCGCGACCGTACGGCCGTCGATGGTGACGTCCACGCCGGCGGGAACCGTGATGGGGAGCTTGCCAATACGCGACATAGCTGTTTCCTCCGTTCCCTTCCGTTACCAGACGTAGGCGAGGACTTCTCCGCCTACGCCCTTCTTGCCGGCCTGCTTGTCGGTGAGGAGCCCGTACGACGTGGAGATGATCGCCACGCCGAGGCCGCCCAGCACCTTGGGCAGGTTGGTGGACTTCGCGTACACCCGGAGACCGGGCTTGGAGATCCGCTTGATGCCCGCGATGGAGCGCTCACGGTTGGGGCCGAACTTCAGCTCCAGGACGAGGCTCTTGCCGACCTCGGCGTCCTCGACCTTCCAGCCCGTGATGAAGCCCTCCTGCTGGAGGATCTCCGCGATGTGAGACTTGATCTTCGAGTGCGGCATCGCCACGGAGTCGTGGTACGCCGAGTTCGCGTTCCGCAGACGCGTGAGCATGTCTGCGATCGGATCAGTCATGGTCATGAATTGGCCTTCGGCCTCTCTCGCCGGGGTTTCCTGGTGCGCCATCCCTCTCCCCGATCCGAGACGGGGCGGGTGCGGCGCGGTGGACCTACGGCGTAGTAAGCAGTCATGAGCGGGCAGAGCCCGCGAGCGTCGGGGCGCGGCGGACGCCCAACCCCCCAAGCCTACGGCATGGAAAGCAGGACGCCGGCCGCCCCCGTTTGCTTACCGAGAGTCCGGCTTCAACCCAACTGGGTCGTTACCAGGAGCTCTTGGTCACGCCCGGCAGCTCGCCGCGGTGAGCCATCTCACGAAGGCACACGCGGCACAGGCCGAACTTGCGGTACACGGAGTGCGGGCGGCCGCAGCGCTGGCAGCGGGTGTAGCCACGCACACCGAACTTGGGCTTGCGAGCAGCCTTCGCGATGAGAGCCTTCTTCGCCATCTCGCTCACGCCTCCTTGAACGGGAAGCCGAGGTGACGAAGGAGCGCGCGGCCCTCAGCGTCGTTGGTCGCCGTGGTGACCACGGTGATGTCCATACCCCGGACGCGGTCGATCTTGTCCTGGTCGATCTCGTGGAACATGACCTGCTCCGTGAGACCGAAGGTGTAGTTGCCACGGCCGTCGAACTGCTTGGGGGACAGGCCGCGGAAGTCGCGGATGCGCGGCAGCGCGAGCGACAGGGTGCGGTCCAGGAACTCCCACATGCGGTCGCCACGGAGCGTGACGTGGGCGCCGATCGGCTGGCCCTCGCGCAGCTTGAACTGCGCGATGGACTTACGGGCCTTGGTGACGGCCGGCTTCTGGCCGGTGATCGTGGTGAGGTCGCGCACGGCGCCCTCGATCAGCTTGGAGTCGCGGGCGGCGTCGCCCACACCCATGTTGACCACGATCTTCACGAGGCCCGGGACCTGCATGACGTTCGCGTACTTGAACTCGTCACGCAGCTTGCCGGCGATCTCCTCGCGGTACTTCTGCTTCAGACGCGGGGCAGTGGTGGTAGCCATCAGATGTCCTCACCCGTCCGCTTGGCAACGCGGATCTTGTTGCCTTCGTCGTCGAAGCGGTAGCCGACACGCGTGACGACCTTCTGCCCGTCCGTCTCCACGACCAACTGGACGTTGGAGACGTGGACGGGAGCCTCGGTGGTCACGATGCCGCCGGCCTGGGAACCGCTGGCGGTCGGGCCTGCCTTGGTGTGCTTCTTGACCCGGTTGACACCCTCGACCAGGACGCGGTCCTCGCGCGGGTAAGCGGCGATGACCTTGCCCTGCTTGCCCTTGTCCTTGCCGGTGATGACCTGGACCAGGTCGCCCTTCTTGATCTTCATGCTCACAGCACCTCCGGCGCGAGGGAGATGATCTTCATGAACTTCTTCTCGCGCAGCTCACGGCCCACGGGGCCGAAGATACGGGTGCCGCGAGGGTCGCCGTCGTTCTTCAGAATGACGGCGGCGTTCTCGTCGAAGCGGATGTACGAGCCGTCCGGGCGGCGGCGCTCCTTGACGGTGCGAACGATGACCGCCTTGACGACGTCACCCTTCTTCACGTTGCCACCGGGGATCGCGTCCTTGACGGTGGCGACGATGACGTCGCCGATGCCCGCGTAGCGGCGACCGGAGCCACCGAGCACACGGATGCAAAGGATTTCCTTCGCACCAGTGTTGTCGGCGACACGCAGTCGCGACTCCTGCTGGATCACGTCTATCTCCTGAATGTCTGCCGGTTCCCCGGGGGCCGCTCGGCGAGCGGCCCCCGGAGCCTGGCGGAACTGTCCTGCGAGGGGTGCCTCGCGGGAATACCTTGCGTAAGCAGTCCCCGGACGGGGATTACTTGGCCTTCTCGAGGATCTCGACGACGCGCCACCGCTTCGTGGCGGACAGCGGCCGGGTCTCCATGAGGAGGACACGGTCGCCGACGCCAGCGGCGTTCTGCTCGTCGTGCGCCTTGAGCTTCTCCGTACGGCGGATGACCTTGCCGTACAGCGCGTGCTTCACACGGTCCTCGACGGCGACGACGACGGTCTTGTCCATCTTGTCGCTGACGACGAGACCCTCGCGGGTCTTGCGGAAGCCACGGGCCTCTGCGTTCTCAGTCACGTTCTTCTCGCTCATCAGGCGTTCTCCACCGTTTCGATGCCCAGCTCACGCTCGCGCATCAGGGTGTAGATCCGCGCGATGTCCTTGCGGACCGCCTTCAGACGGCCGTGGTTCTCGAGCTGACCCGTCGCCGCCTGGAAGCGGAGGTTGAACAGCTCTTCCTTGGCCTCGCGGAGCTTGCCCAGAAGCTCCTCGTTGCCCAGCTCGCGCAGCTCGGACGCCTTGGTACCGGCCGACATCACGCTTCACCTGCCTCGCGCTTGACGATCCGGCACTTCATCGGCAGCTTGTGGGCCGCACGGGTCAGCGCCTCACGGGCGATCTTCTCGTTGGGGTACGACAGCTCGAACATGACGCGTCCGGGCTTGACGTTGGCGATCCACCACTCCGGGGAGCCCTTGCCGGAACCCATGCGGGTCTCGGCCGGCTTCTTGGTGAGGGGACGGTCCGGGTAGATGTTGATCCAGACCTTGCCGCCACGCTTGATGTGGCGGGTCATCGCGATACGAGCCGCCTCGATCTGGCGGTTCGTCACGTACGCCGGGGTCATCGCCTGGATGCCGTACTCGCCGAACGCGACCTGCGTGCCACCCTTGGCCATGCCGTCGCGCTTGGGGTGGTGCTGCTTGCGGTGCTTGACCCTACGGGGGATCAGCATGTCGGTCAGGCCTCCGTTCCGGTGCTCTCAGCCGGAGCGGCAGCGGCCGGGGCGGAGGACTCCGCCTTGGGGGCCTCGGCGGCCGGAGCCGTCTGCTGCTGCGGCTTGCGACCGCGCCGCTCGCCGCCGCCGCCGCGGCCGCCACGGGCCGGGCGGTCGGCGCCGCCGCCGCCACGGGCCGGGCGGTTGCCCGCACGGGCCGCGGCGTTCTCGGCGCGGACCTCGGCGATGTTCTTGACGTCGCCCTTGTAGATCCAGACCTTCACGCCGATGCGGCCGAAGGTCGTCTTGGCCTCGAAGAAGCCGTAGTCCACGTTCGCGCGGAGCGTGTGCAGGGGCACGCGGCCCTCGCGGTAGAACTCCGAGCGGGACATCTCGGCGCCGCCGAGGCGGCCGCCGCACTGGATCTTGATGCCCTTGGCGCCCGCCTTCATCGCCGACTGCATGCTCTTGCGCATGGCGCGGCGGAAGGAGACGCGGGAGGAGAGCTGCTCGGCGACGGCCTGGGCCACGAGCTGCGCATCGGTCTCGGGGTTCTTGACCTCGAGGATGTTGAGCTGGACCTGCTTGCCGGTGAGCTTCTCGAGGTCGCCGCGGATGCGGTCGGCCTCGGCGCCGCGGCGGCCGATGACGATGCCCGGACGAGCGGTGTGGATGTCCACCCGCACGCGGTCACGGGTGCGCTCGATCTCCACCTTCGAGATGCCGGCGCGCTCCATGCCGGACGTCATCATCCGGCGGATGGCGACGTCTTCCTTGACGTAGTCCTTGTACAGCTTGTCGGCGTACCAACGCGACTTGAAGTCGGTCGTGATACCGAGCCGGAACCCGTGCGGGTTTACCTTCTGGCCCATTACCGGGTTCCTTCCTTGCTGCTGACGACCACGGTGATGTGGCTGGTCCGCTTGCGGATCCGGTAGGCGCGGCCCTGGGCGCGCGGCCGGAACCGCTTCAGGGTCGGGCCCTCGTCGACGTACGCCTCGGAGATGAAGAGGCTGTCGGCGTCGGTGTGGTCGTAGTTGTGCGCGGCGTTGGCGATGGCGCTGTCCAGCACCTTGCCGACCGGCACGCTCGCGGCCTGCGGGGCGAAACGCAGGACCGCCTGAGCCTCCGTGGCGGCCATGCCACGGATGAGGTCCACCACGCGGCGGGCCTTCATGGGCGTGACGCGGATGTACCGCGCCTGGGCCCTGGCTTCCATGGTTGTCCCTTCAGTGTTTGTCATGGTCTTTCACACCCCGCTGACTAGCGGCGCTTCGACTTCCGGTCGTCCTTGACGTGACCCCGGAAGGTGCGCGTCGGCGAGAACTCGCCGAGCTTGTGGCCGACCATGGACTCGGTGACAAACACCGGGATGTGGGTCTTGCCGTTGTGCACCGCGATCGTGTGGCCGAGCATGGCCGGGATGATCATGGAGCGGCGGGACCAGGTCTTGATGACGTTCTTGGTGCCGGCTTCGTTCTGCGAGTCCACCTTCTTGATGAGGTGGTCGTCGACGAAAGGCCCCTTCTTCAAGCTACGAGGCATCTCAACCCGTCCCTATCGCTTCTTGTTCGTCTTGCGGCGGCGGACGATGTACTTGTTGCTCGCCTTCTTGGGAGAACGAGTACGACCTTCCTTCTGACCCCAGGGGCTGACCGGGTGGCGACCACCGGAGGTCTTGCCCTCACCACCACCGTGGGGGTGGTCAACCGGGTTCATCGCCACACCGCGAACGGTCGGGCGGACGCCCAGCCAGCGCTTGCGGCCGGCCTTGCCCCAGTTGATGTTGCTCTGCTCGGCGTTGCCGACCTCGCCGACGGTGGCGCGGCAGCGCGCGTCCACCATGCGGATCTCGCCGGACGGCATGCGGAGGGTCGCCATGGCGCCCTCGCGAGCCAGCAACTGCACCGAGGCGCCGGCGGACCGGGCGAACTTGGCGCCGCCGCCGGGGCGGAGCTCGATCGCGTGGATCGTGGTACCGACCGGGATGTTGCGGAGGGCCAGGTTGTTGCCCGGCTTGATGTCGGCCCCGGGACCGTTCTCGACGCGGTCGCCCTGCTGGAGGTTGCGCGGGGCGAGGATGTAGCGCTTCTCGCCGTCCGCGTAGTGCAGCAGCGCGATGCGCGCGGTGCGGTTGGGGTCGTACTCGATGTGCGCGACCTTCGCCGGCACGCCGTCCTTGTCGTGACGACGGAAGTCGATCACGCGGTAGGCGCGCTTGTGTCCGCCACCCTGGTGGCGAACGGTCACACGACCGGAATTGTTACGGCCGCCCTTGCTGTGCAGGGGGCGGACCAGCGACTTCTCCGGCGTGGACCGCGTGACCTCGACGAAGTCGGCGACGCTGGCGCCACGACGGCCAGGAGTCGTCGGCTTGTACTTGCGGATACCCATTGTCTCTCAGTCCTCGGAAATGATCCGGACTTTTCGGACGCCCGACCGCCGTCAGGCGGTCGGACCGCCGAAGATGTCGATACGGTCGCCCTCGGCGAGGGTCACGATCGCGCGCTTGGTGGCGGCACGCTGACCGAAGCCGGTCTTCGTGCGCTTGCGCTTGCCCTGGCGGTTGATCGTGTTGACCCCGGTGACCTTGACCTCGAAGACCGCCTGGACGGCCTCCTTGATCTGGGTCTTGTTGGCCCGCGGAGCGACGATGAACGTGTACTTGTTCTCGTCGAGCAGCGCGTAGCTCTTCTCCGAGACGACCGGCTTGATCAGGACGTCACGGGGGTCCGTGTAAGCCTTGCTCAGCGGGGTCTCGACGGTGTTCTTGCCCTCGGCGGCGTGGCGGCGCGCCTTGGCGACGCGCGCGACCTTGGCGGCCTTGGCGGCCTTGGAGGCGATGGAGGGGTGACGCGTAGCCATCAGGCCTCGCTCCCTTCGGTGTCGTTGGCCGTCTTCGGGCCGGCGACGAAGGACTCGAAAGCGGCCTGGGTGAAGACCACGTCGTCCGAGACGAGAACGTCGTACGTGTTGAGCTGGCCCGGCTCCAGGATGTGGACCTGGGGCAGGTTGCGGGCGGACAGCCACGCGGCCTCGTCGGAGCGGTCGGCGACGAGCAGCAGGTTCTTGCGCTCGCTGATCTTGCCGAACAGCACCTTGGCGGCCTTGGTGGAGACCTCGCCCTCGACCACGCCGGAGACGACGTGGATGCGGTCGTGGCGGGCCCGGTCGGTGAGGGCGTGGCGCAGGGCCGCGGCCTTCATCTTCTTCGGGGTCCGCTGCGAGTAGTCGCGCGGCACGGGACCGTGCACGACGCCACCGCCGGCGAACTGCGGCGCGCGGGTCGAGCCCTGACGGGCGCGGCCGGTGCCCTTCTGGCGGTACGGCTTCTTGCCGCCGCCGCGGACCTCGCCGCGACGCTTGGTCTTGTGCGTGCCCTGGCGGGCGGCGGCGTTCTGCGCGACGACGACCTGGTGGATCAGCGGGATGCTGATCTTCTCCACGCCGAAGATCTCCGCGGGCAGCTCGACGCTGCCGGTCTTCTCGCCGGCGGGCGAAAGGATGTCAATGCTTGTCGAAGTGCTCATCGGTTACCTCAGGCCCCCTTGGCCGCGCTGCGGACCAGGACGAGGCCGCCGTTCGGACCGGGAACCGCGCCCTTGATGAGCAGCAGACCCTTCTCCGCGTCAACGGCGTGGACGGTCAGGTTCTGGGTGGTGACCCGCTCGTTGCCCATGCGACCCGCCATGCGCAGGCCCTTGAACACGCGGCCCGGGGTGGCGCAGCCACCGATGGAGCCGGGAGAGCGGTGCTTGCGCTGGGTGCCGTGTCCGGCGCCGAGGCCACGGAAGTTGTGGCGCTTCATGACACCGGCGAAGCCCTTGCCCTTGCTCTTGCCGGTGACGTCCACCTTCACGCCGGCCTCGAACAACTCGGCGGTGATCTCCTGGCCGAGGGTGTACTCGGCGGCGTCCGCGGTGCGGATCTCGACGAGGTGGCGACGGGGGGTGACGTCGGCCTTGGCGAAGTGGCCCTTGAGGGGCTTGTTCACCTTGCGCGGGTCGATCTCGCCGAAGGCGATCTGGACCGACTCGTAGCCGTCGGCGTCGTTCGTACGGACCTGGGTGACGACGTTGGGGCCGGCCTTGACGACGGTGACCGGGACGACACGGTTGTTCTCGTCCCACACCTGCGTCATGCCGAGCTTCTCGCCCAGGATGCCCTTGATCTGCTTAGCCATCTGTCAGATCACCGGCCTCAGAGCTTGATCTCGATGTCGACACCGGCCGGGAGGTCGAGTCGCATCAGAGAGTCAACGGTCTTGGGGGTCGGGTCGAGGATGTCGATCAGGCGCTTGTGCGTGCGCATCTCGAAGTGCTCGCGCGAGTCCTTGTACTTGTGCGGCGACTTGATGACGCAGTACACGTTCTTCTCAGTGGGCAGCGGCACCGGGCCCGCGACCGACGCACCAGTGCGAGTCACCGTCTCGACGATCTTCTTCGCCGAGGAGTCGATGACCTCGTGGTCGTAGGCCTTGAGCCGGATGCGGATCTTCTGTCCCGCCATGGCTACTCCGTAGTCCTGTCTTCTCTCACGCTCTGGAACCCGGGTTTCCTTTCGGTCCCCGCCGCCACTCCGACCCACGCGGTCGGGTGTGTCGCGCTCCCGTTGACACGGATGCCCCGTGATCGGACATCCCTGCGGGATTGCGCACGGCCCTTCCGGAACCGCGGCCGGGGGCGAAGACCCACCGGGCGCCTGGCCGGCGCTGCGCCCACGCTTCCCGGAAGATTCCCGTACGTCCGCCCCAGCGCTGCCGTGAGGCAGTTAGGGCGACGAGTACTGTGGGACTCGCTTCCGGTCCTCCCGGCGGGAGGCGCGCAGCATCAACACTCGGCCGAGCAACTCGGACAGTCTGCCATACCCGACAGCGGGCTGGCCAATCGGGCCGAAGAGATTACCCCCAGGGTGACGCAGGTCAAACCGACGACGCGGGAACCGGGTGCCGTCGTCCGCTCGGCGCCGGCGCGGAGGTCCGCTCAGTACTGGGAGTTGAGGTCCGTGCCCGCGGGGGCGCGCCAGCAGCCGGAGACGACGTTCAGCATGAGCAGCGGATCCTTCTCATGCGGGTTGGTGGGGGTGGACACCATCAGCACGGCGTTCACCGAGAACCGGTCCCGCTCCGAGTCCGCCGTCAGGAACAGCGACTTGGCCTCGCTCTTCTCGTGGCCGTAGTCGACGATTCTCCAGCCCTTCTTGGGCAGTTCCTCGCGCAGCCGCTCGAACCCGGCCTTCAGCGCGTCCTCGGAGACGCCGTAGACCGACCAGGGATGCGCCGTCTTGTAGAGGTGGCCGGGGTCCTCGTCGCAGCTCGTGACGCCGGGTCCGGGCTGGGTGACCTTGGCCGCCGGCATGCCGAGCATCTCGTAGAGCGAGCTGGACACGCCCTTCGCCTTGGCACGGGCCTCGTCGACGCCCAGCACGGGGTGCTCGGAGGCCGCCGGAGAGCCGGAGGACCGGGGCGCCGAGGGAGGGTTTCCGTTGTGGTCCACGGTTGCGGAACATCCTGCCGTGAGAAGGGACGCTACGACTGCGGCGGCGAGGCCCCAGGAGGGCCTCCGGCACCGCTTCTTTGCAGGGCTGCGCATCGACATCGCCTTAAGGGTCCACTACTTGGTTGTACCGTCCGGTGACCACGGCCGCCTGGTTCTGGAGACTGAACGACCGCTCGTCCCAGTAGCCGCTGTGTCCGCTGGTGTCGACGGCCATGCGGTGCGCGCCGAACGCCTCGTCGGACGGGACGGTCTGGATGTAGCCGGCCTCGTAGGGCAGCCCGTGCCAGGTCTGGACGCCCCACTTGTCCCCGCCGAGGTGGGCGACCTTGCCGCCCACCGGGACCAGGTCGTTGCCCGCGGCTTCCGCCCAGACGTGCTTCTTGCCGACGTCGAGGTCGCTCGCATCGCCGACCAGCATGCCGGGGCTTCCGGCCACGACGATGTCGTCCGCGGCCAACTGCCCCGGCGCCTTGGACGCGGCGCCGATGACGGTGGAGCCGTAGCTGTGGCCGACGAGGGTGGTGTGGCTGGCCTCGGGACCGCCCTGCGCCGTCTGCAGACCGTCCATGAAGGCATTGAGCCTCGGCGCGCCGTCGTAGGCCCAGTGCTGCTCCATGGCCTCGGGCACGATGCTCTGCGGAGCGTCGTACCCGATCCACGTGATGGTCGAGGTCGTCCTGCCCGGGGACAGGCTCGCGGCGTCGCTCCACAGGCGCGTCATACGCTGGATGTCGCCGTGCGCCCCCGCCAGCCTCGACGTCGTCCCCGGCACGTACACCGCCGTGTTGTCGGCCGTGTCGGGGTCGCCGTTGGCCAGGATGACGTGTCCGTTGCCCTGGAGGTCGAACCCGAGCAGGTAGGCCGGGGGGAGGCCGTCGACGCCGGTCTGGTCGAACCGGGACCGGACGGCGTCCATGCCCTTGAGCTGGTCCTTGTACCTGTCGGCCAGGGCGTTCCACACGGTCCACTCCGGATTGCGGATCACGCCGCCCGCGGTGACGACCGTCTTGGCCGGCGCCGGGCCCAGCGCGTCCAGGTCGTGCTGGACCTGGGCGTGCGACACGTCCAGCACGGTCCGGTTGGCCGAGTCGCGGATCACGCTCGGCAGTCCGTCCAGCGCTCCGATCTCGGCGGGATACAGCGCCTGGTACTCCTCGCGCTGCTCCGGCGTGAGGCCGTCCCACCATTTCCGGTTGCCGGCCGGGGACCCGCCGTGCGGGATGCCGTCCTCGCCGAGGTAGGCCCCGACCGCCTTCCGGGCGTCCCCCCGGTCGTGGGCCTCGTCCAGGAGCATGTCGTCGGTCACGGCAAGGCCGTCCGGCGCCTTCAGCTCGCGCAGGAGCTGGGCGTAGCGGCCGTCGATCTCGGTCGCGCTGCTCACCGCCTGCGCGATGCGCTCGGCGATCTCCTCCGCCTTGCCCCTGTTCGGATCGCCGTTCGCCTCGCCCGCGCCGGGCAGGAAGGGGACCGGAGCACCCGGGCGGGCGGTGCCGGAGGCCGGGGCCGGCGACAGGGGCGGCCTGACGCTTCTCGGATACGCGACCGAGCCGTCCTCGTTGACCGTGAACTTCAGTTCAGCCGCGTCCTCCAGGGCCCCCATCAGCTTCTTGCGGGCGCCGGACAGCTCCGAGGCGAGGCCGCTGAGCGCCGTGCGGACGAGACCGCACTCGCTGTGGAGGTACTGGTAGTTCCGGCCCAACTGGGTCAGGTCCCGCTCCGCCGCGGTCTGCGCCTCGCCCTTCTGGGTGATGTGGACGGGGGCGGCCATCTCGTGGTCGACCCGGATGCGCGCGGCATCGGCGCGGTTGCTGACCTTGCTCCAGCCGTCCGCCGCGTCCTCGTACTCCGTGAACTTCGCGTCGCGCAGTTGCTGCCAGGTGGGCACGGCCGCCTCACCGCGCCCAGCCGGGCTTGCCGTCGCCCGCGCGCACGCCGTGGACCTTGCCGGCGACCGCGGGATCGACCTCTCCGAAGTCACGCCCCGCCTTGGCGAGCGCGCCGTGCAGCCGCTCGCACTCGTCGCGCACGGAGGTGAGCCGCTTCTCCCAGGTCCCCAGGATCTCGTCCAGCGCGGCGGTGCTGGTGAATCCGGCGGCGCCGCTCTTGACACCCTCGTGAGCCGTCCTCAGCTCCGTCAGCCCCGCGTCCGTGGCGGTCCGCAGATCCTGGGCGACACCGGCGGCCTTGGTCCACGGCCCCTGTGACGCCTTCAGGTCGGGACCTGACCCGCCGCCCGCTCCCCCGCCTCCGGGTTCGGCCAGATGGTCGATCCGCATCCGCTGAGCCGCCCCGGCCTTGAGCTGCTCCCACTCGTCCCACGCCATCAGCGCCCTCTCCCCCCGTCCTGACGGCAGTACGGACATGCCGCGCCGAACTCTCACCGCGGTACGGGAGTCTAGGCGGATCGCGCTGGCCGCACATGAGTACGTGTACTCAACTCCCGCCGCGTGCGGCGCGGCTGCCCTGCGCGGGCGTGCGTGCGCGAGGTGCCGGGTCACCTCTTGGCGGGGCGCCGCCTCCTGGCGACGCCGAGCGCGGCCGCGGCGCCGAGGAGAACGACGGCGGCGGCCCCCAGCCCGCCCCAGAGCGGGCCGCCGCCGCTCCCGGAGGAGGCCACGGCGGCGCGGTCCGCCTTCGCCGAGGGCGATGGGGACGGGGACGGGGAGGCCGGGGCGGCGGCCGCGAGATCGGGGAGCGGGTAGACGTCGGCCGGCCCCGGATCGCCCGGGTGCTGCAAGGCGATGCGCGGCCGGACGATCCCGTACCCGATGGAGTCGTTGCGCTTGGCGCCGTCCGTGGGGCCGCCGATGGTGTTCAACATGACGCGCAGCACCTGGTTGTTGGTCCAGCCGGGGTGCTTGGACCAGATGAGAGCGGCACTGGCGGAGGCAAGGGCGGTGGCGTCGCTGGTGCCGTGGCCTCTGCACAAGCCCGTGGAGCTGGCACAAGCGGCGATCAAGTCCTCCCCCGGAGCCGCCATGTCGACCTGCGGGCCGAAAGCGGATTCGCCGGTCCTGCGAAGGTTCTTGCCGACCGCCGCCACGCCGACCACTCCGGGCGTCGTCGCGGGATACACGAGTGGACTGCCCTTCTCACCGTCGTTTCCTACGGCAGCGAAGATCAGCGAGTCGCGCGACAGCGCGTACTTCACCGCGGCGTCCAGCTCCAGTGAGTGGACGAGCCCGCCCATGGAGATGTTGATGACCTGAGCGCCGGAGTCCGTCGCGTACCGGATCGCCTTGCTGAAGTAGGTAGGCCCCGCGAAGTTGTTGACGTCACCTTGGGCGGGCATGCGGACGGGCAGGATCTTGACGCCCGGTGCGAGGCCGAACGCTCCCCGCCCTCCGTGGGACGCGCCGGTACCCGCGATGAGCCCGGCCATTTCCGTGCCGTGGCCGTCGTAATCGGTGTGTTCGTCACCCTCGCGCTTCGTTGGGGCGAGGTCCTTCCCCGGAAGTACTCGCCCCTGCAAGTCAGCGTTGCTCAAGGTGACCCCGGTATCGATCACAGCGACGGTGATGCCCTTGCCTGTACTCGTCCGCCACATTTCTTCGGCATGCATGGCGTCCAGGTGCCACTGCGTGGATCGAACAGAGTCGGCGTGAGCCTGCGTAGCCGTACCGACCGCCATCAGCAGGCCGACGACCGCCGAGGCCATGATGCGCGCCGCACTGCGCAGCCGCTCGTTGATGGGCATAGGCGTTCTCAGGCCTCCTGATGCTCAGTCGTTGGCCGGCGGGTCGGTGCGGTGCTTGTTCTTCTGTCGCTCGTTTCGCCGCTGCGTCAGGCCGGCCGAGCCGTTCGGAGCCTTCCGGTCATCCCGCCGCCCGCCTGGCTCGCTGGGCAGACCGCCGGAGATGCCGCCCCGCGTGGGTGCGGAAGGCAGCGATGCCCCAGGACGTGCCGACGACCTCCCCATCCGCTGTGGAGTGCCGCCGGTGATGCCGTCGCGCGGTACAACCCCGGCACGTGCCGCAGCAGAACCAGGCGCGGGAGTGACCGGCTGTCCCGCTGCCCCAGGGCTCGGGGCCCGGCCGCCCGCTCCACGCCTGGGCGTCTGCTCTTCACCGAACACCGTCCCGGGCGCGCGAAATGCCGTCCGACCGGAAGGTGCAGCAGGACGTCCGCCGGTGATGCCCGAGCCGCCCGATGAATCGGAGGGGCTGGATGAACGAGACGACCCGGCACGTCCAGGCACCGGGCTCGGACTCGTGACGGCCCGGCCGATTCCCTGTGGGGTCGAAGGACTGCGCACAGGGCCGCGTGGGGCGACGGACGGTGGAGAACCGACCGGCGGCCGAGTGTACGGATCCGCGGGCACTCTCGCGGAAATCGGTCTCGTGAAGCTCTCGGACGGCAAATGACCTTCCAGTGGTGCGGACACGGAGTCAATCCCCACATGCGTTGCGGGCTCGATCACCGGCTGACGTACGGGCGGGCTCGGAGACCCGGTTGTGGGGGCGTTCCGTTGGCCCTCCAAGGTCACTGAGCTCCGCCGGCCTTCAGAGGGCACGTGGCTCTGGTGCCCACCATCAGAACTCCCGGTGCCCACGACGCGGGCGTCAGGTCTGAAACCTCCGCATGCCGGACCCTGTGTAATGCCGCCTCCCTCCCCTGGGAACGCCACCTCCTCATGTGAACCGTAGGGCTTCGCGGGGATGAGCGAGGTCGGCAGCGGTGGGAATGTGGGGCGTTGCAGGGTGTTCATCTGGGTTGCGGACAGTTCGTATGACTGGCCCAGCTTGCGCATTTGGGCCGCTGCCTCCTGGCGGACCTTCTCGCGGTCGGTCTTCAAGGCGGCCAGGTCGCTCGCCGATCTGGCGCGGATCGGCGCCGCGTCCGGATCGTTGTGCGCCCTCGCCGCCGCGTCCAGGTTCGCCCGGCTGCCCTCGGCGTCCCGTGGGATCGACGTCTGGGCCATGGCGATCGCGCCCGACGCCCGGCCCAGCCACTTTCCCGCGCCGTCGCTGAAGTCGCCCAGCCGGTGCGTGGAGTTGGCGAGGTCGTTCGCCCACGTCCGGAACGCCTCCGCGCCGTCGCCCCTCCACTCCACCCACTGCGGGCGGACCTTCAGCTCCTCCGCGATCGAGCGGATCTCCGTGGCGGCCGCGGTCAGGCGGTCGGCGGCCGCCTGCACCTCCCCGGCGTTCGCCTGGTCCAGCCACGCCAGCATCTGCTCATGGCTCATGCTCTCGAAGGACGTGGCGCCGCCGCTTTCCTCGCCCGCCATCAGATCGTGCCGCCCGAGTCGCCGCCGGGGCCCCACCGGGGCCGGGACGGGTCGTAGCTCTCGCCGTAGTGCTTGGTCGTCTCGGCGCTGATCGCCGCCATCCGGCGCCGGACGTCACGGTCGACGTTCTGGTAGCCCTTGTGCGAGGCCACGACCGCGATGCCCATGCCCTCCATGGAGTCGGACAGCAGCTTCGACAGCGTCTTCAACTCGCTGATCACCGACGCGTACGCGGTGAAGAGTCCGGACGCCTCCGCCCAGGCGCCGCCTCCGCCGCCGAACTGGCCCCGCACGAGCGGTGCCCGGCCGATCTCGCCCGGCCCGGCCTCCGAGCCCTTCAGATCGCGGATCAGGTCGTCCACCCGCTTCTTGAAGCCGGTGAACGACGCGTACTCCGCGGCCATCGCGGCCAGGGCGCCAGCGCCCGTCGCCACCGGTCCGCCCTCGCTCGACACCATGTCCTCCCTGTGCGCTCGTGAAGCAGTCGGTTCGGTAAGACTCTAGCTACACCCAGTGACAACCCCCGGTCGGGGCGATGTCCAGCGGCTGGCATCGGTTGACGGCTCAGCGCGCTGCGGACCCTGCGCAGCCCAGGGTCCTGACGGTGGCGGGGAAGTAGGACCGCATGAACTTCTCGATGTCCTTGCGGTGACTCCGGTCCGTGATCCTCACCTGCGGGAGTTGCAGCGTGAGAGTGAAGTAGTTGCCGCCTTTGGTCTTGCAGGGCGTGGTGGCAATTGCTCCGTCGGTTCCGATGAGTGTCTTGTAAGGGGAGGTGACACTTCTAGGGTCGGTGACACCAGAGACAGATCCAGTTCCCGTAGCGAGATACGTGAGATCGCTCGCTTCCTCGTCCCAAGAAAAGCGGAAACGCATCACCACATGGTGCTCCGACAGCACGAGACAAGGCGCTGTGCCGGCTCCCGCTCGGTCGACGCGATCGTCTTCGTCCCAGTTCTCGACGGTCGCTACGAGTTTCGCCGTCAGGGCGGGGTCGATGGGGGCGCCGCAGACCACTTTGGGGATCCGCTGCATGGAGGGCATGCCGCAAGAAGCGCTGAGGAGCAGAGGCGGCACAGCGAGCACACTCACCCAACGAGGGCCCTGACAGCCCCTCATTTCTGTGGCTCCCCAGACACTCCCCTAGCGTGCACGGCCCCGTCTTGGGCCGACCTGCCGATCTCGGTCTTTGCGTCAAAAGCTGACTCTCCGCTGCCCGGATGCGCTTTCCTCCATTCGTTCGCGAGCCCCATGAGCTGGCCATTTCTCGTGTCGTACGCCGCATAATTGTCGTCTGCCTGCTTTTTATCCAACCGCTCCTGCTCATCCTCCAACCACTTCCCCGTGACGTAGTCAAATCCCTGCTGCACATCCCCGCTCACCACCGGAATGTAGCCAATAGCCCGGTCGAACAGCGGCTTGGTGGCGAATGCGGCTGTGGCGGGGTCGCCCTGGGCCTGGACGCGGGCCTCCTCCAGGAAGCCGACCGTGCGGCCGGCGCGGAGGAGGGGTTCTGTCGGGTGGGAGCGGTCGCCGTGGAGGGCGGTCACCATCGCCTGGTTCAGGCCGCCGTTCAGGGTGTTGTAGGCGTCCTCGTCCTTGGAGATCTGCTTGGCCGCCTCGAAGAGCTGGTCCTGTCTCAGGGGGGACCTGGAGATGTCGACCTCGCTCATCGCGGCGTGGACCGTCGCGCCGTGGTTGACCAGGATGTCGGCCATCGGGCGGCGCAGCGAGGCCGGGAAGTCGTCGCCTTGGTCGGCCAGATGGGCCAGGGCCGCTCTCAGCACCGCCTGGTTGCTCGCCGTGTGGGCCGCGTAGTGCGGGTGGGGGCTGGAGGGGTCGATGCCCGTCGCCGCCGCGCGCAGGGCCGCGCCGAGGCCCGCGCGGTCGTCGTCGTCCAGGCCGGCCGTGTAGCCGCCCGACTTCCAGTCGCCGCGCTCGTGCAGCGTGACGTTCCAGTCGCGGTCCTTCATCAGGTACGTCAGGTGGTCGCCGGAGTCCAGGTAGTGCGCCGCGGTGGCCGGGTCGCGGCTCATGACGCCGAGGACGGCGTCCACCGGGTCGTTCGCGAACCAGCCGTCGCGGCGGCCCGCGTACGCGCCCTTGAGGCGCCAGACGTCCGGGGTGCGCCGCTCCGCCGCGATCATGTCGTCGGCGAGGTCCTCCAGCATGCCGCGGCTGTAGCCGTGGCCGTTCTGGAGGAGGGTGGCCAGGGACTGGTAGCCCACCGCCTTGTCCAGGCGGGCGCCCTGGACGTCCGTCGCGCGCCTGTCCGCGCCCGCGTGCCGCATCGCGGTGCGCCAGCGGCGGTACCAGGCGGACCCGGTGTCCTTCGTCGCCGAGGCGAGCGAGTCGGCCAGGCCGGTCTCGATCTCCGCACAGCCGCGCGCGGCCGGGCCGCCCCGCACGTGGATCAGGTCGTTCAGCTCGTCGGTCAGCCGGATCGTGCCCGCGGCGCCCAGGTCGTCCAGGAGGGTGCGGGAGAAGGCCGGGTCGGCGGCGTTGTCGCGGAAGGCGCGGGCGAGTTCGGCCCGTTCCGCCGGGGAGAGGCGGCCGCCCCGGCTCAGCCGCTCCAGGACGCGGTCGGCCGTCCGCGCCTCGTACGTCTCGACGTCGCCCAGGGCCCGGCCGTTGAAGCCGCGGCCGCCCATCGCCCCGTCCGCGTCGACGGTCACCGCGGCCAGCGCGATCCGCACACCGGTGTCCGCGTCCGTGACGTCCCGGACCGCCTTGTCGATGCGGTCCTGGAAGGTCTGGACGGCGGCAGCGGCGGCGGCAGCGGCAGGGCCCGGCGCACCGGGCCGCGCGGAGGAGGACCGGGGAGCGTCCGGGTCCGGGGCGACCCGGCCGCGCGGCGACACCGCCATGCCCGCCGCCAGCGCCTCCTGGTGCACGGTCCGCAGCTTGCCGCGCAGGTCGACGAACTGCGTGTGCGCGTCCCGGAGCAGGGACGCGACCGCCTTGGCCTCCGTCTGCGCGTGCTGGAACTCCCCGAGCGTGACGTCGAAGCGGGCGCTCGCCGCCTGCGCGCTCAGCCCCGTCCAGGTGCGGCCCATCGCGATGCCGTGGACGTCGCGCCGGTACGCCGTCTCCTGCTTGGCGAACTCCCCCGCCATGCCCTCCCAGCGGTCGGCCGCCGTGGTGAGCGCGGAGAGGTCGGCGGTCATGATCTCGTGGTACGTCGGCATCCAGGTTCCGTCCCCGGGCTCGGTCCTCGGCGGACTCCGGCCGCGCGCGCCGCTCGGCCGGCGTCCGCCCGTGCGTCCTCAGTAGCGGTCGAGCGCCGACCGCTCCCGCAGCGCCGAGCCGACCGCCAGGTCCGTGCCGGTCAGCACGCGGTCGCCGGCGCGCAGCGCGTCCTTCTCCGCGCCGAGGCGGTTCATCAGGTTCCTGACCTGGTCGCCCCAGGCGCGGTGGGCCTGGTGCAGAGCGGCGGCCGTCAGCCAGCCTTCGCCGTCCTCCGCGCCGAGGGCCCGGACCGCCGCGCCGGTCTCCTCGTCCGCCCAGTCGCCGGCGGCCCGCGTGCCGGGCTCGACGCGCGTCTCCACGGCGGTCGCCGCGGCCTGCTTCTCGGCGGGCGAGGAGACCAGGTCCTCGGGTCCGGGGCCGTTCACCATCGCGCACTCCACCGTCCCTCACCGCACCGATCGGCGACACTCTCGTGCACTTCAACCGGCGGACGCCGGGCCGCGTCACGGTGTCACGGCGCCTTTCGCGGCCCGGAGTCGACGCCGCCCGGACATGCCGACGCCGTCCGGACATGCGAAGAGGGCCCGTACGACCGAAGTCGTACGGGCCCTCCCGGGTGCTCGCAGCGGAGCTGCCAGGTCAGATCGTCAAGGGTTACTTGACGATCTTGGTGACCTGGCCGGCGCCGACGGTCCGGCCACCCTCACGGATGGCGAACTTGAGGCCCTCCTCCATGGCGATGGGCTGGATGAGGTCCACCTTCATCTCGGTGTTGTCACCCGGCATGACCATCTCGGTGCCCTCGGGGAGGGTCACCACGCCGGTCACGTCCGTCGTGCGGAAGTAGAACTGCGGGCGGTAGTTGTTGAAGAACGGCGTGTGGCGGCCGCCCTCGTCCTTGGACAGGATGTACGCCTGCGCCTCGAACTCGGTGTGCGGGGTGACCGAGCCCGGCTTGATGATGACCTGGCCGCGCTCGACGTCCTCGCGCTTGATGCCGCGAAGCAGCAGACCGACGTTCTCACCGGCCTGGCCCTCGTCGAGCAGCTTGCGGAACATCTCGATGCCGGTGACCGTGGTGGTGGTCTTCTCGGTCTTGATGCCGATGATGTCGACGGTCTCGTTGACCTTGAGGACACCGCGCTCGATACGGCCGGTGACGACCGTGCCGCGACCGGTGATCGTGAAGACGTCCTCGATCGGCATCAGGAACGGCTTGTCGACGTCGCGCTCGGGCTCCGGGATCGCGGTGTCGACGGCGTTCATGAGGTCCAGGACGGACTGGGTCCACTGCGCGTCGCCCTCGAGGGCCTTGAGCGCGGAGACGCGGACGACCGGCAGGTCGTCGCCCGGGAACTCGTACTCGGAGAGAAGCTCACGGACCTCGAGCTCGACGAGCTCCATGATCTCCTCGTCGTCCACCATGTCGGCCTTGTTCAGGGCGACGACGATGTACGGAACGCCGACCTGGCGGGCCAGGAGCACGTGCTCCTTGGTCTGCGGCATCGGGCCGTCGGTGGCGGCGACCACCAGGATCGCGCCGTCCATCTGCGCGGCACCGGTGATCATGTTCTTGATGTAGTCCGCGTGACCCGGGCAGTCGACGTGGGCGTAGTGACGCGCCTCGGTCTGGTACTCGACGTGCGCGATGGAGATGGTGATACCGCGCTGGCGCTCCTCGGGGGCCTTGTCGATGTTGTCGAACGGGGTGGCCTCGTTCAGGTCCGGGTACGCGTCGTGCAGCACCTTGGTAATGGCGGCCGTGAGGGTCGTCTTACCGTGGTCGATGTGACCGATGGTGCCGATGTTGACGTGCGGCTTAGTCCGCTCGAACTTCGCCTTCGCCACTGGGGTCCTCCTGTGGAGTGGTTCTGTACGCCTTACTTCATCGGCGCCAGGTGATCTTTGCTGGATGGCCCGGATCCCCGGGGCGCTCCCCCCGCTCCGTCATGGTGGCGACGGAAGCGGGGGGAGTGCCCCACGAGGCTCCGGAGTCAAGCCTAAAGGCTGGAACTCGGGTGAGTTACTCGCCCTTGGCCTTCGCGATGATCTCCTCGGCGACGTTCCGCGGAACCTCGGCGTAGGAGTCGAACTGCATCGAGTAGCTCGCGCGACCCGATGTCTTGCTGCGGAGGTCTCCGACGTAGCCGAACATCTCCGAGAGGGGCACGAGGCCCTTCACGACGCGGGCGCCCGCCCGCTCCTCCATGGCCTGGATCTGGCCACGGCGGGAGTTGATGTCGCCGATGACCTCGCCCATGTAGTCCTCGGGCGTGGTGACCTCGACGGCCATCATCGGCTCGAGCAGCACGGGGCTGGCCTTGCGCGCGGCCTCCTTGAAGGCCTGCGAACCGGCGATCTTGAAGGCCAGCTCGGAGGAGTCGACCTCGTGGTAGCCGCCGTCGAGAAGCGTGACGCGGACGCCCGTCATCTCGTAGCCCGCGAGGATGCCGAACTGCATGGCCTCCTGCGCACCGGCGTCGACCGAAGGGATGTACTCCTTCGGGATGCGACCGCCGGTGACCTTGTTCACGAACTCATACGACGCGTCGCCGCCCTCGATGGGCTCGATCGCGATCTGCACCTTGGCGAACTGGCCGGTGCCGCCGGTCTGCTTCTTGTGGGTGTAGTCCACGCGCTCGACGGCCTTGCGGATCGTCTCGCGGTAAGCGACCTGCGGCTTGCCGACGTTGGCCTCGACCTTGAACTCACGGCGCATGCGGTCGACCAGCACCTCGAGGTGCAGTTCGCCCATGCCGCCGATGATGGTCTGGCCGGTCTCCTCGTCCGAGTGGACCTGGAAGGAGGGGTCCTCCTCCGCGAGACGCTGGATGGCGACGCCCAGCTTCTCCTGGTCGCCCTTGGACTTGGGCTCGATGGCGACCTGGATCACCGGCGCCGGGAAGTCCATGGACTCCAGGATCACCGGGTTCTTGTCGTCGGACAGCGTCTCACCGGTGGTGGTCTGCTTCAGGCCCATGACGGCGACGATGTCGCCGGCGCCCACCGACTCGATCTCCTCACGCTTGTTGGCGTGCATGCGGTAGATCTTGCCGATGCGCTCCTTCTTGCCCTTGACGGAGTTCAGCACCGAGGTGCCGGACTCCAGGCGGCCCGAGTAGACCCGGACGAAGGTGAGCTTGCCGAGGTGCGGGTCGCTCATGATCTTGAACGCCAGCGCGGACAGCGGCTCGGTCTCGGACGGCTTGCGCCGGACCACGACCTCGGGGTCCTTGACGTCGTGGCCCTCGATGGCCTCGACGTCGAGCGGGGTCGGGAGGTAGCGCACGACCGCGTCGAGCAGGGGCTGGACGCCCTTGTTCTTGAACGCGGTACCGCAGAACACCGGGGTGACCGTGATGTCGCTGGACTTGCCGGACGCGATGGTGATGCGGCGGATCGCGGCGTAGAGCTGCTCCTCGGTGGGCTCCTCGCCCTCCAGGAACATCTCCATGATCTTGTCGTCGTTCTCCGCGACGGCCTCGACCAGCTTGCCGCGCCACTCCTCGGCGGCCTCGACGTGGGTCTCCGGGATGTCGACGGTGTCGTACATCTCGCCCTTGGCGGCCTCGGCGGACCACACGAGCGCCTTCATGCGGACCAGGTCCACAACGCCCTTGAAGTCGGCCTCGGCGCCGATCGGGAGCTGCATGACGAGCGGCTGGGCGCCCAGGCGGTCCGAGATCATGTCCACGCAGCGGTGGAACTCGGCGCCGGTGCGGTCCAGCTTGTTGACGAAGCAGATGCGCGGCACGCCGTAGCGGTCGGCCTGACGCCACACCGTCTCGGACTGGGGCTCGACACCGGCGACGCCGTCGAACACCGTCACGGCACCGTCGAGCACGCGCAGGGAGCGCTCCACCTCGACGGTGAAGTCGACGTGACCCGGGGTGTCGATGATGTTGATGGTGTAGTCGCTGCCGTCGAGCGGCCAGTGGCAGGTGGTCGCAGCAGACGTGATCGTGATGCCACGCTCCTGCTCCTGCTCCATCCAGTCCATCGTGGCGGCGCCGTCGTGGACCTCACCGATCTTGTACGACACGCCGGTGTAGAACAGGATCCGCTCGGTGGTGGTCGTCTTGCCCGCGTCGATGTGGGCCATGATCCCGATGTTGCGGACCTTGGCCAGGTCAAGTGAAGTGGTAGCCATAAGGCTTCAGTCTTCTCTCGGTCTCGATGTGGGTAGCGACTACCAGCGGTAGTGCGCGAAGGCCTTGTTGGACTCGGCCATCTTGTGCGTGTCCTCGCGCTTCTTGACGGCCGCACCGAGGCCGTTCGAAGCGTCGAGAAGCTCGTTGAGCAGACGCTCGGTCATCGTCTTCTCGCGACGGGCGCGGGAGTAGCCGACCAGCCAGCGCAGCGCCAGGGTGTTGGCGCGGCCGGGCTTGACCTCGATCGGCACCTGGTACGTGGCGCCGCCGACGCGGCGGGACTTGACCTCGAGGGTCGGCTTGATGTTCTCCAGCGCGCGCTTCAGCGTGATGACCGGGTCGTTGCTGGTCTTCTCGCGCAGACCCTCCATGGCGCCGTAGACGATGCGCTCGGCGGTGGAGCGCTTGCCGTTCATCAGCACCTTGTTGATGAGGGAGGTCACCAGAGGAGAACCGTAGACCGGGTCGATGATGACCGGGCGCTTCGGGGCGGGGCCCTTACGAGGCATTCTTACTTCTCCTTCTTGGCGCCGTAGCGGCTGCGGGCCTGCTTGCGGTTCTTGACACCCTGGGTGTCGAGCGAACCGCGGATGATCTTGTAGCGAACACCCGGCAGGTCCTTCACACGGCCGCCGCGCACGAGCACGATGGAGTGCTCCTGCAGGTTGTGTCCCTCACCCGGAATGTAAGCGGTGACCTCGATGCCGCTGGTCAGACGCACACGCGCGACCTTACGCAGGGCCGAGTTCGGCTTCTTCGGGGTGGTCGTGAACACACGCGTGCAGACGCCACGACGCTGGGGCGAACCCTCGAGTGCCGGCGTCTTGTTCTTTTCGACCTTGTCCTGCCGGCCCTTGCGGACCAGCTGCTGGATCGTAGGCACTACTTCTCCGGTTTCTGTGTGCCGATAGGTACAGCTAACCTGGAACTTCTCCGACCCACGCGGTCGGGTGTGTCGAATCGCGAACTCCTGCCGCAGGGCAGGAAGAGGCGCGGATCACGGTGGCCGGTGACGGCTCCCAGGCGGTTGAAGGCACGCACGAGAGCCAGGGCACACCCCAGGCACAAGGTCTGAGCGTACCTACCTCACGGACTCCGGTCAAAACAAATGCAGTCCACCCCGACACGCCAGACGTTTTTTACCACCTGATCACGTTTCGCTACGGATGTCGACCCCCGTGGACGCCGGTCCGCGATCCCGCGGCGGCGGCGGCCGCCGCCTGCGCGTCCCGCCGTGCGGGCGGTGAGGCGCCCGCCAGGTCCGTTGTGCCGCCCGAGGCCGCCCGAGCGGCACGGCCAAGGCGCCGGGCCGCCTGAGAAGCCGCTCAGGCCGCCCCACGGGCGTCCGGGGCCGCTCGGCCGTCCTCTCCCTCCCGCGCCGCCCCTTCCTCCCGCGCCGGACCTCCCCCGCCGGCGCCCCGGGCGGGACACGCCGAAGGGCGGCCACCCCGTACGGGACGGCCGCCCTTCAGTGCGTCAGACGCGCACCCGCTTACTGGTTGTACGGACCGTAGTCGTAGTCCTCCAGCGGAACGGCCTGGCCGGAGCCGGTGCCGAACGGCGAGTAGTCGATGTCGTCGTAGCCGACGGCCGAGTACATCGCGGCCTTGGCCTCCTCGGTCGGCTCGACCCGGATGTTGCGGTAGCGGGACAGGCCCGTGCCGGCCGGGATGAGCTTGCCGATGATGACGTTCTCCTTGAGGCCGATCAGGGAGTCGGACTTGGCGTTGATCGCCGCGTCCGTCAGGACCCTGGTCGTCTCCTGGAAGGACGCCGCCGACAGCCAGGACTCGGTCGCCAGCGAGGCCTTGGTGATGCCCATGAGCTGCGGACGACCGGAGGCCGGGTGACCGCCCTCTTGGACCACACGACGGTTCTCGTGCTCGAACTTCGTGCGCTCGACCAGCTCGCCGGGCAGCAGCTCGGCGTCGCCGGACTCGATGATCGTCACGCGGCGGAGCATCTGCCGGATGATGATCTCGATGTGCTTGTCGTGGATCGACACGCCCTGCGAGTTGTAGACCTTCTGGACCTCGCCGACCAGGTGGACCTGGACGGCGCGCTGACCCAGGATGCGCAGCACGTCGTGCGGGTTGGTGGCGCCCACGGTGAGCTTCTGGCCCACCTCGACGTGGTCGCCCTCGCCCACCAGCAGACGGGCGCGCTTGGAGATCGGGAAGGCCGTCTCGTCGCTGCCGTCGTCCGGCGTGATGACGATCTTCTTGGTCTTCTCGGTCTCCTCGATGCGGACCCGGCCGGCCGCCTCGGAGATCGGCGCGACGCCCTTGGGCGTACGGGCCTCGAACAGCTCGACGACACGCGGCAGACCCTGGGTGATGTCGTCACCGGCCACACCACCGGTGTGGAAGGTGCGCATCGTGAGCTGGGTGCCGGGCTCGCCGATGGACTGGGCGGCGATGATGCCGACCGCCTCGCCGATGTCGACCAGCTTGCCGGTGGCGAGCGAACGGCCGTAGCACATGGCGCAGGTGCCGACCGCGGACTCGCAGGTCAGGATCGAGCGGGTCTTGACCTCCCCGACGCCCTGGAGGATCAGCTCGTCGATGAGCACGTCGCCCAGGTCGGTGCCGGCCGGGGCCAGCACCTTGCCGTCGACGACGATGTCCTCGGCGAGGCACCGGGCGTACACCGACGTCTCGACGTTCTCCGCCTTCTGCAGCACGCCCGCGGCGTCGCGCTCGCCGATGACGAGCTTGAGGCCGCGCTCGGTGCCGCAGTCCTCCTCGCGGATGATGACGTCCTGGGAGACGTCGACCAGACGACGGGTGAGGTAGCCGGAGTCGGCGGTGCGCAGCGCGGTGTCCGCCAGACCCTTACGGGCGCCGTGCGTGGAGATGAAGTACTCCAGCACGGACAGGCCCTCGCGGAAGGACGCCTTGATCGGACGCGGGATGGTCTCGTTCTTCGCGTTCGACACCAGACCGCGCATGCCCGCGATCTGCCGCATCTGCATCATGTTTCCTCGGGCGCCCGAGTCGACCATCATGAAGATGGGGTTGGTCTTGGGGAAGTTCTCGTTCATCGCCTCGGCGACCTCGTTGGTCGCCTTGGTCCAGATCGCGATGAGCTCCTGCGTGCGCTCTTCCTTGGTGATCAGACCGCGCTCGTACTGCTTCTGGACCTTCTCGTCCTGCGCCTCGTAGCCCTTGACGATCTCCTTCTTCGCCTCGGGGACGACGACGTCGGAGATGGCCACGGTGACGCCGGAACGGGTCGCCCAGTAGAAGCCGGCCGCCTTCAGGTTGTCGAGCGTCGCCGCCACGATGACCTTGGGGTAGCGCTCGGCCAGGTCGTTGACGATCTCGGAGAGCTGCTTCTTGCCCACCGAGTAGTCGACGAACGGGTAGTCCTCGGGCAGCAGCTCGTTGAAGAGCGCGCGGCCCAGCGTGGTGCGCAGGCGGAACGAGTCCCCCTGCTGCCACTCGGGCTCGCCCTCCTCGCGCTCCGGCGGGGTCCAGCCGCGCGGCGGGATGGTGCCCACCGGGAAGCGGATGTCGATCGGCGACTGGAGCGCCAGCTCGCCCGCGTCGAACGCCATGATCGCCTCGGCCGTGGAACCGAACGCGCGGCCCTCGCCCTTGGTGTCCCGCAGCTCGCCGTCGGTGGTGAGGAAGAACAGACCGAGGACCATGTCCTGGGTCGGCATCGTCACCGGACGGCCGTCGGCGGGCTTCAGGATGTTGTTCGAGGACAGCATCAGGATGCGGGCCTCGGCCTGCGCCTCCGCGGACAGCGGCAGGTGCACGGCCATCTGGTCGCCGTCGAAGTCCGCGTTGAACGCGGTGCAGACGAGCGGGTGGATCTGGATGGCCTTGCCCTCGACGAGCTGCGGCTCGAAGGCCTGGATGCCGAGGCGGTGCAGCGTGGGCGCGCGGTTCAGCAGAACCGGGTGCTCCGCGATGACCTCTTCCAGCACGTCGTACACGACCGTGCGGCCGCGCTCGACCATGCGCTTGGCGCTCTTGATGTTCTGCGCGTGGTTCAGGTCGACCAGGCGCTTCATCACGAACGGCTTGAACAGCTCCAGCGCCATCGCCTTGGGCAGACCGCACTGGTGCAGCTTGAGCTGCGGGCCGACGACGATGACGGAACGCGCCGAGTAGTCGACTCGCTTGCCGAGCAGGTTCTGCCGGAAGCGGCCCTGCTTGCCCTTGAGCATGTCGGACAGCGACTTCAGCGGACGGTTGCCGGGGCCCGTGACCGGGCGGCCGCGGCGGCCGTTGTCGAAGAGCGCGTCGACGGCTTCCTGGAGCATGCGCTTCTCGTTGTTCACGATGATCTCGGGCGCGCCGAGGTCGAGAAGCCGCTTCAGGCGGTTGTTGCGGTTGATGACGCGGCGGTACAGGTCGTTCAGGTCGGAGGTCGCGAAGCGGCCGCCGTCGAGCTGCACCATCGGACGCAGGTCCGGCGGGATGACCGGGACGCAGTCCAGGACCATGCCCTTGGGGCTGTTGGACGTCTGGAGGAACGCGGAGACGACCTTCAGCCGCTTCAGGGCGCGGGTCTTCTTCTGGCCCTTGCCGGTGCGGATGATCTCGCGGAGGCGCTCGGCCTCCTCCTCGAGGTCGAAGGACTCCAGGCGCTTCTGCAGCGCCGCGGCGCCCATCGAGCCGTCGAAGTACGTGCCGAAGCGGTCGCGCAGCTCGCGGTAGAGCAGCTCGTCGCCCTCCAGGTCCTGGACCTTGAGGTTCTTGAAGCGGGCCCACACCTCGTCGAGGCGGTCGATCTCGCGCTGCGCGCGGTCGCGGAGCTGCTTCATCTCGCGCTCGGCGCCCTCGCGCACCTTGCGGCGCACGTCGGCCTTGGCGCCCTCGGCCTCCAGCTCGGCCAGGTCGGTCTCGAGCTTCTTGGCGCGGGCCTCCAGGTCGGCGTCGCGGCGCTGCTCGATGTGCTGGCGCTCGACGGAGACGTGGGCCTCCAGCGAGGGCAGGTCGCGCGTGCGGCGCTCCTCGTCGACGTACGTGATCATGTACGCCGCGAAGTAGATGACCTTCTCGAGGTCCTTGGGAGCCAGGTCGAGCAGGTAGCCCAGCCGGCTCGGGACGCCCTTGAAGTACCAGATGTGCGTGACGGGGGCGGCCAGCTCGATGTGGCCCATCCGCTCACGGCGCACCTTGGCGCGGGTGACCTCGACGCCGCAGCGCTCGCAGATGATGCCCTTGAAGCGGACGCGCTTGTACTTGCCGCAGTAGCACTCCCAGTCCCGGGTGGGGCCGAAGATCTTCTCGCAGAAGAGTCCGTCCTTTTCCGGCTTGAGGGTGCGGTAGTTGATGGTCTCGGGCTTCTTGACCTCGCCGTGGCTCCACTGACGGATGTCGTCAGCGGTGGCCAGGCCGATCCGGAGCTCGTCGAAGAAGTTGACGTCGAGCACTATGCGTCAATCCCTCTCAGGGTCGTGAGTCATTGGTCTGAAACGGGGGCCTGGGGGTCGGCGGGCCTCCTGGTGAGGAGGCCCGCCGGACTCCCGTCAGACCTCTTCGACGCTGCTCGGCTCGCGCCGGGACAGGTCGATGCCGAGCTCCTCCGCAGCGCGGAAGACATCCTCGTCGGTGTCACGCATCTCGATGGACATGCCGTCGCTGGACAGCACCTCCACGTTCAGGCAGAGAGACTGCATCTCCTTGATGAGCACCTTGAAGGACTCGGGGATGCCAGGCTCGGGGATGTTCTCGCCCTTGACGATGGCCTCGTAGACCTTCACGCGGCCGGTGACGTCGTCGGACTTGATGGTCAGCAGCTCCTGGAGGGCGTAGGCGGCGCCGTACGCCTCCAGTGCCCACACCTCCATCTCGCCGAACCGCTGGCCGCCGAACTGGGCCTTACCGCCCAGCGGCTGCTGGGTGATCATCGAGTAGGGGCCGGTCGAGCGGGCGTGCAGCTTGTCGTCGACCAGGTGGTGCAGCTTCAGGATGTACATGTACCCGACCGAGATCGGGTCCGGGAACGGCTCACCGCTGCGGCCGTCGAACATCCGCGCCTTGCCGGTGGGGAGCACCATGCGCTCGCCGTCCCGGTTCGGGATGGTGTGCTGGAGCAGACCGGCCAGCTCGTCCTCCCGGGCGCCGTCGAACACCGGGGTGGCGACGTTGGTGCCGGGGTCGACCTGGTCGGCGCCGATGGCCTGGAGGCGCTGGGCCCAGTCCTCCGCGAGGCCGGAGACGTCCCAGCCGCGGCTGGCGAGCCAGCCGAGGTGGATCTCCAGGACCTGTCCCGGGTTCATCCGGGACGGGACGCCCAGCGGGTTGAGGATGATGTCGACCGGGGTGCCGTCCTCCAGGAACGGCATGTCCTCGATCGGCAGGATCTTGGAGATGACGCCCTTGTTGCCGTGCCGGCCGGCGAGCTTGTCGCCGTCGGTGATCTTGCGCTTCTGCGCGACGTAGACGCGGACCAACTGGTTCACGCCGGGCGGCAGTTCGTCGCCCTCCTCGCGGTCGAAGACGCGCACGCCGATGATCTTGCCGATCTCGCCGTGCGGCACCTTCAGCGAGGTGTCGCGGACCTCGCGGGCCTTCTCGCCGAAGATCGCGCGCAGCAGGCGCTCCTCCGGGGTCAGCTCGGTCTCGCCCTTCGGGGTGACCTTGCCGACCAGGATGTCGCCCGCGACGACCTCGGCGCCGATGCGGATGATGCCGCGCTCGTCGAGGTCGGCGAGGACCTCCTCGGAGACGTTCGGGATGTCCCGGGTGATCTCCTCGGGGCCGAGCTTGGTGTCACGGGCGTCGACCTCGTGCTCCTCGATGTGGATCGAGGAGAGGACGTCGTCCTGCACGAGGCGCTGCGACAGGATGATCGCGTCCTCGTAGTTGTGACCCTCCCACGGCATGAACGCGACGAGCAGGTTCTTGCCGAGCGCCATCTCGCCGTTCTGGGTGGCCGGGCCGTCGGAGAGCACCTGGCCCTCGATGACGCGGTCGCCCTCGTTGACGATGACCTTCTGGTTGACCGAGGTGCCCTGGTTGGAGCGGGCGAACTTGGCCAGCCGGTAGGTGATGTAGGTGCCGTCGTCGTTGGCGGTGGTGATGTAGTCGGCGGAGACCTCCTGGACCACGCCGGCCTTCTCGGCCTTGACCACGTCGCCGGCGTCGACCGCGGAGCGGTACTCCATGCCGGTGCCGACGAGCGGCGCCTCGGACTTGATGAGCGGCACGGCCTGGCGCATCATGTTCGCGCCCATCAGGGCGCGGTTGGCGTCGTCGTGCTCCAGGAACGGGATCATGGCGGTCGCGACCGACACCATCTGGCGCGGCGAGACGTCCATGTAGTCCACGTCGCCGCCGGCGACGTAGTCGACCTCGCCGCCGCGGCGGCGGACCAGCACGCGGTTCTCGGTGAAGCGCATGTCGTCGTTGAGCGTGGCGTTGGCCTGCGCGATGACGAAGCGGTCCTCCTCGTCGGCGGTCAGGTAGTCCACCTCGTCGGTGACCTGGCCGTCGACGACCTTGCGGTACGGCGTCTCGACGAACCCGAACGCGTTGACCCGGCCGTAGGAGGCGAGCGAGCCGATCAGGCCGATGTTCGGGCCTTCCGGCGTCTCGATCGGGCACATGCGGCCGTAGTGCGAGGGGTGCACGTCACGGACCTCGAAGCCGGCCCGCTCACGGGAGAGGCCGCCGGGGCCGAGCGCCGACAGGCGGCGCTTGTGGGTGAGACCCGACAGCGGGTTGTTCTGGTCCATGAACTGCGAGAGCTGGCTGGTGCCGAAGAACTCCTTGATGGAGGCGACGACCGGCCGGATGTTGATCAGGGTCTGCGGCGTGATCGCCTCGACGTCCTGCGTGGTCATGCGCTCGCGCACGACGCGCTCCATACGGGCGAGACCCGTGCGGACCTGGTTCTGGATCAGCTCGCCGACGCTGCGCAGGCGGCGGTTGCCGAAGTGGTCGATGTCGTCGGTCTCGACGACGATCGCCTGGCCGCTGTCGCCGACGGTCTCCGTCTCACCGGCGTGCAGCTTCACCAGGTACTTGATCGTCGAGATGACGTCCTCGACGGTCAGGACGCCGGCCTCGAGCGGGGCGTCGGCGCCGAGCTTCTTGTTGACCTTGTAGCGGCCGACCTTGGCGAGGTCGTAGCGCTTGTGGTTGAAGTACAGGTTCTCCAGCAGCGTCTGCGCGGCCTCGCGCGTGGGGGGCTCGCCCGGACGCAGCTTGCGGTAGATGTCGAGCAGCGCGTCGTCCTGGCCCTGGGTGTGGTCCTTCTCCAGGGTGGCGCGCATCGACTCGTACTGGCCGAACTCCTCGAGGATCTGCTCGTTGGTCCAGCCGAGCGCCTTGAGCAGGACGGTGACGGACTGCTTGCGCTTGCGGTCGATGCGGACGCCGACCATGTCGCGCTTGTCGATCTCCATCTCCAGCCAGGCGCCCCGGGACGGGATGATCTTGGCGGAGAAGACGTCCTTGTCGGAGGTCTTGTCGATGGAGGAGTCGAAGTAGACGCCGGGGGAACGGACGAGCTGCGACACCACGACGCGCTCGGTGCCGTTGATGACGAAGGTGCCCTTGTTCGTCATGAGCGGGAAGTCGCCCATGAAGACGGTCTGGGACTTGATCTCGCCGGTCTCGTTGTTGGTGAACTCGGCCGTGACGAAGAGCGGGGCGGCGTAGGTGAAGTCGCGCTCCTTGCACTCGTCGATCGAGTTCTTCGGAGGCTCGAAGCGGTGGTCGCGGAACGTCAGCGACATCGACCCGGAGAAGTCCTCGATCGGGGAGATCTCCTCGAAGATCTCCTCAAGACCGGACTTGGTGGGGACGTCCTGACCAGACTCCAGAGCCGCCTCGACGCGAGCCTTCCAGGCGTCGTTGCCGAGCAGCCAGTCGAAGCTCTCGGTTTGCAGCGCGAGGAGGTTCGGAACCTCGAGGGGCTCCTTGATCTTTGCAAAAGAGATGCGCAGCGGGGCGGTGCTGGCGCCGTTGTTCGTATTCGCGGTCGAGGCAGTGCGCGAGGCGGCCAAGAGGGGGTCCTTCCGAGGGCTCGGACTCACTACGCGCGTACCGGTCCCTCTCCCGCACACCGGGGCGGACAGTGCCTCGAATGGCCGAAAGGCCAGCTCAGGCGTGGTCTGCTCATCGATGCTGAGGTGAGGGCATGCCCCTGGTGACGGGCAGGGGACAGCTAACAGGCAGCGCAAAGGGACAGTGTAGCCACACGGCTCACTGATGTCCAGTGCGGGTTTTCCAAGACCCTCGTCGTCGTCACCGCCTGCGGCAAGTCGCCCTCAATGCACGTTGATACTGCCCTCTTCGTCGCCGATCCATGCCTCGGATGCGGATCGTCGTCACGACGCGTCCTGAGAATTGCGCGCTGCGTGCCGTTCGTCAAGGCCCCGCATACCCGAACCGGATGCCGCACTCGTCACGTGCGGCCTGTCTCCGGCGGCTCTCCAGCCAGAACGAAGATCACCCTACCCCGCCCCGTCACCGGAGCAAGGCCGCCACAACCGGCCCCGGGAACGCCCAAGAGCGACCACCCGGATGGATGATCGCTCTTCGGTGCGTTCGCGTTACAGCCCCAGCGGGCCGACGTCAGCGCGCGCGGGAGTCCTGGCGGACCCGTGAGGTCACTTGACCTCGACGGAGGCGCCGGCGCCCTCGAGGGCCTCCTTGGCCTTGGCCGCGGCCTCCTTGTTGACCTTCTCGACGACGGCCTTCGGCGCACCGTCGACCAGGTCCTTGGCCTCCTTCAGGCCGAGGGAGGTCAGCTCGCGGACGACCTTGATGACCTGGATCTTCTTGTCGCCGGCGCCCGTGAGGATGACGTCGAACTCGTCCTGCTCCTCGACGGCCTCGGCGGCGCCGCCGGCGGCGCCGCCCGCGACGACGACCGGGGCGGCCGCGGCGGCGGTGACGTCGAACTTGTCCTCGAACGCCTTCACGAACTCGGAGAGCTCGATGAGGGTCATCTCCTCGAACTGCGCGAGCAGGTCTTCCTGGGTGAGCTTCGCCATGACGGGCGATCCTTCCACTAATTCGGCAGGTGCCGGATGTACATGAATGGCGGGCGTACGTCGGCCCGCTGTGACCCGTGCCGCCGGACGGCGGAGCGGATCAGAAAGCGAGCCGAGTTACTCGGCACCGCCCTGCTCGGCCTGCTTGGCGCGCAGCGCGTCCACGGTGCGGACGAGCTTCGACGGCAGCGCCTGGAAGACGGAGGCAGCCTGGGACTGCTTCCCCTTGAATGCGCCGGCCAGCTTGCTGAGCAGAACCTCACGGGACTCGAGGTCCGCGAGCTTCTTGATCTCGTCGGCGGACAGCGCCTTGCCGTCAAGGACACCGCCCTTGATGACGAGATTCGGGTTGTCCTTGGCAAAGTCACGGAGACCCTTCGCCGACTCCACCGGGTCACCGGTGACGAAGGCGACAGCCGTCGGACCGTTGAACAGGTCGTCCAGCGTCGTGATCCCGGCCTCGTTGGCCGCAATCTTGGTCAGCGTGTTCTTCACCACGGCGTACTGGGCGTTCTCACCGAGCGAACGGCGCAGCGTCTTGAGCTGCGCCACGGTGAGACCGCGGTACTCGGTCAGCACGGCAGCGCTGGAGTTGCGGAACTGCTCCGTCAACTCCGCCACTGCGGCAGCCTTTTCGGGCGTCGCCATAGAGCCTCGGCCTCCTTCCGGGTGATTCTGACCGCGCGGACCCGAAGGAGGACTGGGGAAACGAAACGCCCCGGCGCAGGCGCACGGGGCGGACTCGACCGGGCGTGCGCACGGCAAGTGCGCGCACTCCGGGAGTTCTTCCACGGTCACCTGCGCGGGTCGCCCGCATTTCAGCGGATCCTTCGGCCACCGCGCCCTCTCACGAGCGCACGGCAACGACCAGCGGTCTTTGGCTTCGGGTGAGAGAGTACGGGACCCGGTCGCCGTCGGGCAAATCGACCGGCGCGGGGCCCGCCGTCCCCCCGACCGGCGCCGGAGGCGCCGCTCCCCCGCCCCGCCGTCCCCCCGACCGGCGCGGGGGCCGCCGCCCCGCCGTCGCTCCCGTGCTCGCCGGCGACGGGAGGAACTCCCGGGGCGCGGCCCCTCGTCAGGAAGACGGATGAGCGCGCCTCATCGCGGCGAGGGTCTTCATGAAGTCGGTGAAGTTCTCGGTGTCGTCGGCCCGGGGCGCCGCGGCGGAGACCGGGGTCCCGTAGTCGGTGTAGTAGGCGGTGACGGTCATGGGGCCGACCATCGGGCCCTTCGTGAACCGCGCCTTCTGCGTCTGCTTGACCATCAGGTTCTGGTCGTCGATCCAGACGTCCACATGCTCCGCGGTGACGCCGGACTCCTCCAGTTGCTTCTTCGCCTTCGCGAGCTGGGCCGCGCTCAGCCTGTGGCTCGTTCTGCTCATCATGTCGCCGACGTTCAGCGTGCCCGCGTAGTGCGTGGTGTGCTGTCCCTCGACCGTCTCCTCGCCGACCTTCTTCACCTGGCCGGAGGCCAGCAGCATGGTGACCGGCTCTTTCGGCGCGGTGCTCCGCATCTGGTCCTTCAGGTAGGCCCCGGAGCCGCCGCCTATCTTGGCGAGGTCGTCGTAGGCGTACTCGAGCCAGTGCTTGCCGCCGAGCACGGAGGCGAGCTTGTCGCCCATGTTCACGTAGAAGCCGTCCGGCAGGTAGCGGGTCTCCAACGAGGAGTTGCCGGTCGCGCGCATCGCGTCGGCCATCTTGCCGCCGGTGTAGGCGATGTTCATGGTGCCCCGGATGCCCCGGCTCCAGGACATGGAACCGCTCGCGGTCATCGAGAACGCGGAGCCGAGGGTCATGGTGGAGCGCACCTTGGCGGACTCCGCCTTGTCGGTGGACGTCTCGGCGGTGCGCAGGGCGGCTATCGGGCTGACGCGCACCGGGCGCCGCCCGGCCGCCTTGCCGCCCTCCCCCGCGTCCGAGGCGCCGCACGCGGCCACGCCGGCCAGCGCCGACGCCACCGCGATCGAGAGCGTCACCCGGCGCACGGTCGTGCTGTTCATCTCTTCTCCCACCCCTATGCGAGTCCCGTGCCCGCACCGTAGAGCAGGCCACTGACAGCCGTACGAAGGCCGTACGGACAAAAGACGGATCCCGCACCTGGAAGGTTGCGGGATCCGTCCCTTGGACTGCTCGCGTGCCCGACGCGGCCAGCGGAAGAAGCGCTGGGCTCAGACCGCGGCCGGGTCCTCCTCGACGAGGAGGTTGCGGGTGCGGTTCGGGTCGATCGGGATGCCGGGGCCCATCGTGGTGCTGAGCGCGGCCTTCTTGATGTAGCGACCCTTGGCGGCGGACGGCTTCAGACGGAGGATCTCCTCCAGCGCGGCGCCGTAGTTCTCCACCAGCTTGCTGTCGTCGAACGACGTCTTGCCGATGATGAAGTGCAGGTTCGAGTGCTTGTCGACCCGGAACTCGATCTTGCCGCCCTTGATCTCGGTGACGGCCTTGGCGGTGTCGGGGGTGACGGTGCCGGTCTTCGGGTTCGGCATCAGACCGCGGGGGCCGAGGACGCGGCCGAGGCGGCCGACCTTGCCCATGAGGTCCGGGGTGGCGACGACGGCGTCGAAGTCCAGACGGCCCTTCGCCACCTCGTCGATCAGCTCGTCGGCGCCGACGATGTCGGCGCCCGCGGCACGCGCGGCCTCGGCACGGTCACCGGTCGCGAAGACCAGGACCCGGGCGGTCTTGCCGGTGCCGTGCGGGAGGTTCACGGTGCCACGGACCATCTGGTCGGCCTTGCGCGGGTCGACGCCCAGACGGAAGGCGACCTCGACGGTGCCGTCGAACTTGGTCGTGGAGGTCTCCTTGGCGAGACGGACGGCCTCGAGCGGGGCGTACTGCTTCTCCCGGTCGACCTTGGCGTCCGCAGCGCGGAGAGCCTTGCTGCGCTTGCTCACAACTGCTCCTGAGTGTTCGGAGAGGAGGCGTGGTACGGGCCGAGCAGGCCCTGCCACGTGCGGCGGCGCGATCGGACGACCGCGGCCGCGGGGGTACGGCGGGGACTCAGCCCTCGACGGTGACGCCCATGGAACGGGCGGTGCCGGCGATGATCTTCGACGCGGCGTCCAGGTCGTTGGCGTTGAGGTCGGGCAGCTTGGTCTGGGCGATCTCGCGGACCTGCGCCTCGGTGATCTTGGCGACCTTGGTCTTGTGCGGCTCGCCGGAGCCCTTGTCCACGCCCGCGGCCTTGAGGATCATCTTCGCGGCCGGCGGAGTCTTGGTGATGAAGGTGAAGGAGCGGTCCTCGTAGACCGTGATCTCCACCGGGATGACCCAGCCGCGCTGCGACTCGGTCGCGGCGTTGTAGGCCTTGCAGAACTCCATGATGTTGACGCCGTGCTGACCCAGCGCCGGACCGACCGGCGGGGCCGGGTTCGCCGCACCGGCGTTGATCTGGAGCTTGATGAGCCCCGTGACCTTCTTCTTCTTGGGAGGCATTGCTCTCCGGGTCCTTTCGATTCGGGTCCTGCCCGCGCTCGGGGGACAACCCGGACGCAGGCATACCGCGCAACGATAACGGGTATAGCTGCGCGGCTGAAAACCGCGCAGGTCAGGCAGGCTGCGAAAGCCTGCCTGACCTGCGCGGAAGCGGTGGGTCCAGAGAGAACTAGTTCTTCTGGATCTGGTCGAACGACAGCTCGACCGGGGTCTCGCGACCGAAGATCTCGACCAGGCCCTTGACCTTCTTCGAGTCGGCGTTGATCTCGTTGATGGTCGCCTGGAGCGTGGCGAACGGGCCGTCGGTGACGGTGACCGAGTCGCCGACCTCGAAGTCCAGCACCTGGACCTCGACCTTGCGCTGCGGGACCGGCTTGCCCTCGGCCTCGGCGGCCTCGCGGGCGGCCTTCTCCTCCGCCTCCGGGGCGAGCATCTTCACGATCTCGTCCAGGGACAGCGGGTAGGGGTCGTAGGCGTTGCCGACGAAGCCGGTGACGCCCGGGGTGTTGCGCACGACGCCCCAGGACTCGTTCGTCAGGTCCATGCGGACGAGGACGTAACCGGGCAGCTTGTTCTGCCGGACGGTCTTGCGCTCGCCGTTCTTGATCTGGACGATCTCTTCCTCGGGCACCTCGGCCTGGTAGATGAAGTCCTCGACGTTCAGCGAGACGGCGCGCTGCTCCAGGTTGGCCTTCACGCGCTTCTCGTAACCGGCGTAGGTGTGGATCACGTACCACTCGCCGGGCAGCGTGCGCAGCTCCTCGCGGAGCCTGGTGACCGGGTCCACCTCGGGCTCGGGCTCGGACTCCTCCGCTTCCTCCGCGGCGGCCTCGGCCTGCTCGCCCTCGACGGCCTCACCGGCTTCGGCGTCCTCGGCGGCCTCGCCGGAATCGGTGCCCTCGCCAGAATCGGCGGCCTCGCCAGACTCGACGTCCTCGCCGGCCTCTGTGTCCTCGTCGGCCTGCGTGTCCTCATCAGCCTCGGCGGCGCCTTCGTGGACGGCCCCGGCTTCCCCGACGGCCTCGTCCTCGACGTGGACGGCGGCCTCCTCGGCCGGCTCGTCCGCGGCGGCCTCAACCGCCCCGGAGGTCTCAGCCTCGTCGACCTCGTCCGCACCTTCGGCGCTGTCGAGCTCGTCATCCACGGACTCGGTCGGCTCGATGGCGTGGTTCAGGTTCGGGTCAGACACGGTGGCTGCTTCTTCCTGGATACAAGGGGTGGAACATGCGAAAACGGGCGCCGATGACCACGGCGCCCTTCGCTCTGGACTCAGCCGAAGACGTACTTGGCCGCGTGGTTGAGTCCATAGTCAATCACGGTCACCAAAGCGATCATGATGGCGACGAAGAAGATCACAACGGTGGTGTACGACGTGAGCTGGTTCCGCGAGGGCCAGACGACCTTGCGCAGCTCCGCGACGATCTGGCGGTAGAAGAGCGCGAGGCGCTTGAGCGGGCCCTTCTTGCCGCGCTTGCCGCCCTTACGGGGCTTCTTCTGGGCCTCTGTCAGCTCATCCTGGGCATCAGGCGTGTCGATGGAGCCCACGGCGTCCGTCATGCGTCCTCACCTGATTCCGGGTCGTGGCCGTGCCGCGCCCGGTCGAGCCGCACGGCGATGCATAGCTGTACGTACATGCGCACACATCTTGGCGACGATGTGTGTAGCAGGGCCGGAGGGACTTGAACCCCCAACCGCTGGTTTTGGAGACCAGTGCTCTACCAATTGAGCTACGACCCTTTGTGTGCCCCCAACGTACCGCATGCGGCCGGATGCTTGGTGTGCACCGGGCGCGACGGCCGCCGGAGGTCGACGAGGTGAGAGTGTACGTGGTCCGGAGCCGGTCGTCGAACAGAAAGCGTCCGGCGCTGGTCGCCGCTTCTGCGGACCGCGGCGGCGGAGGACCGAAGATCGCCTGGCCGGGGCCTGGACGCGGACGGCTGTTCGCGGCGCGGACCGGTCCCGTCCAGTCCGCGAAACCTGTGTGCCCGGGGTGTTTCCGGTCTGGAACGATGGCGGTATGAGCGCTGCAACCCCTCCTGCCGAGCGCCGGGTCTCCGCCCGCGTCGGCGCGATCTCCGAGTCCGCCACCCTCGCCGTGGACGCCAAGGCCAAGGCCCTGAAGGCCGCCGGGCGCCCGGTGATCGGCTTCGGCGCCGGCGAGCCCGACTTCGCGACCCCGGACTACGTCGTCGCGGCCGCCGTCGAGGCCTGCAAGAACCCGAAGTACCACCGCTACACGCCGGCCGGCGGCCTGCCCGAGCTGAAGGCCGCCCTCGCCGCGAAGACGCTGCGCGACTCCGGCTGGGAGCCGGAGGTCTCGCAGATCCTGGTCACCAACGGCGGCAAGCAGGCCATCTACGAGGCGTTCGCCGCGATCCTCGACCCCGGCGACGAGGTCATCGTGCCGGCCCCGTACTGGACGACGTACCCGGAGTCGATCCGGCTGGCCGGCGGCGTCCCGGTCGACGTCGTCGCCGACGAGACCACCGGCTACCGGGTCACGGTCGAGCAGCTCGAGGCCGCCCGCACCGAGAAGACCAAGGTCGTCCTCTTCGTCTCGCCGTCCAACCCGACCGGCGCCGTGTACCCGCGGGAGGAGACCGAGGCGATCGGCCGCTGGGCGCTGGAGCACGGCCTGTGGGTGCTGACGGACGAGATCTACGAGCACCTGGTGTACGGCGACGCGGAGTCGGCGTCCCTGCCCGCGCTGCTGCCCGAGCTGCGCGACAAGTGCATCGTCGTCAACGGCGTGGCCAAGACGTACGCCATGACCGGCTGGCGGGTGGGCTGGGTCATCGGCCCGAAGGACGTGGTCAAGGCCGCGACCAACCTCCAGTCGCACGCGACCTCCAACGTCTCGAACGTCGCCCAGGCGGCCGCGCTCGCCGCCGTCTCCGGCGATCTGGAGGCGGTGGCCGAGATGCGCACGGCCTTCGACCGGCGCCGCCGGACCATCGTGCGCATGCTCAACGAGATCGACGGCGTGCTCTGCCCCGAGCCGGAGGGCGCATTCTACGCCTACCCGTCGGTGAAGGCGCTGCTCGGCAAGGAGATCCGCGGCAAGCGCCCGCAGGACACGGTGGAGCTGGCCGCGCTGATCCTGGAGGAGGCCGAGGTCGCCGTCGTCCCGGGTGAGGCGTTCGGCACACCGGGCTACCTGCGCCTGTCCTACGCCCTCGGCGACGAGGATCTGGTGGAGGGCGTGAGCCGGCTCCAGAAGCTGCTGGCGGAGGCCAGGGACTGACCCTCCCGGCCCGCCCACGGGGCCGCCCGCCGACACCGGCGGGCGGCCCTTCTCGTCGCTGGTTCGTTTGTGCGAGCAAGACTGCGAACGGGGAACCGGCTACCGGTCGGGGCCCCGCGTGCGGCAGGATCCTGGGATGGAGCGTGTACGTGATGTCTCTGAGCTGCCGAAGGCGCATCTGCATCTGCACTTCACCGGGTCGATGCGGCCCGCCACCCTGCTGGAGCTGGCCGACAAGTACGGCGTGCGGCTGCCCGAGGCGCTGACCGAGGCCGTGTTCAGCGGCGAGCCGCCGAAGCTGCGGGCCACGGACGAGCGGGGCTGGTTCCGCTTCCAGCGGCTGTACGACGCCGCGCGCTCCTGCCTGCGGGCGCCGGAGGACATCCAGCGGCTGGTCAGGGAGGCCGCCGAGGAGGACGTCAGGGACGGCTCGGGCTGGCTGGAGATCCAGGTCGACCCGACCTCGTACGCTCCCCGGCTGGGCGGGCTGATCCCGGCGCTGGAGATCATCCTGGACGCGGTGGACGCGGCGTCCCGGGAGACCGGCCTGGGCATGCGCGTGCTGGTGGCGGCGAACCGGATGAAGCACCCCCTGGACGCCCGCACCCTGGCCCGCCTGGCCGTCCGCTACCGGGACAGGGGCGTGGTCGGCTTCGGGCTGTCCAACGACGAGCGCCGGGGCATGGCCCGGGACTTCGACCGCGCGTTCGCGATCGCACGCGAGGGCGGCCTGTTCGCCGCCCCGCACGGCGGCGAGCTGGCGGGGCCGTCCTCGGTCCGGGACTGCCTCGACGACCTGCACGCCCAGCGGGTGGGCCACGGGGTGCGCGCCGCGGACGACCCGCGCCTGATGCGGCGTCTCGCCGAGCGGGGCGTGACCTGCGAGGTGTGCCCGTCCTCGAACGTGGCCCTCGGCGTCTACGAGAAGCCGGAGGACGTCCCCCTGCGCACGCTGTACGAGGCGGGCGTCCCGATGGCCCTGGGCGCCGACGACCCGCTGCTCTTCGGCGCGCGGCTGGCGGCCCAGTACGACATCGCCCGCCGCTGCCACGCCTTCGCCGACGCGGAGCTGGCCGAGCTGGCCCGCCAGTCGATCCGCGGCTCGTCGGCCCCCGAGGACGTGCGCACGAAGCTGCTGTCGGGCGTGGACGACTGGCTGAACGCCCCGGTCGGCTGACCGTCACCAGGGGTGACCTCACCTGGGGATCCGGGGGGCGGTGCGGGTCGCGCTGAGGCCGTGGGCGTAGCTGGGGGCGGCGGGGGACGGGCGGACGGGCGGCCGCCAGTGGACGGGCGGCCGCTGGCGCTCGGGCAGCCCCCGGTGGACCGGCGGCCGCCGGTCTGCACGGCGCTCGCCGCGCGGACCCGCGCGCGCCGGTCTACAGGCTCACGCCCACCGTCACCGGCTCGTTGACGAGTGTGACGCCGAACGCGTCGCGGACCCCGGCCACCACCTCGCGGGCCAGGGCCAGCAGATCCTCCGTGGTCGCCTCGCCCCGGTTGGTCAGGGCGAGCGTGTGCTTGGTGGAGATCCGGGCGGGGCCGGCGCCGTAGCCCTTGGCGAAGCCCGCCCGGTCGATCAGCCAGGCCGCCGAGGTCTTGGTGCGCCCCGGGCCCGCCGGGTACGCGGGCGGCTCGGCGCCCTCGCCCAGCCGCTCCCCCACCCGTGCGCGGAACGCGGCGAAGTCGGCGTCGTCGAGGATCGGGTTGGTGAAGAAGGAGCCGGCCGACCAGGTGTCGTGGTCCTCGGGGTCCAGCACCATGCCCTTGCCGGCGCGCAGCTTCAGCACGGTGTCGCGGGCGGCGGCCAGCGGGACGCGGTCGCCCGCCTCCACGCCCAGCGCGCGAGCCGTCTCGGCGTACTTGAGGGGCGCCGACAGCCCGCCGGCGTCTTCGAGGCGGAAGCGGACGCGCAGCACGACGTAGCGCTCGGGCTCGGCCTTGAAGCGGCTGTGGCGGTAGGAGAACGCGCACTGCTCGTTGGTCAGCGTCACCGTCTCGCCCGCCGCGCGGTCGTAGGCGACGACCTCGGTGAGCGTGGCGGAGACCTCCTGGCCGTAGGCCCCGACGTTCTGGATCGGGGTCGCGCCCGCGGAGCCGGGGATGCCCGCCAGGCATTCGACGCCCGCGAGGCCGGCCTCGACGGTGCGGGCGACGGCGTCGCTCCACACCTCGCCGGCGGCCAGCTCCAGCGCGGTCCCGTCGAGTGCGACGCCGCGGGTGGCGATGTGCAGCGCGGCGCCGTCGAAGCCCTTGTCGCCGATGACCAGGTTCGAACCGCCGCCGATCACCAGCAGCGGGGTTCCGGCGGCGTCGGCCTCGCGGACCGCGTCGATCACCTCGGCGTCGGTGACCGCGGTGATCAGCCGGGTCGCGGGGCCGCCCAGCCGGAAGGTGGTCAGCGGGGCCAGGGGCGCGTCGTGGAGTTCCAGCACGCGCCCAAGACTACGAGACCCCGCAGGCGGCGCCCGCACGCGACGGCGCCGGGCGCCGAGGGCGGGCGCCGCCGCGGCCGTCAGGCCAGCCGGACGACCGCCCGGGACATCCCGAGGACCTTCTGGCCCTCGCACACGGCGGTCAGGTCGACCCGCACGGTGTGGTCGTCGAGCTTGGCGGCGACCTTGCCGGCGACCTCGATCAGGGCGCCCTTGTCGTCGTTGGGGACCACGACGGGCTTGGTGAACCGCACGCCGTACTCCACGACGGCGCCGGGGTCCCCCGCCCAGTCGGTGACCACGCGGATCGCCTCGGCCATGGTGAACATGCCGTGCGCGATCACGTCGGGCAGGCCGACCTCGGTGGCGAACTTCTCGTTCCAGTGGATCGGGTTGAAGTCCCCGGAGGCGCCCGCGTACCGCACGAGGGAGGCGCGGGTCATGGAGAAGGTCTGCGGCGGCAGCTCGGCGCCGACCTCGACGTCGTCGTAAGCGATCTTCGCGGTCATCGGTTCCTCACGCCCCCTCGGCGGCGCGGGCCACCAGCTTGGTCCAGGCGGTCACGACGTGCTCGCCCGCCGCGTCGTGCACCTCGCCGCGGATGTCCAGGACGTCGTTGCCGGCCAGCGACTTGATCGAGTCGATGGTCGAGGTGACGGTCAGCCGGTCGCCCGCGCGCACCGGCCGGGTGTAGGCGAACCTCTGGTCGCCGTGCACCACGCGGCTGTAGTCGAGGCCGAGCTGCGGGTCCTGGACGACCTGGCCGGCGGCCTTGAAGGTGATCGCGAACACGAAGGTGGGCGGGGCGATGACCTCGGGGTGGCCGAGGGCCCGCGCGGCCTCGGCGTCCGTGTACGCCGGGTGGGCGTCCCCCACCGCCTCCGCGAACTCGCGGATCTTCTCCCGGCCCACCTCGTAGGGGGCGGTGGGCGGATAGGACCGCCCCACGAAGGACTGGTCGAGCGCCATGGCCCGGCACCTCCTGCTGTCGCTGCTGTCGCACTGTCGTTGCTGTCGCGCTGTCGCCGCTGTCGCGCTGCCGTCGTCGTCGCGCTGTCGTCGGTCGCGCTTCTCGGCGGGTCCGCCGCTCCGTCGCCGCCGCCGGGTGTCGGCCGCCGGTTCGGGTGGTGCGGAGGAACCGATGAAACAGCATGAGGCCGCCCCCCGGTGTGGGGGACGGCCTCACGCATCAATCTGATTTATCGCGTCTCGCGGTGCGCAGTGTGCGCGTTGCAACGCGGGCAGTGCTTCTTCATCTCAAGACGGTCCGGGTTGTTACGCCGGTTCTTCTTGGTGATGTAGTTCCGCTCCTTGCACTCCACGCAGGCCAGCGTGATCTTCGGGCGGACGTCGGTGGCAGCCACGTGAGTGCTCCTTGACGAACAGATGGGCTAGTACAACGCATGAAAGAGTAGCCGATCGAAGGACCGAACCCGCAATCGGCTACTGTCAGTAGCGGTGACCGGACTTGAACCGGTGACACAGCGATTATGAGCCGCTTGCTCTACCGACTGAGCTACACCGCTTTGATGAGATCGGCCCCGCCTCGCGACGGGGACCTCTCACACCAGAGCCCCAAAACGGAATCGAACCGTTGACCTTCTCCTTACCATGGAGACGCTCTGCCGACTGAGCTATTGGGGCGAGCGAGGAAGACATTACACGCTCCGCGGCTGTTCGCCCAAATCCGTTCCGCGCCCCCTCGCGTCCAGCCGCGGCGGCCCCGACCCCGCTGGCCACGCCGGTACGACTATTGCGCTCCTCCCCGGTCCCGCGCGGCGGCCGCCCTAGGCTCGACTCACTCTGCGTGATCTTGCATGACGCGGCGCGCGTCACGTCGCGTGATCTTGCGTGACGCGGCGCGCCGCGTGATCCGCGCCGTCCGCGCCACCCGCCTCGTCCGTCCCCCTGGCGTACCTGGAGTGCGATGCCCCCCGGCCAGCAGCCGCCCCCGCCCTCGTCTCCGGCCTCCGGCGCACCGGACCCGGACGGACCGCCGGGACCGGACGGACCGCCGGGACCGGACGGACCGCGGGTACGGCCGGGGTGGCCGGTACGACCGGGGTCGCCGGGGTCGCCGGGAGGGCCGGGGGCGCCGGGAGGGCCGGGGTCGCCGGGACCGCTCGGGCCCGCAGGGCCGCCGGGATCGTCGGGCGCGTCGGGGTCCTCGGGGCAGCCGGACCCGGAAGGGCTGCTGTTGTGCGGGGCGCGGCTGACCGACGGGCGGACCGTGGACGTACGGCTGGCCGGGGGCCGTATCGAGGCGGTCGGCACGGCCGGCAGCCTCGGCCCGGCCGACGGCCGCATCGAGGCCGCCGGCCCTGGCCGGTCCCCGGGCCCCGGCCGGTCCGGTGCGTCTGAGTCCGGCCGGTCCGGCCGGACGGGCGGAGCGCCCGACGGCGGCGCCCGCGTCGACCTCACCGGCTACCTGCTCCTGCCGGCCCCGGCCGAGCCGCACGCGCACGCCGACACCGCCCTGACCGGCGACACCGGCGGCCCGGTGTCCTACGAGCCGGACGACGTCCAGCGCCGGGCGACCGAGGCGGCCCTGCTCCAGCTCGGCCACGGGGCGACCGCCCAGCGCGCGCATGTGCGGGTGGGCGACGTGCAGGGGCTGGGCGCGCTGACGGCGGTCCTGCGCGCGCGGCGGGCGCTGCGCGGACTGGCCGAGCTGACCGTCGTGGCGGTGCCGCGCGTGCTGACCGGGGTGGCCGGGGCGGACGGGCTGGCGGTCCTGCGGGACGCGGTGAAGATGGGCGCCTGCGCGGTGGGCGGCTGCCCGGACGTCGACCCCGACCCCACCGGCTACGTGGAGGCGGTCCTGGAGGTCGCCTCCGAGCACGGGCGCCCGGTCGACCTGCACACCGACGGCAGCGACCCGGCCCGGCTCACGCGCATCGCGGCGATGGCGGGCGGCCTGCGCCCCGGGGTGACGCTGGGCCCGTGCGGCGGCCTGGCCCGGCTGCCCGCGGAGGCCGCCGCGCGGGTGGCCGATCAGTTGGCCGCGGCCGGGGTGACCGTGGTGTGCCTGCCGCAGGGCGGCTGCGCGGGCGCCGAGGCGCCTGGGACGGCGCCGGTGCGGCTGCTGCGGGCGGCGGGGGTGCGGGTGGCCGCCGGGAGCGGCGCCCTGCGGGACCTGTGCAATCCGGTGGGGCGCGGCGACCCGCTGGAGGCCGCCTACCTGCTGGCCTCGCGCCACGGGCTGCGCCCCGAGGAAGCGTATGACGCGGTGAGCGCGTCGGCGCGCGCGGCGCTCGGTCTGCCCGAGGTGCGCGTGGAGGCCGGCTTCCCGGCCGAGCTGCTCGCCGTGCGCGGCACGCGGCTCGCGGGGGCGCTGTCGCTGGCGTACAGCCGGATCGTGGTGCACGCCGGACGCGTGGTGGCGCGGACCAGCGCGGTACGGGAGTTCTGCGCCTCGGCGGCGGCGGTGGAACTGGGGCTGCCACGGCAGGGACGGAGCGAGCCGTCGTGAGGGGCGCGGGGGCGGGGCGAGGTCGGGGGGTGCTGGAGCGGGGCGAGCTGTCGGGGGGTGCTGGAGCGGGGCGAGTCGTCGTGAGCGGCGCCGCGCCGGGGCGGGGGGAGCTGTCGTGAGGGGCGCCGGAGCGTGGCGAGCGGTGCCCGCGCGGGGCCGGGCGAGCTGTACTAGAGCGGCATCCGGAGCACGGCGAGCTTTCGCGCGCGGCGCCGCGCCGGGGCGAGGCGGGGCGGGGAGAGCTGTCGTGAGCGGCACCGGGGCGTGGCGAGCCGTCGCGAGCGGGTGCCCGCGCGGGGCGGGCGAGCCGCACTAGAGCGGCATCCGGAGCGCGGCGAGCTTTCGTGCGCGGCGCCGGAGCGAGTGCGCGGGAGGCGGGAGTTGGGCGCGGCGGTGTGCGCCTGGGTGCGTCTGAGCGCGTCGCCGGGTCGTGCGGCGGACGGCGCCGTGCGGGCGTACGGTCGGAAGCATGCGCATTGTCATCGCCGGGGGTCATGGTCAGATCGCGCTGCGGCTGGAGCGGTTGCTCGCCGCGTGCGGTGACGAGGCGGCGGGCATCGTCCGGGACGCCGCCCAGAGCGACGACCTGCGGGCGGCCGGCGCCGAACCGATCGTGCTCGACCTGGAGTCGGCCTCGGTCGAGGAGGTCGCGGAGCGGCTGCGGGGCGCCGACGCGGCGGTGTTCGCCGCAGGCGCCGGCCCCGGCAGCGGCACGGCCCGCAAGGACACCGTCGACAAGGGCGCGGCGGTGCTGTTCGCGGACGCCGCGGTGCGCGCGGGCGTACGGCGCCTGGTGGTCGTCTCCTCGATGGGCGCGGACGCGCGGCACGAGGGCGACGACGTCTTCGACGTGTACCTGCGGGCGAAGGGCGCGGCGGACGACCACGTGCGCGGCCTGGATGCCCTGGACTGGACGATCCTGCGCCCCGGCGCGCTCACGGACGAGCCCGGCACCGGGCACGTCCGCCTGGAGGCCCGCACCGGTCGCGGCCCGGTCCCCCGCGACGACGTGGCGACGGTCCTCGCCGAACTGGTGGACACCCCGGCGACGACCGGCCTGACCCTGGAACTGATCAGCGGCCCGACCTCGGTGTCGGTGGCGGTGAAGTCGGTCGCGGGGAACTGATGCGGCTGCGCCGCCGGGCGGGGCGGCGGCCCGCCCGGCGGGAAAACTTAGGGCGGCGGGCGCGGCGGCGGCGGCTGACGGTAGCCGGGCGGCTCGGCAGGGTTCGGGTTACGGGGGCCGGGCAGCACAGCGGACGGATGCTCAGGCTGGCGGCCGCCGGACGGCTCAGTGGGCATCCGAAGTGACGGCGGCCGGGCGGCGCGGCGGACAGTCGAAATGGCGGCACCGACCGAACGGAACGCCGGGTCGGTTCAGAAGAGCGCGAGCTGACCGGGAAAGTCAGGCAACGCGTACCCGTCCAACGAGGACTGTGCCGCACCGAGTTGCGCCGGTTGGCGCGAGCCGGGGCAGGACGTCAGCCCGCCGCTCCCGCGTGCGCCGGGCGGATCGTGCCGTGCGAACCGCCCGGCGACGACGGCGATCTCGCGACGGCACGCGGGGCAGATCCTGCGACGCGCGGACAGGCTGCTGGTCATGAACCCAGTGTGCACCCGGGCACTGACAGCGGTCCCCCTGCGCCCAGGGCCGCCTTTCTCGTGCGAACCCGTACCCGAGCGCGCCGACATAGGTCACGGATGATGCTGTGCTGCGAGGTGCTGCTGGAGATGGGGGATTCGGAAGATGAGATGGGGTCCTCGCTGGTGGAGGATTTCGCATTCGTGGAGGAGATCGAAGAAATTGACGATCCGCCAGGGCATCCGCCGCCGCAGAGCGAAGTAAGCACAGCACCATGCGTAGCTGAGCCAAGCGGTGTTGAAGGCGGCCACGATGACGCCCAAGGTCGCTCCGAACAGCAGCCCGTCCATCGGCTTGGGCCAGTCGGACGACGCTTCGATCGGCGTGACGAGAAAACGCAGGAATCCACCGAGGAAGGCGAGCCCGAGCGTGCTGAAGGAACCCACCAGGACGACGGATGTCACGGCCAGAGCCTGATCGCGGCGATAGAGGAGAAAGAAACCCGCGGTCGGCTTCGGCGGCGGCTGATTCCACCATTGGATCAGCCCGGCGACGATTCCGATGGGAATTCCCGCGGTCACGGCGAAGGCGAGTGCCACGCGTATTCCGTGGCCCGCCGTGCCGAATACGCCCCCGATGACGCCGCCTCCGACGCCGACCAGACACGCCGCCGTGAGCGCCGCCGCGAAGTGGGGCAGCTTCGGCCCACGATCCGTGGTCCACCTGAAGTCGGCGGTGGACGGCAGCAGGTGCTCCCGGGGGGTGGTGAGAATCCGTGCCGAAACCGCGGCCACCAGCACGGCCGACATGACGCCGGGGAATCCCCGCTGCGCGTCGTGGGGAAGGCCGACGGCGGCGACTGCGGCGACACCGCCTCCGGCGCTCGCTCCGATCGCCACCACCGCGAGCAGGCAGCGCACGGCGGAGTCGACCAGGAAGTCCCGCAGGAGGAAGACCAAAGCGACCGGCGGGCCGATCTCCGCCGCGTCCGTCACCGCGACGTCGATCCCCCGCAGCCGCCAGCCAAGGCACAGGATCACCACGCACACGCCGACCAGAGCCACAGGCGCCGCGTAACAGGTCCGCACTCCGCGTCCCGCCCCCAGGACGACCCCCGTGACGATGCCGACGGCGAAGCCGCGTGTGAGTCCGTCCGGCATGTGCAGGCACAACCGGTACGCGGGCACCGCGACGAACATGGCGCCGATCCCGAACAGCGCCGGCGGCACCCTGGTGTACAGACGCCACCAGGCCAGGGCATGGGCGGGGGCGGTCGTGGTGGGCAGGCGGTCGAACCGGCTCAGCACGCCCGTCGCGGCCGGCAGCGTACGGTTCATCTCGTGGGCCAGAAAACGTAGTTGGCCCAGTACCCGGGCGCGGCGGCGTGGAGAGTCGATCTGGCTGCGGAGCCGCTGGTCCACAAAGGTCTCCAGCAGCAGTCGCCGTCCCGCCTCGCCGCCGTGCAGCAGGACCTCCGCATAAAGTTCTTGGGGCAGCTCGGGACGCGGCAGCTTCGCCCGGACCGCGCCCGTCAGCAGCAGGTCCAGGTACAGAGGCGACCTCATGAGGTCCGTCAGCTCAGGAAGCGCGTGCGTGTCCAGGGCGTGCAGGAGATTCGTCCAGTACGGCTGCTCGGTCGCCGCGTCGAGGGAGCTGGTGCGCTCGGTGAGGTAGCGCCAGGCCGCCGTTCGCGTCGGCCGCTGCAACTCCAGGACGCTGACGTCGGCCAGCTTCAGCGGAACGTGCAGGGGCTGCGAGAGGATGAACAAGGGAATCCCCTCGATGGCGTTGATCTCCGCGAGGGCTTGATCCTGTGCCGTGTCGCGGATCTCGTCGAATCCGTCGAGTATCAGCATCACGCGGTCGGACGCCTTGAGCCTTCTGAGGAGGTTGTCCCGTTCGTAGCGGGGCCCGCGCCGAACAGACTGACGCCGGGGGCTTCTTGCGGAGTGCCAGGCCAGTTGCCGCAGGCAGGGGTACATACCCGAGACCTGCCGATCGAACCAGTCGGCGAAGCCCTCCTCGCGAGGGCTCCAGGAGGCGAGGGGCAGATACAGGGGGATGGGGGCATCGGCTCTGGCGTTCAGGCCGTTCGTCAGGAGAAGCGCGAGCACGGTCTTGCCCATCCCGCTCTCGGCGCTGAGGAAAGTACGACGCCTCGTCTCGGCTTGCTGGAACTGTGCGAGTCGCTCGGCGCAGTGCGTGACGGACCATGCGCCTTCACCGGCAGCCGGGGCGAGGCGAATGGCCCCCGAGGCGCCGTCTCGAAGGGTCAGGGGGATGAGGTCGCGGGTGTCGATGTCCGCCCACTGCTTCTGGGAGTCCAGAAACTCGCTGACGTTCTCCCGTAGCGATGTGAGCCACTCGTCAGCGGGAGGATCTGTCTTCTGGAGCGTAGGCAGAAGGCCCAGACTTCCGAGAACAGTGACGAAGTAGGAAAGCACCGAGGAGACCTGGTCGCTGTTTCCCAGACCGTACTTCGTCTGACTGTAGAGGATGCCCAGCGCGCCGAGTGCGACCAGGATCCATGAAACGCGTGTGCGCAACCTTTTGGCCCGCGTGGAATGCAGATGAATCATGCGGCCCCCCGCATTGCGATCTCTACGCTGCCTGCCCCCAACCAAGGGCTAATACCCCGAATGAGAGCGCTCAACCAGAAGCCCGGTTCGCATTTCTACGGACCGTCTTGCCGTCTCTCGCTCTCGATCCCCACCTACGCGAAAATGCATTCGACGAACGCGGAATTGCCGTTGTACGGCCCTGCCGGCGTCGGACGTTCGCCCGGCCACCGGGTGCAGACGCCGACGCCGCCCACGCCGAGGGCCGGCAGGCCAAGGCGGCCGAGGGCCGTCCCGTAACTGCCGCCCTGGGCAAGGCAGTCGCCGTGCCGACCGGACCGGCCTACGACCTGCTCGCCGACGAACGTCGCGCGCTGGGGGGTCGGGCTCCTCGTCGTGTGCGGCGGGCTGCTGACGCTCATCGCCACCGCGCTCACTCGCCCCTTGTCCGCCCGGTCCACCACAGCATCCACGCGGGCAGGAACACCGCGAGACAGACCGCCGTAATCAACGCGGAGCCCCAAGACGTGCCCACCAGCACGTGAGAAGCCACAGCGCCGAGTCCGTAGACCGGCGCGGACACACCGAGGATCACCAGATAGCGCCCCCACGGGCGGCGCCTCCAGCCGCTCTCTGCCCCGCGCTCACGCGGGCGTTCGTCCGTCATGCCCACCTCATACTCCATAGCACAGCGAAAGGGCGGCCCCCTCTCGCCGAAGAGCAGGGCCATCCCCGCCAACCAGCCCACACACGACAAGGGGCCCGTGACCTGCTGCTTGAGCAGGTCACGGGCCCCTTGTTCCCGTGTGGCGGCGCCAGGATTCGAACCTGGGAAGGCTGAGCCGGCAGATTTACAGTCTGCTCCCTTTGGCCGCTCGGGCACACCGCCGGGGGTTGCTGCCGTTCGAACCGCCTTTCGGCGGTGCTTCTCGGCAACGACGTAAACGATACCTGATGCGGGAGGGTGCTTCGCCACCCGATTGATCTGCGCCGCGGACGGGGCCGCCGCCGCGGACGGAGGGCGCGGCGACGCGGTGAGGCGCCGTGCCGGGAACCGGGCCGGGCGTCGCGAGCCGGTGAAGCATTCCGGCCACAGCACTAGGCTGGGGCGGATGCGGGCCGGGACCCGACAGCCCGGCTCGACGGCTACCCCACGCCCGCCCCCGCACAGCGCGCACGGCTCCCCCGTGCGTGCCCGACAGACCCCGATACAAGGAGCCACAGGACATGGCCGACTCCAGTTTCGACATCGTCTCGAAGGTCGAGCGGCAGGAGGTCGACAACGCCCTCAACCAGGCCGCCAAGGAGATCTCGCAGCGCTACGACTTCAAGGGCGTGGGCGCCTCGATCTCGTGGTCCGGTGAGAAGATCCTCATGGAGGCGAACTCCGAGGACCGGGTGAAGGCGGTGCTCGACGTCTTCGAGTCCAAGCTGGTCAAGCGGGGCATCTCGCTGAAGGCCCTGGACGCGGGCGAGCCGCAGTTGTCCGGCAAGGAGTACAAGATCTTCGCCTCGATCGAGGAGGGCATCTCCCAGGAGAACGCGAAGAAGGTGGCCAAGCTGATCCGCGACGAGGGTCCCAAGGGCGTCAAGGCCCAGGTCCAGGGCGAGGAGCTGCGGGTCAGCTCCAAGAGCCGCGACGACCTCCAGGCTGTGATCGCGCTGCTGAAGGGCCAGGACTTCGACTTCGCCGTCCAGTTCGTGAACTACCGGTAGCCCCGGTACGCGTCAAGGGCGGGCGTCCGGTGGGCGCCCGCCCTTCACGCGTTCTGCCGCCGCTCAGGCGGCCGCTGCTTCGTGTGCTCTGCCGCCGCCCAGGCGGGCCTGCCTGCTGCGGTCAGTCGCGCGAGTTGCCGAACAGGATCCGGTAGGCGATCAGCAGCACCAGCGAGCCACCGATCGCCGCGGCCCAGGTGGCGCCGTCGTAGAAGTGCTGGGAGACCGGGTGGTGCAGCCAGCGCGCCGAGATCCAGCCGCCGATGAAGGCGCCGGCGATGCCGATGAGGGTCGTGCCGATGAAGCCGCCCGGGTCGCGTCCGGGCAGGAGGATTTTCGCGATGGCCCCGGCCAACAGTCCCAGGATGATCCAACTGATGATGCCCATGCCCTGAACCTGCCCTTCTTGACGACTGGCAGACACCCGTCGTCGTGTCACCCGCCGTCGCGCTCCGCACGCGCGTTCGTACCGTGTCGCCGGTGAGGACGCCGCGGTCACCTCCCACGGTTGCGCACGGCGGTCACCGCGTCGCGAAGGGCTGGTCCGTTCGGACGATCTCGCGGCCCAGCGGGAGCAGGGAGACCGGGATCAGCTTGAAGTTGGCGATGCCGAACGGGATGCCGATGATCGTCACGCAGAGCGCGATCCCGGTGGCGATGTGCGCGAGCGTCAGCCACCAGCCCGCCAGCACCAGCCACAGGACGTTGCCGACGCAGGACGGGGCGCCCGCCTCGCGGCGCTCGACCGTGGTGTACCCGAAGGGCCACAGCGCGTAGACGCCGATCCGGAAAGCGGCGACGCCGAAGGGTATGCCGATGATCGTCACGCACAGCAGCGCACCGGCCAGCAGATAGCCGAGGAACAGCCAGAAGCCGCTCAGCACCAGCCAGATGACGTTCAAGAGGGTTTTCATGAGGGGCGGCCTGCCATCTGCTCGAGTCGGGCGATGCGCTCCGCCATCGGCGGGTGCGTCGAGAAGATCTTCGACAATCCCTGGCCCGGACGGAAGGGGTTGGCGATCATCATGTGGCTCGCGGTCTCGATCTTCGGCTCGGGGGGCAGCGGCAGTTGCTGGACGCCCGCCTCCAGCTTGCGCAGGGCGCCGGCGAGGGCGAGCGGATCGCCGGTGAGCCGGGCCCCGGACTCGTCGGCCTGGTACTCCCGGGAGCGGCTGATCGCGAGCTGGATGAGCGAGGCGGCGAGCGGACCCAGCAGCATGATCAGCAACATGCCGAGGAGGCCGGGGCCGTCGTCGTCGTCCGAGCGGCCGACCGGGATCAGCCAGGCGAAGTTCACCAGGAACATGATCATGGAGGCGAGTGCGCCGGCCACGGACGAGATCAGGATGTCGCGGTTGTAGACGTGGCTCAGCTCGTGGCCGAGGACGCCGCGCAGCTCGCGCTCGTCGAGCAGGCCCAGGATGCCCTCCGTGCAGCACACGGCGGCGTTGCGCGGGTTGCGGCCGGTGGCGAAGGCGTTGGGCGCCTCCGTCGGGGAGATGAACAGGCGGGGCATCGGCTGGCGGGCCTGGGTGGAGAGGTCGCGGACCATCCGGTACAGGGCCGGGGCCTCGAACTCGCTGACGGGGCGGGCGCGCATCGCGCGCAGTGCCAGCTTGTCGCTGTTCCAGTACGCGTATGCGTTGGTGCCGAGGGCGACGAGGACCGCGACGATCAGCCCGGTACGGCCGAAGGCGCTGCCGATCCCGATGATGAGTGCGGACAGCACCCCGAGGAGTACTGCGGTCTTGAGCCCGTTGTGCCGGCGGTGCACGGTACGCCCTCCAAGTGGTGCGGCAGAGGAACCCCTCGCTTGCTGCTGTCGCCACCGGTGTCGTGGTGTCACGTTCCAGTGGACCCTTCTGAACCGGTCAACGCCAGGCGAGGGCTCCGGGTTCCCGGCGTGGTCGGCCGCGCGCGGGCCGTCCGGGTGGGCCGTCCGGGTGAGCGGGACACCGGGCGGGCACGCGCGCTGGAGAGCGGATGCCCGCCCGCGCGCGGGATGACGCCAGGGCGGAAGGAAGCACCGTAAGGGCCGGTCACGGCGGGCAGGGCGCCGCGCGCCGCGGGCGGATCGGGTGTGCGGGTCGGGGTGTGCGGGCCGGGTGTGCGGGTCCGGGTGTGCGGGTCCGAGTGTGCGGGTCCGAGTGTGCGGGGGTCAGAACAGGGCGCTGGCGGCGAAGCGCAGGACGAGCTGGGGCGCGCCGGACAGGGCGACGCCCAGGAGGCCGGTGAGGGTGAGCGCGGCGGTGAGGGGGGCCGGGACGCGGCGCCGGACGGGTTCGCCCTCGGGGGCCCGGAACAGCAGCGCGGTCCACTGGAGGTAGTAGAACAACGCGATGACGACGTTGACGGCCATGACGGCGGCGAGCCAGCCGAGGCCCGCGTCGACGGCCGCGGAGAAGACGGTGACCTTGGCGAACAGGCCGATGACGCCTGGCGGCAGCCCGGCCAGGCACAGCAGGAAGAAGGCCAGGAGGAGGGCGGCGAGCGGGTGGGCGGCGTACAGGCCGCGGTAGTCCGCGACGCGGTTGCCGGGCCTGGCGCGGCCCACCAGCGCCGCCACGGCGAAGGCGCCGAGGTTCACGGCGGCGTACATCAGGGCGTAGGCGACGGTGGAACCGACGGCCCTCTGGGGGTGCTCGGCGTATCCGGCGGCGGCGATCGGCGCCAGGAGGTAGCCGGCCTGCCCTACGGAGGACCAGGCGAGCAGCCGGACCGCGCTGTACGCGCGCGTGCCGCGCTGGCGCAGGGCGCCGACGTTGCCGACGGTCATGGTGAGCGCGGCGAGCACGGCGAGCGCCGGGCCCCAGACGTCGGCGTAGGAGGGGAACGCGACGACGGTGACCAGGATGAGCCCGGTGAAGCCGACCGCCTTGCCGACGACCGACAGGTAGGCGGCGACGGGCAGGGGCGCGCCCACGTAGGTGTCAGGCACCCAGAAGTGGAAGGGGACGGCGGCCAGTTTGAAGGCGAAGCCGACGAGGGTGAGGACGACGCCGGTCTGGGCGAGGGTGTGGAGCTGCCCGTCGACGTGCGGGAGGCGGCCGGCGATCTGGGTCAGGTAGAGGGTGCCGGTGGAGGCGTACACGAAGCTGACGCCCATGAGGCTGACGGCGGTGGCGGTGACCGAGGACAGGAAGAACTTCAGGGCCGCGTCGGAGGATCTGCGGTCGCCGTGGCGCAGGCCGACGAGGGCGAAGGCGGGCAGGGAGGCGACCTCCAGGGCGACGATCAGGGTGGCGAGGTCGCGGGAGGCGGGCAGCAGCGCGGCGCCGGCGGCGGAGGACAGCAGCAGGAACCAGTACTCCCCCTCGGGCAGTCCCCCGCGCGCGTCCTTGAGCGCGGTGACCGACAGCAGGGCCGCGAGGAGGGCGCCGCCGAGGACCAGGAACTGGATGACGAGGGTGAAGTGGTCGGCGGTGTAGCTGCACGCGTCGGGCCGCCCGGCGGCGCAGAAGGTGCTGCGGCGGCCGTCCAGGAGGGGGAGCAGCATGAGCGCGGAGGCGGCGAGTCCGGCGACCGCGGTCCAGCCGAGGAGGGGCTTGCGCCGCTCGGGTGCGAACAGGTCGGCCACCAGGACCGCGAGGGCGGTGACCGCGGTGAGGGCGGGCGGCGCGACGGCGAGCCAGTCGACGGACTGGACCGCCGACGCGGCCAGCGGCGGGGCCAGGGCGCTCATCGGGTGCCTCCTGCGAGGAGATGCTGCACGGCCGGGCCGGTGAGCCCGAGGAGGGTCCTCGGCCAGAGCCCGGCGAGGACGGTGAGCAGGACCAGCGGCGTCCAGGCCGCGAACTCGTAGCCGCGGACGTCGGCGAGGGCCGGGGCCTGCCGCGGTACGGAGCCCATGCAGACGCGGCGGACCACGGAGAGCAGGTACGCGGCCGTCAGGAGGGTGCCGAAGGCGCCGATCGCCGTGAAGACGAGGAAGGCGGGGCGGCTGAGGCCGGCGGCGGGCCGGAAGGCGCCGAACAGCGCGAGCATCTCGCCCCAGAAGCCGGCCAGGCCGGGCAGCCCCAGCGAGGCGACCGCGCCGAAGGCGAGCAGGCCGCCCAGGCGCGGCGCCCTGCCGTACAGGGCGGCGCCGGTTCCCTCGGCCAGGGTGTCCAGGTCGGCGGTGCCGGTGCGGTCCTTGAGGGCGCCGACCAGGAAGAAGAGCAGGCCGGTGATGAGGCCGTGGGCGATGTTGGCGAACAGGGCGCCGTTCACGCCGGTCGGGGTCATGGTGGCGATGCCGAGGAGCACGAAGCCCATGTGGCCCACGGAGGAGTAGGCGATCAGCCGTTTCAGGTCGCCTCGCGCGCCGCGCTTGGCGAGCGCGAGGCAGGCCAGCGATCCGTAGACGATCCCGACGACGGCGAGGGCGGCGAGGTAGGGCGCGAAGGTGTGGAAGCCGTGCGGCGCGACGGGGAGCAGGATCCGGACGAAGCCGTACGTTCCCATCTTCAGCAGGACGCCGGCCAGCAGGACCGAGCCGACGGTCGGGGCGGCGGTGTGGGCGTCGGGAAGCCAACTGTGCAGGGGCCACATCGGGCTCTTGACCGCGAGCCCGATCCCGATCGCCAGAACGGCGATGACCTGCACGGAAGCGGTCAGCGACCGGCCGTTGTCAGTGGCGAGTGCGACCATGTCGAAAGTGCCCGCTTTGATCCCGATCAGGAGCAGGCCGAGCAGCATGACCACGGAGCCGAGGAGGGTGTAGAGGATGAACCGCCAGGCGGCGGCCCGCCGGTTCTCGCCGCCCCAGCGGGCGATGAGGAAGTACATCGGGACGAGGACCGTCTCGAAGGCGAGGAAGAACAGCAGCAGGTCGAGGACGGAGAAGGTCGCCAGCGTGCCGGACTCGAGCAGGAGGAGCAGGGCGACGAAGGTTTTCGGGCTCGGGCCCGGGGGCTGCTTGAAGTAGCTGTACAGCGCGCAGAGGAAGGTCAGCAGCGCGCTCAGGACGACGAGGGGGAGGGAGATGCCGTCGATGCCGAGGTGGATGCGCACGTGGAGTGCGGGGATCCAACTGATGTCGGTCGTGGCCTGCATCTTCGAGGGGTGGTCGTGGTCGAAGCCGGCCGCGAGGAGGAGGGCGGCCAGGAGCACCGCGCCGGTCACGGCCACGCCGTGCCGCAGCACGGCCTGCTCGGGCGACGTCCCCTTCAGTCCGGGCGGGGCCGGCAGGAGAGCGGCGAGCGCCCCGAGGAGCGGGCCGACGACGACGAACGCCAGGAGGAACTGCATCACGGACTCGCTGATATCGATCACGCCTGCTCACGCTCCCGTGGCGACGAGGACGACGGCGACCGCGAGGATCACGGTGCCGGCGAGCAGCGCGCTCACATAGGTCTGCACATTGCCGGTCTGGGCGCGCCGTACGGCGGCCCCGAGCAGCCGGGGCAGCGCCCCGGCGCCGCGTACGTAGGTCTCGACGACCTCGCGGTCGAGGAACCGCACGAGGTCCGCCGCGGCGAGGACCGGGCGGACGAAGAGGGCCGCGTACACGGCGTCGAGGTGGAAGCCGGCGGCCGCGTGCCGGTGCAGCGGGCCGAGCAGCAGGCGTCCGGGGTCGGCGGGGTCGGGTGCGTAGGCGATGTCCCCGTACGCGGGACGGTGGGTGGCGATGGCCTCGGCCTCGACGAGTCCGGCGTCGCCCTCCGGGTGGGCGGCCACGGCGCCGAGCGGGACGCGGGCCGCGAGGGCGGTGGTGTGCCGCCAGGCGGCGTAGGCGGCGACGCCGCCGGCGAGGGCCAGGCCGGTGCCGAGGACGGAGGTGCTCAGGGTGGGGGTCAGGTCGCGGCCGTCGAACCAGTGGGGCAGGACGCGGTAGGCGAGTCCGCCGGAGGCGAGGGAGGGCACGGCGAGCACCCACAGGACGGTGTTCATGGCGAGCGGCTGCCTGCCGTGGTCGGGGGCCTCGGGTCCGCGTCCGCGGAAGGCCAGCAGCCACAGACGCAGCGCGTACGCGGCGGTCAGCAGGGCGGTGAGGAGGCCGGCGACGAGGACGATCCATCCGGCCGCGCCGGGGGCGTGGCCGGTGTGTCCGGCGGCGGCGCGCTCGGCGGCGGCGAGGACGGACTCCTTGGAGAAGAAGCCGCTGAAGGGCGGGATCGCGGCGAGGGCGAGGAGGGCGACGGTCATCGTCCAGTAGGCGTCGGGGACGCGGTCGCGCAGGCGGCCCATGCGGGACATGGCGGCCAGCGAGTTGGTGCCGGCGGCGTGGATGACCACGCCCGCGGCGAGGAAGAGCAGCGCCTTGAAGGCGCCGTGGGACAGGAGGTGGAAGACGGCGGCGCCACGGTCGCCGACGGCGAGCGCGCCGGTCATGTAGCCGAGCTGGCCCATCGTCGAGTAGGCGAGGACGCGCTTGATGTCGTCCTGGGCGAGGGCGGCGAGCGCCGAACCGGCCATCGTGACGGCGGCCATGACGGCGAGGACGGTCATCGCGGCCGTGGAGGCTTCGAAGACGGGGAGGAGGCGGGCGACGAAGTAGACGCCGGCGGCGACCATCGTCGCGGCGTGGATCAGCGCGGAGACGGGCGTCGGGCCGGCCATCGCGTCGGGGAGCCAGGTGTGCAGGGGGAACTGCGCGGACTTGCCCGCCACGCCGGCCAGGAGCAGCAGGGCGATCACGGTGGGGTGGTGCAGGCCGCCGTGCGCGACGGCGCCGAGGATCGTGGTGATCTTGAAGGATCCGGCGGCCGTGCCGAGCGCGAACAGGCCGATGAGGAAGGGGACGTCGCCGAGCTTGGTGACCAGGAAGGCCTTGAGGGAGGCGGCGCGGGCCTCCGGGGTCTCCCAGTAGTGGCCCACCAGGAAGTAGGAGCAGATGCCCATGACCTCCCAGCCGACCAGCAGCACCATCAGGTCGCCGGAGTAGACGACGAGCAGCATCGCGGAGGTGAACAGGGAGACCAGGGCGGCGTAGGAGGGGTAGCGCGGGTCCTCGCGCAGGTAGCCCGTCGAGTAGATCTGCACGCAGGTGGCGACGAGGCCGACCAGGACGGCGGTGAGCGCGGCGAAGCCGTCGATGTGCAGGGCGAGTTGGACGGGGACCGAGCCGGTGGGCGTCAGTTCGGACGCCGCGTCGATCGCCCGGCCGCCGCCTTGGCGGGCGGCCACCAGGGAGGCCAGTGCGAGGGAGGCGAGGGTCGGCAGGACCGCGAGCGGGCGGACGAAGCCGGGGGCGGTGCGTCCCAGCAGCAGTCCGGCCGCGGCGGCCAGGAACGGCAGGAGGGGGACGAGAGCGGCGAGGACGGCGAGGGAGGGCGTGGTCACGTGGCGGCCTCTGCCTTCTCGTCGGCCTGCGCGGCCGCGGCGGCGTCGCCGCTTGGTTCGTCGTTGGGGTCGTTGGGGTCGTCGGGGTCGTCGGGCTCGTGGGGGCCCTCGGCCGCGTCGCGGAGCCGGTCGATGTCCGAGGTGCCGCGGTCGCGGTACACGGCGAGGACGATCGCCAGGCCGATGCCGATCTCGGCGGCGGCGACGGTGATGGTGAACAGGGTCAGGGCCTGGCCGGAGTGCAGGGTGTCGGCGGCGGTCCGGCTGAGCCAGGCGTCGAAGGCGACCAGGTTGAGGTTGACGGCGTTGAGCATCAGCTCGACCGACATCAGCACCAGGACGGCGTTGCGGCGGGCGAGGACGCCGTAGAGGCCGGTGCAGAACAGGAGGGCGGAGAGCACGGCGGGATAGGCGAGGTGCATCAGCGGGCGCCTTCCTCGGCGGCCTGCCCGGAGCGGGTCTCCGGGTCCTGGGAGGCGGCGGCGTCCGTGTTCGCCTTCGCCTTGCGGGACAGGACGATCGCGCCGACCAGGGCGGCGAGGAGCAGGACGGAGAGCGCCTCGAAGGGCAGCACCCAGTACTGGAAGAGGCTCGCGCCGGTGACCTTCGTCGAGCCCGCGGCGCCGTCCAGGTCGATCCAGGTGGTGCGGAAGGCGTCGACGACCACCCAGACCAGGGCGGCAGCGGCGGCGAGGGCCACCACGAGGGCGGCCGGGCGGTTGCCCGAGTCGGCGTCCGGGGAGCGGCCGATGGGGGCCTTGGTGAGCATCAGACCGAACAGCAGGAGGACGACGACGGATCCGACGTAGATGAGCACCTGCACCCAGGCGATGAACTCGGCGGTGAGCAGGAGGTACTCGACGGCGAGGCCGCCGAGGGCGACCACCAGCCACAGGGCGGCGTGCACCAGTTGGCGGGTGGTGACGGTGACGACCGCGGCGCCGAAGGTGGCCACGCCGACCAAGAGGAAGGCGATCTCGACGCCGCTCGGGGAGAGGAAGCCGGGGTGTGCGGCGGCGAGGCTCACCGCGGTCCTCCCTGCGGGTCGGTGGGGTCGGTGGGGTCGGCCCGCTTGGTGGGCTCGGTCGGCCCGGTGGGCGCGGTGGGCGCGGTGGGCTCGGTCTGCCCTGCGTGCTCGGCCGGGGCGGCTTGTTCCGGCTGTGCGGCTTGCCGTGCCTGTGCGGTCTGCTCGGCCTGTGCGGCTTGCCGTGCCTGTGCGGTCTGCTCGGCCTGTGCGGCTTGCCGTGCCTGTGCGGTCTGCTCGGCCTGTGCGGCTTGCTCGGCCTGCTGGGCTTGGGCGACTTGCTCGGCTGCCAGTTTGTCGGCGTTCTTGCGGGCGGCGGCGATCTCCTTGGGCTCCTCCGCGGCCGGGTCGAGGGCGGGCGGCGCCGGGACGGTCCACATCCACTCGCGCAGCTTGTCGCGCTCGTGGGTGAGGTCGCGGATGTCGGTCTCGGCGTACTCGAACTCCGGGGACCAGAACAGGGCGTCGAAGGGACACACCTCGATGCAGATGCCGCAGTACATGCACAGGGAGAAGTCGATGGCGAAGCGGTCGAGGACGTTGCGGCTGCGCTCGCGGCCGCCGGGCACGGCCGCCGGCGTCGTCTCCTTGTGGGAGTCGATGTAGATGCACCAGTCCGGGCACTCGCGGGCGCACAGCATGCAGACCGTGCAGTTCTCCTCGAACAGGCCGATGACGCCGCGGGTGCGCGGCGGCAGGTCGGGCAGGGTGTCCGGGTACTGCTCGGTGACGGTCTTCTTGGTCATCGTGCGCAGGGTGACGGCCAGGCCCTTGGCGAGACCGCTGCCGGGGATGGGGGCCATCAGAGGAGCACCACCTTCACGACGCCGGTGAGGGCGATCTGAGCGAGGGAGAGGGGGACGAGGAGCGTCCAGGAGAACTTCTGGAGCTGGTCCTCGCGCAGCCGGGGGTAGGTGACGCGCAGCCAGATGACGACGAAGGCCAGCAGGGCGGTCTTCACCAGCGTCCACACCCAGCCGAGGCCCTCGGCGCCCCACGGGCCGTGCCATCCGCCGAGGAACAGGACGGTGGTCAGGCCGCACAGGACGACGATCCCGGCGTACTCGGCGAGGAGGAACAGCGCGAAGCGGAGACCGGTGTACTCGGTGTAGGCGCCGAAGATGATCTCCGAGTCGGCGACGGGCATGTCGAAGGGCGGGCGCTGGAGTTCGGCGAGGCCAGCCGTGAAGAAGACGAGGGCGCCGACCAGTTGCCAGGGCAGCCACCACCAGTGGAAGGCGTCGAGGATGCCGGTGAGCGAGACCGTGCCGGCCGCCATCGCCACCGAGGCGGCGGCGAGCAGCATCGGCAGCTCGTAGGAGAGGAGCTGGGCGGCGGTGCGCAGACCGCCGAGGAGGGAGAACTTGTTGGCCGAGGCCCACCCGGCCATGAGCGAGCCGAGCACGCCGACGCCCATCACGGCGAGCACGAAGAAGACGCCCGCGTCCAGGACCTGTCCGACCGCGCCCTCGCCGGGGCCGATCGGGACGGCGAGCAGGACGAGCAGGTACGGCAGCAGGGCGACGGCGGGGGCGAGCTGGAAGACCCGGCGGTCCGCGCCCGTCGGGACCACGTCCTCCTTCTGCGCGAACTTCACCCCGTCCGCGACGAGCTGGGCCCAGCCGTGGAAGCCGCCGGCGTACATCGGGCCGAGGCGGCCCTGCATGTGGGCCATCACCTTGTGCTCGGTCTGCCCGACGAGCAGCGGGAAGGTGAGGAAGACCGCGAAGACGATCACCAGTCGCAGGGCGACGTCGACAGCGCCGTTCACTGCGTGCCTCCTTCGGGGGCTCGGGGGTCGTCGTCGGACGGGGACGCGGAGAGGCCCTTGGGGTCGGGCTCAGCGCCAGGCTGGGGCTTGGGGTCGGGCCCAGCTTCAGGCCGCGGCTTCGGCTCTGGCTTAGCGTCAGGCCGGGGTTTCGGCTCTGGCTTAGCGTCAGGCTGGGGTTCCGGCTCGGACTCGGGCGACGGGCCTGGCTCGGGCGTCCGGTGGGGCGCGGTCATAGCCTCGGGCGCCTGCGCGGGCTCGGCGGCTTGCTCCCCCTCGGGGATCCCGTCCGGCGTGGGCTCAGGCGTCCGGTCCGGCTTGTGCTCGGGCGTCGGGCTTGGCTCGGGCGCGGACACGGGCGCTTGTGCGGGCTCGGCGGGCTGCTCGGCGTCGGGCGTCTGCTCCGGCCTCCGCGGCTGCTCGGGTGGCGGTTCCGGCGTGGGGGGCGAAGAGGGCTCGGGCTGGTGTTCGGGGGTGTCGAAGGCCGGGCGGGCGTGGTGCCAGGGGGCGTCGGAGCTGCGGGAGGCCGGGGGCGTCGCGGGCTCGCCCTCGTCAGGCGTCGCCCCGGCGCGCTGGGAGGCCGAGCCCTCACTCGCGCTGCGCGCGCGTCGGGGGCCACGCTGCGAGGTTGATCCGCCGGACGCGGTGCGCGCGCGGCGCGGCGACGACGGCTGACGCTCTGCGGCAGGGGCCTCGGGCGCGCCAGCCCGCGCCGGACCGTCGATGGCGCCAGCGCTTGCCGGACCGTCGGCGGCCCCGGCGCCCGTAGCTGCGGATTCCGTAGCTCCAGCGCCCGTAGGCCCAGCCTCTTTGGAAGCCTGGGCAGACTCGGCGTTCGGCGTGCCGTCAGCGCCCGTCGGCCCCTCGGCCTCCGTTGCTGACTGGCTCGCCGAGCCCTGGCTGGCGCTGCGCATTCGGCGTGGCCTGGCCGCGGCGCCTCCGGGTGCCGGGGGGCCCGTCGCTTCCCGGGCGTCGGTCGCTTCCCGGGCCTCAGTCGCAGGGGGCCGCGCGGCGCCCACCGATCCTGCGCTCCTCGCCTCAGCCGTCCCAGCGGCCTCTCCCGTTGCCGCTGCCCCAGCCTCGGTCGACTGGCCGACGGAACCCTCGGCCGCCGTGCGGGTGCGCCGGGCCGGGCGGTCGCCTGCCGGACGGGCGGCGCCCCGGGCGGGGCGGGCCGGGGCGGCCGGGAGCTTGCCCTTCAGCGGACCCCACTCGTTGGGGTCCGGGACGCCGGGCGGCAGCATCTGGCGGCGCTTGGGGCCGCCGTGCTCCGACTCGCCCGGTTCCTTCGCGCCGGGCCACGCCTTGGCGACCCGGGCGGCCAGGACGAAGTCCTTGCGCAGCGGATGGCCCTCGAAGGCGTCCGGAAGGAGAAGGTGGTCCAGGGCCGGGTGGTCCTGGAAGTCGACGCCGAACATCTCGTGGGTCTCGCGCTCGTGCCAGGCGGCGCCCGCGTAGACGTCCACGGCCGTGGGCAGCGTCGGCGCCTCGTGCGGCACCGTGGTGCGCACGAGCAGCCGCCGCACCGGCGCGAGGGCGACGACGTGGGCGCAGACGCGCAGGCCGGCACCCGGTTCGTCGACCGCGCTCAGCCAGTCGAAGTACGCGCAGCCCAGCTCGTCCCGGGCGGTCAGCAGCGCCCGCGTCCACGCGGAGGGCGGTACGTCGACCGTCAGGACCTCGTAGGACTCCTCCGCCGTGGCCTCAGGCCCGAACAGCTCCTCGGCGGAAGCGGGCAGCCAGCCGGCCCCGCTCATCGCACGTCCCCCTCGGCGCCGCCCGCGGCGGAGTCGGTCTCGACGGCGCCACCCGCGGCCGCCGATTCCGTGCCGGTGCCAGTGCCACCCGCGGCCGACGAGTTCGTGCCAGTGCCACCCGCAGACGACGAGTCCGTGCGGGCGGCGCCCGCGGCCGAAGAACCTGGCTCGACGGCCCCCGCGGCCGAATCCGTGTCGGCGGCCCCGCCCGCGGCCGACGAGTCCGTGCGGGCGGCGCCCGCAGCCGAGGAGTCCGGCTCGACGGCGCCCGCGGCGGAGTCCGTGCGGGCGGCCCCCGCGGCCGAAGAACCTGGCTCGACGGCACCCGCGGCCGAATCCGTGTCGGCGGCCCCGCCCGCAGACGACGAGTTCGTGCGGGCGGCACCCGCGGCCGAATCCGTTGCGGCGCCGCCGCCCGCGGCCGGCTGCGCCGGGGTCGGCGGCCGTACCAGGTCGCTCTGGAGGGCCGCCGCCGACGGACGGCCCGACCCGGCGCCGTACCGCTCCCCCAGCGACTCCCGTGCGATCTTCTCCTGGAGTGTGAGGATGCCCTGGAGCAGCGCCTCCGGGCGGGGCGGGCAGCCGGGCACGTAGACGTCCACCGGGATGATCTGGTCGACGCCCTTGGTGACGGAGTACGAGTCCCAGTACGGGCCGCCGCAGTTGGAGCAGGCGCCGAAGGAGATGACGTACTTCGGCTCGGGCATCTGCTCGTACAGGCGGCGTACCGCCGGGGCCATCTTGTCCGTGACCGTGCCGGACACCACCATCAGGTCGGCCTGGCGCGGCCCCGGCGCGAACGGGATCACGCCGAGCCGGATGAAGTCGTGGCGGGCCATCGACGCGGCGATGAACTCGATCGCGCAGCAGGCGAGGCCGAAGTTGAACACCCAGAGCGAGTAGCGGCGGCCCCAGTTCAGCACGACCTTCATCGGCTCGGGGGCGAGCCGGGCGAGCGCGCCCAGGCGCTTCGGCTCGGGCAGGTACACCGGTTCGGCGGGGGCGGGGTTCACGTCCATGCCAGGACGCCCTTCTTGTATGCGTACAGCAGGCCCACGGCCAGGAAGCCGAGGAAGACGAACATCTCCACCAGCGTCGCGGCGCCGTAGCCGGGGGCGGCGAAGACCGTCGCCCAGGGGAACAGGAAGATCGAGTCGACGGCGAAGACGACGTACAGAAACGCGTAGACGTAGTAACGGACCTGGGTGTGCGCCCAGCCCTCGCCTACGGGGTCCACGCCGCACTCGTAGGTCAGCAGCTTCTCGGGCGTGGGGACCACGGGGCGCAGCAGGCGGCCCGCGCCGAAGGCCACGGCGACGAACAGCACGCCCATCGCGGCGAGCAGCCCGACGACGGAGTACGCGTGGAAGTACCCCGCCGCGACGACGGCGTCCGTCCCCCGAACCGTTCCCGGCGCCGTCTCAGGCATCGTCCCGTCCCCTCGCTCCCTGGCCTCGTGGTGTGCGTGTCGCTGGTGTGCGGTGTCGCTGGCGTGCTTCGTGTCGCTGGTGTGCTTCGTGTCGCTGGCGTGCGTGCCGTCGTGATGCGCGACGACCGGTACGCACGGGAGTCTAGGCCCTGTTAAAGAGCGGGTAAGCAGTCCGTCGCGCGGTGGGACGGGGTGGGGTTTTCCCCCGTGGGCCGGGGCGGTCGGCAGCATGGCGCCCGGGGGCCGCCGCACGGCACGCTGACCCCTATGACCGAACGTATCCCCTCCTCCGGCCCGTTGGCGCCCGGGGTCGAGGACCCGCACGCGGAGCGGCGCCGGGACCACGACCTGGGCCAAGACCGGTACAGGGACCAGGGCGAAGGCCAAGACCGGGACCGAGACCGGTACCGGGACGAAGCCCAGGGCCGGGACTGGGGCGATGGCCGGTACCGGGACGAAGGCCGGGACCAGCACCAGGACCACGACGACGGCCAGGGCAGGGACCACGACCACGGCCCGGACCACGACCACGGCCCGGACCGTCTGCCGCGGCCCCGCTTCGCCTACGACGCGCCCACCTGGAAGGAGATCGCGTATCTCCTGACCGATCTGCCGGTGTCGGTGCTGGGCTTCGTCTACGCGGTGGCCGTGCTGGTCACCGGAGGCGCGCTGACCATGACGGTGGTCGGCTTCCCGCTGCTCGCGGCCGGGCTGATGGGCGCGCGTCTGCTGGGCAGGCTGGAGCGGGCGCGGGCGCGCAGGCTGCTCGGGGTGCGGGTGGAGGAGCCGAGCCGGCTGCCGCTGCACCGCACGCGGGGAGGGTTCAACCAACTGTGGCTGGCGGTGAAGGACCCGGTGGGCTGGCGTGCGGCGCTGTACGCCCTGATCCGGCTGCCCTGGTGCGTCGCCGCCTTCGCCGTCACCCTGACCTCGCTGTTCGTGCTCTGGCCGGTGCTGCCGTTCATCGCGCGCGGTCTGGCGAACGTGGACCGGGCGATGGTCCGCGCCCTGCTGTCGCCGTCCGACGGGCTGGAGCGGCGGATCGCGGAGCTGGAGTCGGACCGGGGAGTCGTGGTGGACACGGCGGCGGCCGACCTGCGGCGCATCGAACGCGATCTGCACGACGGCGCGCAGGCCCGGCTGGTTCATCTGGCCATGGGGCTGGGCCTGGCCAAGGAGAAGCTGCTGGAGGACCCGGACGCGGCCGCGGCGATGGTCGACGAGGCGCACGGCGAGGTGAAGCTCGCGCTCCAGGAGCTGCGCGACCTGGCCCGCGGCATCCACCCCGCCGTGCTGACCGACCGCGGCCTGGACGCGGCGCTGTCGTCGGCGGCCGCGCGCTGCACCGTGCCGGTGAAGGTGACGGCCGACCTGGAGGAGCGCCCGGCGGAGGCCATCGAGGGGATCGCGTACTTCACCGTCTCGGAGCTGCTCCAGAACGTCAGCAAGCACAGCCGGGCGCGGTCCGCCTCGGTCGAGGTGTGGCGCTCCGGCGACCGGCTGCTGATCCAGGTGCGGGACGACGGGGTCGGCGGCGCGCGGCTGGACACGGGCAGCGGCATGCGGGGGCTGGCGGACCGGCTGGGCGCGGTCGACGGGCTGTTCGTCGTCGAGTCCCCGGTGGGCGGCCCGACGACGGTCACGGCCGAACTGCCCTGGCGGGACCGCACGGGCGCCTCCGGCGGGGCGAGGTAGGGAAAACCCCCCGCCCGAAATGCCGACACGCTCCATGGCGGGCGTGACCTGCGGTCGAGCAGTCTGAGCGGACACCGTGCCGGCCGGGGCGAGCACCCGCGCGCAGGGTCACGAGCGAAGCCGTGACCAGCGGCGGTCCGACAGGCAGACGGCCGGACGGGCGGACGCCCGGCAGAGGGGCGAGCGGACAGGCGGACAACCGGACCGGCGGACGCCGGACAGACGGACGAGCGGACAGGCGGCTGGCCGGACCGGCGGACGAGCGGACGGGCGAGGGGACGGGAGCGAGACCGATGGCCACCGACTACGACGACGCGTACGAACGGGACACGGCAGGGCGCGAGACGGCAGGGCGCGAGACGTACGGCCGCGACACATACGGGCCTGGCGCCTACGAGGGCGACACGTACGGCCGTGACACGTACGGGCCTGGCGCCCACGGGCGCGACACGTACGAGCGCGACCCACACAGGCATGACCCCTACAGGCACGACCCCTACGCCCCCGGACGCGAGCCGCGCGGCAGGGCCGGAGTCCGCCCGGGGGAGCCCGGCGTGCGACGGCGCCGGGCGCCCGCCTGGCTACGGGCGCCGTTCGAGGCCCGCGCCTGGCGGGAGCTGGGCTATGTGCTGCTCGGACTGCCGATCGGCGTCCTGCTCTTCGCCTACGCGGTCACGATGGTGTCGCTGGGCGCCGGCCTGCTGGTGACGTTCCTAGGCGTGCCGGTGCTGGCGGCGGCGCTGACGGGCTGCCGCGGGTTCGGCGTGCTGGAGCGGGTTCGGGCGCGGGTGCTGCTGGGCCTTGAGGTGGCCGAGCCGGCGCCGCTGCGTCCACGCGACGGCCGCGGCGTGCTGGCCTGGACCGGGGCCGTGCTGGGGAGCGGCGCCTCTTGGCGGGCCCTGCTGTACGCCGTGCTCCAGTTCCCGTGGGCGGTGTTCTCCTTCGGGGTCGCGGTCGCCTTCTGGACGACGGGCTGGTCGCTGCTGACGTACCCGCTGTGGTTCTGGGTCTTCCCGATGTGGGCGGGCCAGAGCGGCATCCAGCTTTACGCGGACGCGCACCACGAGATCTTTCTCGACAACCCGTTCGAGATCGCGGTGACCGCCCTGGTGGGCCTGCTGCTCACGCTGGTCGCCCCGTGGATCGTCCGGGCGCTGACGACGGTGGACCGGGTGCTGGTGCACGGGCTGCTGGGACCGTCCCGGCTGTCGGCGCGGGTGGTCGAGCTGGAGTCGGACCGGGGGGTCGTGGTGGACACGGCGGCGGCGGACCTGCGGCGCATCGAGCGGGACCTGCACGACGGCGCGCAGGCCCGGCTGGCAGCGCTGGCGATGGACCTGGGGGTGGCGAAGGAGAAGCTGGCCGAGGACCCCCGCGCGGCGGCGCTGCTGGTGGACGCGGCGCACGGCGAGGTGAAGACCGCGCTGCGGGAGCTGCGGGACCTGGCGCGCGGCATCCATCCGGCGGTGCTGACGGACCGGGGGCTGGACGCGGCGCTGTCCGCGCTCGCCTCGCGCTGCACGGCGCCGGTGCGGGTGGAGGTGGACCTGCCCGAGCGCCCCGCGCCGGCGATCGAGGCCATCGCCTACTTCACCGTGTCGGAGCTGTTGCAGAACGTCGGCAAGCACAGCCGGGCGCGCTCGGCCGACGTGGAGGTGTGGCGCAGCGCGGACCGACTGCTGCTCCAGGTCACGGACGACGGGGTCGGCGGCGCGGACGCCTCCGCAGGATCGGGGCTGACCGGGCTGGCCGAGCGGCTGGACGCCGTCGACGGGGTCATGGTCGTCGACTCCCCGGCCGGAGGACCCACCCGGGTGACGGCGGAGCTGCCCTGGCGGGGCTGAGGCGGTGCCGCACGGCCGATCTGCCCTGGCAGAGCTGAAGCGGTGCCGCACGGCCGATCTGCCCTGACGGAGCTGAGCGGCGGCACGGAGAGGCGGCGCTGCCCTGACGGGGCGGAAAAGCGGCGCTGAGCGGCGGAGCGAACCCCGCGACCGGCCGCACCCGGTGGGCGCCCGCCGGGTGCGGCCGCCGGACGACGGCCGGACGACGGCCGGACGACGGCCTGACGACCGCCGGACGACTGGTGGACGGCCGCCGGACGATCGGCGGGAATCTCCCTCGGAACACACCCTGAACACCCCCTGACTTCCCCCAGCCTGGGCGCGGCGCGGTGCGAAGGCTGGAATGCTGGCTCTCGCCGTCGTGCCGGCGGCGGCGGAGCGGGCTGGAGCGAGGCTGTGGGGGGCCGAGGGACGTGGAGGACAGAGTGCGCGTGGTCATCGCCGAGGACTCGGTGCTGCTGCGGGAGGGCCTGACGCGGCTGCTGACCGACCGGGGGCACGACGTCGTGGCGGGCGTCGGGGACGCCGAGGCGCTGATCGAGACCATCGCGAAGCTGCACGCCCGGGACGCGCTGCCGGACGTCGTGGTCGCGGACGTGCGGATGCCCCCTACACACACCGACGAGGGCGTACGGGCCGCGGTGCGGCTGCGCGAGGACCATCCGGACCTCGGTGTGCTGGTGCTGTCGCAGTACGTGGAGGAGCGGTACGCCACAGAGCTGCTGGCGGGTTCGAGCCGTGGCGTCGGCTATCTGCTCAAGGACCGGGTCGCCGAGGTCAGGGACTTCGTGGACGCGGTGGTGCGGGTCGCCCAGGGGGGCACCGCCCTGGACCCCGAGGTGGTGGCGCAGCTTCTCGGGCGCAGCCGGAGGCAGGACGTGCTGGCGCGCCTCACCCCGCGCGAGCGGGAGGTGCTGGGCCTGATGGCGGAGGGGCGGACGAACTCGGCGGTCGCCCGGCAGCTCGTGGTCAGCGACGGCGCGGTGGAGAAGCACGTCAGCAACATCTTCATGAAACTGGGTCTGGCGCAGAGTGACGGGGATCACCGGCGTGTTCTCGCCGTCCTCACCTACCTCGACTCCTGACCGGCCGACACTGTGTCAGGGAGGGACTCCGGCCCGTCACGGGCGCGGCGCCGGAGCGCACGCGGAACGTTCCGAAGGAGGGCGAGGAGGTCCGGCGGCGGGCCGCCCGGAGGCGGCCTTCGCATCGCCCGGCGGTGACCCGCCGGGCGGGACAGATCAGGCACGGGGCCGTCTCAGAGGTGCGTCCAGCATGCGAGTGGCGCACAGTGGGCGAACCGGACGGTCGTAGGGTTGGAATCGGGAAATACACCATAAAAAGGTCGTTCCCACACAGCCGCCTCGAAGGAGGTCCAGTTCAGTGACCAGCCAGGTCAGCAGTCCAACGGAGCAGGCCGATGGAGCCGTCCTAGGGGATCAGAGCGAGGCGGCGGGAACGAAGGACGTGCGGCGCCTGAACCGGGTGATCATCCGGTTCGCGGGCGACTCGGGCGACGGCATGCAGCTCACTGGTGACCGGTTCACCTCGGAGACGGCGTCGTTCGGCAACGACGTCTCCACCCTGCCGAACTTCCCCGCCGAGATCCGCGCCCCCGCCGGCACCCTGCCGGGCGTCTCCTCGTTCCAGTTGCACTTCGCCGATCACGACATCCTGACCCCCGGGGACGCACCGAACGTGCTGGTCGCGATGAACCCGGCGGCGCTGCGGGCGAACGTCGGCGACCTGCCGCGCGGCGCGGAGATCATCGTCGACGCCGACGAGTTCACCAAGCGTGCGCTGGCCAAGGTCGGATATCAGGCGAGCCCGCTGGAGGACGGCTCGCTGGACGGCTACCAACTGCACCCGGTGCCGCTGACCACGCTGACGGTGGAGGCGCTGAAGGAGTTCGGCCTCTCCCGCAAGGAGGCCGAGCGCAGCAAGAACATGTTCGCCCTGGGTCTGCTGTCGTGGATGTACCACCGGCCGACGGAGGGCACCGAGGAGTTCCTGACGGCGAAGTTCGCGAAGAAGCCGGACCTCGCCGCGGCGAACATCGCCGCGTTCCGGGCCGGCTGGAACTTCGGGGAGACGACGGAGGACTTCGCGGTCTCCTACGAGATCGCCCCGGCCGCCGCGGCCTTCCCGCCCGGGGTGTACCGCAACGTCTCGGGGAACCTGGCCCTGTCCTACGGCCTGATCGCCGCCTCCCGCCGGTCGGGCCTGCCGCTGTACTTGGGCTCCTACCCGATCACCCCGGCCTCCGACGTCCTGCACGAGCTGTCCAGGCACAAGAACTTCGGCGTGCGCACCTTCCAGGCGGAGGACGAGATCGCCGGCATCGGCGCCGCGCTCGGCGCGGCCTTCGGCGGCAGTCTGGCGGTGACGACCACCTCCGGCCCCGGCGTGGCGCTGAAGTCGGAGACCATCGGGCTCGCGGTCTCGCTGGAGCTGCCGCTGCTGATCGTGGACGTGCAGCGCGGCGGCCCGTCGACCGGGCTGCCGACCAAGACCGAGCAGGCCGACCTGCTCCAGGCGATGTTCGGCCGCAACGGCGAGGCCCCCGTCCCCGTCGTCGCCCCGGCGACCCCCTCGGACTGCTTCGACGCCGCCCTGGAGGCCGCCCGGATCGCGCTGGCCTACCGCACCCCGGTCTTCCTGCTCTCCGACGGCTACCTGGCCAACGGCTCCGAGCCCTGGCGCATCCCCGACCCCGAGGAACTGCCCGACCTCCGCGTCGAGTTCGCCCACCGCCCCAACCACACGCTGGACGACGGCGCCGAGGCGTTCTGGCCCTACAAACGCGATCCCGAGACCCTGGCCCGGCCGTGGGCGATCCCGGGCACGCCGGGCCTGGAGCACCGCATCGGCGGCATCGAGAAGCAGGACGGCACCGGCGACATCTCCTACGACCCCGCCAACCACGACCTCATGGTCCGCACCCGCCAGGCCAAGATCGACGGCATCCAGGTGGCGGACGTCGCGGTCGACGACCCGGGCGCCGCCGACGGCGACGGGGCGAGACTGCTGGTCCTGGGCTGGGGGTCGACGTACGGCCCGATCACCGCGGCGGTGCGGCGGCTGCGGGCGGCCGGCGAGCCGATCGCCCAGGCCCACCTGCGCAGCCTCAACCCCTTCCCCAGGAACCTCGGCGAGATCCTGCGGCGCTACGACAAGGTGATCGTCCCGGAGATGAACATGGGCCAGCTCGCCATGCTCATCCGCGCCAGGTACCTGGTCGACGTCCGCTCCTGCACCCAGGTCAACGGCATGCCGTTCAAGGCCGAGACGCTCGCCGCCGCGCTGAGGGAGACCCGCGATGCCTCTTGAGTCCCTGTCCCTGGTGCCCAAGGCCCAGGCCGAGCAGTCCATGAAGGACTTCAAGTCCGACCAGGAGGTCCGCTGGTGCCCCGGCTGCGGGGACTACGCCGTCCTCGCCGCCGTCCAGGGCTTCCTGCCCGAGCTGGGCCTGGCCCGGGAGAACGTCGTCTTCGTCTCCGGCATCGGCTGCTCCTCCCGCTTCCCCTACTACATGAACACCTACGGGATGCACTCCATCCACGGCCGCGCCCCCGCCATCGCCACCGGCCTGGCCACCTCCCGCCGCGACCTGTCCGTCTGGGTCGTCACCGGCGACGGCGACGCCCTCTCCATCGGCGGCAACCACCTCATCCACGCCCTGCGCCGCAACGTCAACCTCAAGATCCTGCTGTTCAACAACCGCATCTACGGCCTCACCAAGGGCCAGTACTCGCCGACCTCCGAACTCGGCAAGGTCACCAAGTCCACCCCGATGGGCTCCCTGGACGCCCCCTTCAACCCCGTCTCCCTCGCCCTGGGCGCCGAGGCGTCCTTCGTCGCCCGCACGATCGACTCCGACCGCAAGCACCTCACCGAGGTGCTGCGGCAGGCCGCGGCGCACCGGGGCACCGCCCTGATCGAGATCTACCAGAACTGCAACATCTTCAACGACGGCGCCTTCGACCCCCTCAAGGACAGACAGCGCGCCGAGGAGGCCATGATCCGCCTTGAGCACGGGCAGCCCGTCCGCTTCGGCGCCGACGGCCTGCGCGGCGTGGTCCGCGACCGGACCACCGGCGACCTCACGGCGGTCACCGTCACCCCGGACAACGAGGCCGACGTCCTCGTGCACGACGCCCACGCGGCCTCCCCGACGACGGCGTTCGCCCTCTCCCGGCTGGCCGACCCGGCCACCCTGCACCACACCCCCGTCGGCGTCTTCCGCTCCGTCGAACGCCCGGTCTACGACACCCTGATGGCCGAGCAGCTCGACACCGCCGTCGCGCAGCGCGGCGAGGGCGACCTCGGCGCGCTCCTGGCCGGCGGCGACACCTGGACCGTCGTCGGCTGACGGTCCCGCGATGGGACGGCGCCGCTCACGCACCGGGCCCGGGAACGCGTCCCCGGGCCTTGTCGTACGGCTGCCGGGCCTCGCCTTACGGCTACCGGGCCTTGTCGTACGGCTGCCGGGCCGCGTCGCGCTACGGCTGCCGGGCGGCGTCGTACGCCTGCCGGGCCGCGTCCACGTCCGCCATCCGGTCCTCGGTCCAGCGGGCGAGCGCGCTCACCTGCACGGCGGCTTCGCGGCCCAGTCCGGTGAGGGAGTAGTCGACGCGCGGCGGGATCACCGGTCGGGCGTCCCGGTGGACCAGCCCGTCGCGGCACAGGGTCTGGAGCGTCTGCGTCAGCATCTTCTCGCTGACGCTCCGGCCGCCCTGCCGATTCACCGCCCGCCGCAGCGCGCTGAAGCGGAGCGGGCCCTCCAGCAGCTCGATCAGCACGAGCACGCCCCAACGACTGGTGACGTGCTCCAGCAGCAGGCGCTGGGGGCACATCCCCGCGCTCGGCGCCGCCGCTTCCCGCACGCCCGCGTCCCGTACGCCCGCCCCGCGCACGCCCGCCTTACGCACGCCCGCGTCGCGCACGGCCGCCTCGCGCATCGCCGCGTCCCTCAGCGGTCGGGCGCCGCCGCTCGGCGCTGTCCGGCTGCTTACCGTCATGCCCGTACCTTACTTTGAAGTGGGTACTTTCCAAAAGTTAGCGCCACTCCTAGGGTTAGTTACAGACGCACACCACCACAGGGAGATCCTTCTCATGAGCATCGTCGTCACCGGAGCCACCGGACACCTCGGCCGCCTCGTCGTCGAGCAGTTGCTGGAAAAGGTCCCGGCCGCAGAGATCACCGCGGTCGTCCGCACGCCGGAGCGGGCCGCCGACCTCGCCGAGCGCGGGGTGCGGATCGCGGTCGCCGACTACGACGCGCCCGAGACCTTCGACGGCCTGTTCGCCGCCGGGGACAAGGTGCTGCTCGTCTCGGGCAGCGAGGTCGACAAGAGCCGGGTCCGCCAGCACCAGGCCGTCATCGACGCCGCCAAGGCGGCCGGCGTCGCCCTGCTCGCCTACACCAGCGCCCCCGCCAGCCTCAAGGCCGCCCTCGCCGACGACCACCGCGGCACCGAGGAGGCGCTGCGCGCCTCCGGCCTGCCGTACACGCTGCTGCGCAACGGCTGGTACAACGAGAACTACACCGAGCAGCTCGCCCCGGTCCTGGAGCACGGCGCCGTCGTGCACGCCGCGGGCGACGGCCGGGTCTCCTCCGCCGCGCGCGCCGACTACGCGGCCGCCGCCGTCGCGGTGCTCACCGGCGAGGGCCACGAGAACAAGGCGTACGAGCTGGGCGGCGACCAGGCGTGGGACTTCACCGAGTTCGCCGCCGAGCTGAGCCGGCAGACCGGCCAGGAGATCGTGTACCGGCCGGTCTCCCCCGCGGAGTACCAGGGCGTCCTGGAGAGCGCCGGGCTGCCGGAGACGTTCGCCTCGATCCTGGCGGGCTCCGACGTCTCCCTGGAGAAGGGCGAGCTGGTCGTCGACACCGGCGACCTGTCGCGGCTGACCGGCCGTCCGACCACGCCGATTGCCGAGTCGATCGCCGCCGCGCTCAAGGGCTGACCCTGCGCGCCTCGTCTCCCTCGCGCCTCGCCGCTCCCGTCTGTCATGACCGTATGGCGATACAGGCATGACAGGCGGGCGGGCCCGGCGCTACCTTCGTGCCTGCCCGCCGGAGTCCGGCGTGGTCGCACCGGGCACGTCGCACCGGGCGCGCGGCGGCATGAGGGAGGGCGCGTGAGCGAGAAGCCGAGCGGCGAGGAACGCATCGGGCTGCTGAACGGGTGCGCGGCCTACGGGATGTGGGGGCTCGTCCCCCTGTTCTGGCCGCTGCTCAAGCCCGCCGGGGCGGCGGAGATCCTCGCCCACCGGATGGCGTGGTCCCTGGCGTTCGTCGTCGTGGCGCTGCTGGTCACGCGGCGCTGGGCGTGGGCGGCGGAGCTGCTGCGCCAGCCGCGCCGGCTCGGTCTGGTCGTGATCGCCGCCGCCGTGATCACCGTCAACTGGGGCGTCTACATCTGGTCGGTGAACAGCGGCCACGTCGTGGAGGCGTCCCTCGGCTACTTCATCAACCCGCTGGTCACCATCGCGATAGGCGTGCTGCTCCTGAAGGAGCGGCTGCGTCCCGTGCAGTGGGCCGCGGTCGGCACCGGCGCCGCCTCCGTGGTCGTGCTCGCCGTCGGCTACGGCCGCCCGCCGTGGATCTCCCTCTGCCTCGCCTTCTCCTTCGCCGCCTACGGCCTGGTGAAGAAGAAGGTCGGCCTCGGCGGCGTCGAGTCGCTGGCCGCCGAGACCGCGGTCCAGTTCGTGCCCGCCGTCGCCTATCTGCTGTGGCTGTCGGCGCACGGCGGCTCGACGTTCGCCCGCGAGGGCGCCGGGCACGCGGCCCTGCTCGCCTCCACCGGTGTGGTCACCGCGCTGCCGCTGATCTGCTTCGGCGCCGCCGCGATCCGCGTGCCGCTGTCCACGCTGGGGCTGTTGCAGTACCTCGCGCCGGTCTTCCAGTTCCTGCTCGGCGTGGCCTACTTCCACGAGTCCATGCCGGCCGAGCGCTGGGCCGGGTTCGCCCTGGTGTGGCTGGCGCTGACCCTGCTGACCTGGGACGGCCTGCGCACGGCGCACCGCGCGGCCCAGGCCCGCGCCCGCCTCGCCGCGTCCCGCCCGGCGCCCCGGCCCGCGACGCCACTGCCCGCTCCCGCCGAGCCCGCGCGACTGGACTCGAGCGCGGCGGAGTCGTAGACCCCGCGCCCCTGCCCTCTCGGGACTGCCCGCGCCCCTGCCCTCTCGGGACCGCCCGAGCGCTGCCCTCGCAGGACTGCCCGCACTTCTGCCTCTTCGGTCCTTCACCCCGCATTCTCCCTGCGCTATCCATGCAGAAGCTCTGACGGTGCTGCGAGGGAGAACAGTCATGGCCTCACGTGAAGAGACCGACAGGAAACCGAACGTGAGGCGACCTCCTGCCCAGGCAGGCGCCGCCGCGCACCCGGCCGGTCTGCTCGCGTTGCAGCGAAGCGTGGGCAACGCCGCTGTGAGCGCGTGGCTCCAGCACTCCGGCGCGGCGCGGTCGCCGCAGGCGGACCGGGACGACCACCGGCATTCCTCCGGCTGTGGACACACGGATCTCGACGTCACGACTGAGGCGCCTCGGTCAGGGACCCGTTCGCTTGGTCCTCGCCCCTCGACGAGTACGGGGCGGGGAGCCTTCGGTCCAGCAGGCATCACCGCTCTTCAGCGCAGCGTCGGAAACGCGGCGGTGAATCTTCTCGTCAGCCGCCGCTTCGCTGGAGCATCGGCACGGGCCGACGAAGAGACAGAGGAACACGACCATTCCGCGGCCCCCCACGGCGGGAAGCCGCTGACCGTTCACCATGTGCTCCGCTCGGCAGGCAAGCCAATGGACGCCGAACTGCGCGAGGAGATGGAGCAGCGGTTCGGCGACGGCGCCGATTTCAGCCCTGTTCGCTTTCACACGGGACGCGAGGCCGCTCAATCGGCGGAGGAATTGCAGGCCCAAGCGTACACCGTGGACAATCATGTGGTGTTCAACGCGGGTTTCGAACGCGACAAGAAAATCATCGCGCACGAGCTGGCCCACGTCGAGGAGAACGAGAAGGGCAGGTCGTTCAAGTCCGTTGCCTACGGGGACGTCAACGTGTCGGAGGCGAAGGGCCCGTCAGAGGTCGCGGCCGACGCGACGGCCGATCGCGTCATGCGCTCGCCGGTTCCTTCCGCGACGTCGGCCGGCGCCCATGGCCCGAGTGTCTCGCGCAAGAAGACCCAGGGAGGCGGGAGTTCCCTGCCCTCGGATACGTCGAAGGTGCAGCGAGCCCTCAAGGTCGGAGAGCGGGACTTCACGGCGGAGTACCACAATCAAATCGCTGCGGTCCCGCCCCTGCCGCAGCACCATCAGCAGATTCTCTCGAGGCTGACGAACGAGGTGACCTACGCCTTCAACACCGAAGCGGCAGTGAATTTCACGGAAAACGAACGCAGGGCCTTCACCAATGAGGCAGCTAAAATCAAATGGCAGTTGGCGAAGGCCATCGTTGCCCCTGTCGGAGTCAAGAACACCTACCATCCGGTCCTCGACGGCGTGGTCGGGAAGCATCCCGACTTCGGCGCAAAGAATCACGACATCCAAGTCAACAACTACACTGAGCTTGCCCGGAACCTCATGGGCTGGGTTTACGCGAAGGGCAGAAGGAAGGAAGAAAAGGGCGCGGCGCAAGCAATGCACGAGGATGAGAACCTGAACAGTTTCCTCAACGTGTTCCTGAAGCGCATGTTCGCTTACACCAAAGCGGTTCAGACCAACAGGATGATGGACGATCATGATATCGCCGTCATGAAGAACGAACTGCGCAGCGGTCTCGCACACGTGGAGAGGCGTCCTGTCGGAGCGTACATCGCTCACTTCGACGGGGCGATGAACCCGCAGTTCCGCGGGACCCGTCTGGACGCCCGGATCATGGCACGCGGAGGGCTCTACGAGGTCATGAAGCATCCTGAGCGTTTCAACCTCCGCGAGAAGATGATAACCCTGCACGATCTTTCCGAGTACTTCGGTCATTCACGTCACACTCCCCCGACGAAGGGGAAGGAGGCCGTGCCCGAGATCGACGAACTCGATTCATTGAGTACGACACGTGTCGACCACAGGGGTCGCCGGATCGCCAGCACGACGGACCGCGGCCAGAATCCTCTCCTGCACCCTGACGGAGCGCCCAAGCTGGACGATCGAGGCAGGGAGAAAACGCACCCGTCCACACGGAACGAGAACTCCGACACCACCATTCTGGCGCGGTCCAGGAACATGCCGGTCTGGGCAGGACAGTCCTTCACTGCCGCCCGCATGTTCAAAATGGCGCGGGCCAGCGGAGCGACACAGGAGGAGATCGCCGCGCTCGGGTGGGGGATCTTCGCATTCTGGCGCATCGATTTCGACCACACGACGACATTCGCTTACCACACGCTCCACGAAGTGATGGACATCGCCCAGAACTTCGGAGTCAAATACAACATCGACAACCCATACCATTCTTATTCCAAACTCAACGTCTCGCACATCATCGGCAAACTGACAGGGCTCTGGAATCAAGTATCAGGGCTCCACGGCCAAGCTGATCACTATGCCCGCGGGATGGATCGTGCGAGGCGCGACAGGTCCCGCATGTGGACGGACCGGGACGATCGCCTCTTGGCAGAATGCATCCGCATCAGTGAAGACGCCGACAGGCTCCAGCATAAAATACGGCAAAACGGGACTTCCCTGAGTGAATGGGAGGGTCTTTCCGAGGAGAAGCGCACGACGCTTCTCGGGAGGACCGTCGAGAACCTCAAGGACTGGCAATCGGATATCGGCAGCATCCAGCGGAAGCTTGAGAGACTGAGCCGATGATCTCAGGCGCCTGTAAGACACCATCTGCCCCGGCGGCGGCCGAGGGTCTGCGTGATCCGGGCCGTGCCGCGCCGGGGCCTCGTCAGGCAGGCGGCCGGCGGTCCTGGGAGCGGGCGGCGCGTTCGGCGAGGCGGCCCATGCGGGCGCGGGCGGACTCCAGTTGGCCGATCTCGTCGGCGGCCGGGCCGTCCTCGGCGGAGAGCGCGGTCCACAGGTCGATCAGCTCGCGCCCCAGGCGCAGTCCCCGCTCGGGGTCGCGTACGGCCCGCCACGCGGTGGCCGCGCTGCGGACGTCGCCGTAGGCGCTCTCCGCGTCCCCTGCCGCGCGGTGGACGCGGGCCACGTCGAGCGAGAGACGGAAGGCGCGGAGCGGGTCACCGGCCAAGTAGGCGATGTAGGCGGACAGTTCGCGCAGCCGCAGCACCTCCGGATGCTCCGCGCCGAGGGCGCCGGACGCCTGTGCGACGGTACGTTCCGCCAGGGCCGTCGCCTCGTCGATGCGGCCCGCCTTCACGGCCTCGCCGACCCGGGCCGTCGGCTCGGCGAGCAGGGCGGCGCCTCCGCCGGCCGAGCCGCCGGGTTCGTCCCCGAGCACGGCCTCGGCCATGGCGTCGAAGCCACGGGCGGGGGTGGGCACGGGCTTCGGGTCCAGCTCGGGGGCCATGGCGAACGCGGGGGGCGCACTGGGCGCGGGCGCCTTACCGGGCATGGGCGCCGTACCGGGTGCGGGCGCCGTACCGGGCACGGGCGCCCTACTGGGTGCGGGCGCCGTACCGGGCATGTGGACGGCGATCGGCGCCGTCCCCGAGGCCGCCGAGCGCACGGCGTCCCGGTGTTCCCGCTTCTTCCCCCAGCTCAGTCGAGACATCTGCTCCCTCACTCGGATGCGTTCCATCCGGTCGTACGCCTACTGTCGAGTCTCTCCGTCCGCCCGCGCTTCCCACGTCACCGCGGCGTCACAGACTCGCACCAGGAACCGCGATCCGGCCGCCGGGGTCACGCGCGAAGCGCCGTGATCGCCTGGACGGTGAAGGAAGGCGCAGGACGGTGCGAAGAAAAGGGAACGGGCATGCGCCTGGACACGCAGCGCGGACCGGAGATCTGACTCTGCGGGCCGGTCGCCGCCCCGGCCGGCCCCTCCCCCGCGTCCCGTGGCGGCCGGACTGGCGTCTGAGCGACCTGAGCGACTGACCGGCCAGCCCCCGCGCGCGGCCGACTCGCTCGCCCGGCTGACCGGGCAGCACGACTAGGGGGACCCCCTAGGGAGGTCCCCCTGACATACGGCGCCCGGCGTTCCGGATCGCTCAGCCGCTCCGGACTCTTCAGTGGGCCGTCACCGCCGTGCCGTCAGCGGGCCGTCATCGCCGTGCCGCCAGCGGACCGAGGCGCCCGGTCGGCGCGGACCCGCTGGAGGCGGCGTCGACCCGCCGGAGGCGGCACCGACCGCCGCGGCTCGGCTCAGTGGCCCGCGTCGGCCGCCTTGACCAGCATGTCCTTGGTGACGGCGCCGGCGTAGACCTTGCCGTCGTCGGTGATCAGGGCGTTGATCAGGCGGGTGGAGAACACCGTGCCCTTGCCGAACCGCCCGGAGACGTGGTCGCCGAGCGAGCCGAGGAAACCGCCGAGGTCGCCGCCCTTGGAGGCGGAGGCGGACGGCATGCCCCCCTTGGCGCCGGTGTCGAAGACGGCGATCGAGTTCCAGCCCTTGCCGAGGATCTTCGGCCCGTCCTGGGCACCGCCCCACGGCCCGGCGTCCCGGCGCCCGGCGTCCCCGCGGTCCGGCATGCCGTGGCGGAAGGAGTGCTCGCCCGCGGCGGCGTGCTTCTCGTCGGTGACCTTCGCGCCCTTGGGCGGAGTGAAGTCGAACGTGGAGGCCGCGGGCTTGGCGAAGTCGACCTGGGTGAAGCCCGCGTCGACCACCGCCGCCCCGCCGCTCGCCGGGGTGAGCGTGAACTTCAGCGGCAGCCCGGTCTTGGCGTCCACCGCGACGCTGATCACGCCGACCGTGGTGCCGGAGGCGTGCTCGGGCTTGATCACCAGCCGGTAGGCGTCCCGGCCGGCCACCCGGGCGGTGCCGTCGACGCTCACCGAGGTGGTGCCGTCGGCCGCCTTCAGGGCCTGCTCGGCGAAGTCCTTGGGCGTGCCGGGGGCCGCCGACTCCTGGTGCCGGCCCGCGCGCTGGTCCGCGGTCGCGTGGTGGACCTCGTCGGACGCGCTGTCGTAGCTCCAGACGTCCTTGCCGTTGTGGACGACGCTGTACTGTGCGGCGCTCTCGACCAGCGAGACCTTCTGCCGGTCGGGCCCGTCGGCCGCGACGCGCAGGGTGTGCGTGCCGGAGGCCAGCTCGGTCAGCTTGGCGGCCGGGTCGGCCGACGCCCCGTCACCTCCCTTGCCTCCGTTGCCGATACGGGAGGCCAGGCCGCTGGTCAGGCTGCCGAGGTTCGGCAGACCGAGATCCGTGCTGATCTTCACCGTGCCGGACAGCCGCTGCACGTCCGACGCGGCGATCTTCTCGATGAGCTGCTGGGCGGTGATCTTCGGCAGGGAGGGGTCGCCGGAGTCGGCGAGCGCCGGGACGAGGCCGATCGCGGCCGCCGCCACCCCCACCACCGCGACCGGGACGGCGTAGCGTGCGGCCCTGCGGCTCGCCGAGGGCCGGTCGTCGAGTTCTTCGGCGCCCCTGGTCTCGTCGGATTCGTACGGTGCCATGTCTGCCTTACCTCCGTAGTCGGCGGCGGCCGCTCGTCAGCACTGCTCCCACCCCGCGCCGCCATTCTCACCCGATCCGGTGAGGAGTGGTGTGGTCGGTCCCTGCTTTCCATCTGACCAAATCGGCCGCGATAAAGCGTCAGCCCCCGGAGGCAGGTCCGCATACGCCTGCGGGATGACATCCGGTACGCATCCGGGAGGGCGCCGGCGTGCGGCGTCTCAGGGTGGGCGCATGCCCGGCGCACTCCAGGGCGGGTGTCCGCGCTCAGCGCGTTATAGGGGGACGGGCTCCCGGCGCGCTCAGAGGCCGTGCCGCGTCCGGCCCGCACCGGGGGAAGGGGCTTCCGGCGCGCTACGGGAAGCGCGGGGCCTGCGCCGGTCGGGCGCGAGAACGCCGCTCGTCGCCGCCTGCACAGGGCGCACCGGCCTACCGGCCACCCGGCCCACCAGCAGCGGCGGACGCGGGAAGCCGCCCGCCGGGGGCCTCGGGGCGCCGCCGACGGACCGGAGCCGGGTCGGTCCAGCCGACGCGGACGCGGCGTGCCCAGTCGCTCCAGCCGACACGGCGGAATCGGTCGGCCCAGCCGAAGCGCCGCGTACCCGGCCGGTCCAGCCGACCCCGCGTACACGTCACTCCGGCCGACGCGCCGCGTATCCAGTCGGGCTAGCCGGCCCGGTGGACCACCGCGTCGCACAGTTCCCGCAGCGCCGTCTTCGCGTCGCACTCGCGCAGCGGGGCCAGTGCGGCCCGCGCGTCCTCCGCGTAGCGCACGGTGTCGCGGCGGGCGTCCGCCAAGGCCGGGTGCGCCCGCAGCTTCGCGAGGGCCTCCGCGTGCCGCGCGTCGTCGGTCAGGTCGGACTCCAGCAGCTCGCACAGGGCGGCGTCCTCGGCCAGCCCGAGCCGGGCCGCGCGTTCGCGCAGGCGCAGCACCGGCAGGGTCGCGATGCCCTCGCGCAGATCCGTGCCCGGGGTCTTGCCGGACTCGCGGGAGTCGGAGGCGATGTCCAGCACGTCGTCCGCGAGCTGGAAGGCGACGCCCAGCCGCTCCCCGTACTGCGTCAGGACGTCCACGACCCGCTCGTCGGCGCCGGACATCATGGCGCCGAACCGGCAGGAGACGGCCACCAGCGATCCCGTCTTGCCGCCGAGCACGTCCAGGTAGTGGTCGACCGGGTCCCGGCCGTCCTGCGGGCCCGCCGTCTCCAGGATCTGCCCGGTGACCAGCCGTTCGAACGCCAGCGCCTGCACCCGGACCGCCTCGGGGCCGAGGTCGGCGAGGATCTGGGAGGCGCGGGCGAACAGGAAGTCGCCGGTCAGGACCGCGACCGAGTTGCCCCAGCGGGTGTTCGCGCTGGCCACCCCGCGCCGCACCGCGGCCTCGTCCATCACGTCGTCGTGGTACAGCGTCGCCAGGTGGGTCAGCTCCACGACCACGGCCGACGGCACGACCCCCGGCGCGTACGGGTCGCCGAACTGCGCCGCGAGCATCACGAGCAGCGGCCGGAAGCGCTTCCCGCCCGCCGTGACCAGGTGCTGCGCGGCCTCCGTGATGAAGGGGACCTCGCTCTTGGTGGCTTCGAGCAGCCCTTCCTCGACAGCCGTCAATCCGGCCTGGACATCGGCTTCGAGAGCCTGGTCCCGCACGCTCAGTCCGAACGGCCCGACGACGGTCACGAGGGGTCTCCTGTCTTCTGGTGTCTGCTGGCGCCTACACGGTTCGTCGATAGGTCGTTGCCATCAGTCGAGTCAGCGTATCCGGTCACGTTTCGATCACCGCCAGCGCCTGTCGTTACAGGCCGGGCGGCAGGGGATCACGCCCGGCATGGGATCACGCCTGGCATGGGGTCGATCACTCCGTAGGAACTGGTGCCTGTCGACGCGCCTTTCCTCGCCCGCGGCGACGCCCGCGCGTGCGCCCGCCCACAGATGTTCCCGTATGCACGGGCCATAACCTCACTCGATGTGACAGCCGTCACACGTCTTCGCGCCCCGCCTTCGCACCCGCCGCCCCACCCCCTTCGATCCAAAGTCCGATTTAACCGTATTGCCATTTCCCCTCCCCTTAAGGGGCAATTGGGCTCAGCCCCATCAAACCGTGACTTGGGTCACGTCCGACCCTGGACGCCGCGCGCCCCGCCCACCCTTTCCCGCCTTCGCCCGTATGCCAGTTGACCCTTGGCGACTGCAAAGGATCTAGTACCCCATACGCCTCAGACCAAGGTCAAATAGGACTTGTACGAATCCGGCACTTGTTCAGGACATGTGCTCTCGCATACGTTCCGCCCTGCCGGGTGGACGCCGAATCCTGCCACCGCCCGAATCCAACGACCGAACACTCTTGGCAGGAGCGGGGGACCCAGGTAAGTCGCCGCGCCGGAACGCCTACGCCGTCTCACGGTTGAGGCCGCTCCGGAGCGGCTCGGGGTGAAGCCGCGTCCGCACAGGACGCGGCCGGGCACCTCCCCGCCCGAACCCGACAGCTCACCTCGCAGGCGACGGAGAGGAATTCCCATGCTTGGAAACGGTCTTCGCCGCGCCCGCACCGCTCGTCTCGTCCGCACCCTCGCCATCAGCGGCACGGGCGCCGGTGTGCTCGCCCTCCCCCTGATCGGGGCGGGCTGCGCCTCCGCCGCCACCCCGGCCACCGCTCCCGCCGTCAAGACGGCGGTCACCATCGGCTACCCGAACACCCTCGACGGCTGGATCCGCGCCTCCCTCGCCGTCATGGCCCAGAAGCACATCCCGGGCACCTACAACGGCATCTACCGCAACGTCATACGCGAGTCGTCCGGCAACCCCAGGGCCATCAACCTCTGGGACTCCAACGCCCGCGCCGGCATCCCGTCCAAGGGCCTGCTCCAGGTCATCCAGCCGACCTTCACCACGTACCACGTGAACGGCACGTCCTGGGACATCTACGACCCGGTCGCCAACATCACCGCCGCCTGCAACTACGCGGCCCACCGGTACGGCACCATCGACAACGTCCACGGCGCGTACTGACCCGCACGGCCCGGCCGAGGGACGCCCCGTCCCCGGCCGGCGCCGCCGACCCGACCGGTCGGCCCCCGGCCCCGCCGGCGGTCCGGCCGGTCGCGTGCGTTTCCGCCCGGCGGCCCGGCCGGTGGGACGCGTTTCCGCCCAGCGGACCGGCCGGTGGGACGCGATCCGCCCGGCGTCCTAGCGATCGGACGCGTTTCCGCCCGGCGGTCCGACCGGGCTGACACGTATCCGACGGCGGTCCGATCGGGCTGACGCGTTTCCGACGCCGCTGACGGCCCGTCCGGTTCAGGACTCGGGGAACAGCCGCTCCAGGACGACCGCGACGCCGTCGTCCTCGTTCGACGAGGTGACCTCGTCGGCCACCGCCTTCAGCTCGGGGTGGGCGCCTGCCATGGCGACGCCGCGGGCGGCCCACCGGAACATCGGGACGTCGTTGGGCATGTCGCCGAAGGCGAGGGCGTGCTCGCGGCCCAGCCCGAGGCGCGCGGCGGCCAGCGCCAGCCCGGTCGCCTTGGTGACGCCGCGGGGCTGGAGCTCGACGGTCCCCGGCCCCGACATGGTGACCGTGGCCAGCGAGCCGACCACGCCGCGGGCCACCGCGGCCAAGTCGTCGTCCGACAGCGTGGGATGGCGCAGCAGCACCTTGATGATGGGCGCCCGCCACAGCTCCTCGCGCCGCTCGATCCGCCGGGCCGGCAGGGTCGGGTGCGGCATCCGGTACCCCGGCTCGATGAGCGTGAGCCCGTCCGCTCCGTCCTGGTCGACCGCGGCGTACACCTCCCCCGCCTCGGCCTCGATCTTGCCGAGCGCGGTCTCGGCCGCCTCCCGGTCCAGGGCGACCGACCACAGCAGGCGGTCCGCCCCGGCGTCGTAGAGCTGCGCGCCCTGGCCGCACACCGCGAGCCCGGTCGCGCCCAGGGCCCGCAGCAACGGCCGCACCCGCGGCGCCGGCCGGCCGGTCACGACCAGGTGCCGCGCACCGGCCGCCGCCGTCCGCACGAGCGCGGCACGCGACCGCGCGGACACGGTGTCGTCGCCGCGCAGCAGCGTTCCGTCCAGGTCGGTGGCGATGAGGCGGTACGCGGGGGGTGCGGGCATGATCAGAGGATACGGACCACCCACCGCCCGAACCCCACGGGAGGCGACGGGGGGCCACGGCCGCCGAAGCCCGGCCAGTTCCCGCCGACTCCTTCTGCGCGCCGACCAGTTGACGGCCTCCGGGCCGCGGTCAGCCGCCCGGAGTGTGGTCGCGGGACCGGCGCTGCGGTCAGCCGCCCAGGGCCGCGCTCGCAGGACCGGCGTAGCGGTCAGCCGCCCGGCTCCGTAGTCACAGGACCGGCACCGCGGTCAACCGCCCGGCGCCACCGTCGCGGAACCCGCGCCGCGTTCAGCCGTCCGGTCCCGCCGTCGCGGGACCGGCGCCGCCGCGTCGGTGGGTGCGCCACAGGCGGTAGAGGTGGGACGCGCCCGGCCGTGCGCAGCGCGCGAGCATGACGAGGAACGGCAGCGGATCGTCGCCCGCCAGCCACGCCAGCTCCGTGCCGCTCGCCTTCGCCGGGGCGTGCGGCGTGGTGTAGCCGCTGCGGCGGTAGGCGAGCAGGGCGGGCAGGTCGATGTTCTCCACGAGGTAGCGGCGCCCGGCGCGCTGCTCGCCCTTGGGAACGGGGCGGCCGGTCAGGTCCAGGTGCATGGCCCGCACCACGTCCACCCCCGCCTCGTTCTCGAAGAGGCGGAACTGGGCGCCCATGCGCGGATTGAAGTCGAGGAGCTTGTACCGCCCGTCGCGCCGGTCGAAGCGCAGGTCGAGGTCGACGATCCCGGTGTAGCCGATCTGTTTGACGAAACGGGCGGCGAGGTCGGCGAGTTCCGGGTTGTCCACGACGTAGGCGCTGGCCGTCATGCCCGCGTGCGGCGGCCAGGAGCGGACCTTGACCCCGGTGAACATCGCCAGCGGCGTCGAGTCCGCGCCGACGTAGGCGTGCACGATCCAGTCCTCGGCCGCCTCCCGGGGCAGGTACTCCTGGAGGATCACCCCGGGTCTCTCGCCCCACTCGCGGGCCAGGGCGAGCAGTCCCGCGCGGGTGGCGATCCTGGTGGTGCCGTGCACGGCGGGGCGGCTGCGGCGGGCGAACGCCTCGCGGTTCTTGGCCACCACGGGGAAGCGGGCGTCCGCGGCGAACGCGACGACGTCCTCGTACGAGTCGGGGAAGGCGGCGGCCGGGGAGGAGACGCCGTGCTCGGCGCACAGCTCGTGCAGGCCCTGTTTGCTGGCCAGGCGGCGCGGCAGGCCGGGCGGGACGCGCGGGAAGAGGAAGCGGCCCGCGAGTTCGTCCTGGTGCTCGGCGATCAGGACGGCGGCCTCCTCGTCGGTCGGGACGAGGACGGCGGGCCGCCCGATGCGGCGCCCGATCCGCAGCAGCCCCTCGACCAGGTGCTCCGCCTCCTCGCTGCCCCTGGTCGGCCAGACGAACGCACGAGCGAGATAGCGGGAGGACGCCGCGGGCGTGTAGGGGTCCTCGGTGACGGCGTACATGGGCACGCCGAGGCGGCCCAGACTGCGGACGGCGCCGACTCCGCCGTGGTGCAGCGGGTAGTCGCCGAACTTCACGAGCAGGCCCGGCACGTCGCGGTCGGCCGCGAACGGCACGCTGACGGCGTTCCCGGCCTCATGTCTGACCACGTGTCTGACCGCGCTTCCGGCCACGTGTCTGACCACGCCTGCGGCCACGTGTCTGACCGTGCTCCCGGCCACGTTCCCGGCCACGCGTCCCCTCACCGGTCCCCCTACGGGAGCGGACCCACCCCGTCCGCCTCCCGCAAAAGACGCTAAGCCGGAACGGAGTGCTCCGACAAGAGCAATCCGGACATTGCAAACTCTTTAGAGCCTGCCCAAGACAGCCGCCGCCCCCGTAACGTGTGGTCCGGCCACATGTATGGGTGGCCCGCCACTGGAACGCACGGAACACGAGAGTGAGGCAGCACCCCATGCCCCCCTTCGAGGTCCCCGAGGGCGACCCCTTCGGTCCGCACAACCTTCCCTACGGCGTCTTCTCCCGTGCCGGATCGCAGGAGCGGACCGTCGGCGTCCGGCTCGGCGACCACGTCCTGGACGCGGGCGCCGCGGCGCGTGCGCTGGGCTCCCCCTATGCCGCCCTCCTCGGCCGGCCCACCCTCAACCCCCTGCTCGCGGCGGGCCGCACCGCCTGGTCCGACGTGCGGCGCGCGCTCACGGCCTGGGTGACGGCGCCCCCTCACCAGGAGACCGTCGCGCCGTTCCTGCACCCGCTGTCCGAGGCGACCCTGCACCTGCCGTTCGACGTCGCCGACTACGTCGACTTCTACGCCTCGGAGAACCACGCGCGCAATGTCGGCCGGATCTTCCGCCCGGACGCCGAGGACCCGCTGACCCCGAACTGGAAGCACCTGCCCATCGGCTACCACGGCCGCGCGGGGACGGTGGTCGTCTCCGGCACGGAGGTCGTCCGCCCGTCGGGCCAGCGCAAGGCCCCCGCGGACCCCGCCCCGGTCTTCGGCCCCTCCGTGCGGCTCGACGTCGAGGCCGAGGTCGGCTTCGTGGTCGGCGTGCCCTCGCGCGCCGGGCAGCCGGTGGCGCTGGAGGACTTCCGCGAGCACGTCTTCGGACTGTGCCTGCTCAACGACTGGTCGGCGCGCGACATCCAGGCCTGGGAGTACGTCCCCCTCGGCCCGTTCCTCGGCAAGTCCTTCGCCACCTCGGTGTCCGCGTGGATCACACCGCTGGACGCGCTGGAGGAGGCACGGGTCGCCCCGCCGGAGCGGACCCACGCACTGCTGCCGTACCTGGACGACGCGAAGGAGGAGCCCGGCGGATACGACCTGCGCATCTCGATCGCGGTCAACGGCTCCACGGTCTCCGAGCCCCCCTTCTCCACCATGTACTGGACGGCCGCCCAGCAGCTCGCCCACATGACGGTCAACGGCGCCTCCCTGCGCACCGGCGACCTGTTCGCCTCGGGCACGGTGAGCGGACCGGAGCCCGCCCAGCGCGGCTCGCTCCTCGAACTGACCTGGAACGGCAGCGAGCCCCTCGAACTCCCCGACGGCAAGCGGGCCTTCCTGGAGGACGGGGACGTGGTGACCCTGTCGGCCTGGGCCCCGGGGGCGGACGGCGTGCGCGTGGGCCTCGGAGACGTGACGGGCCGGATCACGGCGGGCTGAACGGAGGCGTCCGGACGCCGAGCGCCGTGCGGCGGGGGACGTACGGCGGGCCGCGGGCGGCAGGCGGCAGGCGGCAGGCACGGTGTACGGCGGCCGCGGCGCGCGTGACGCCGAGTGACGGGCGGCGGGGGCCGTACGGCGAGCGGTCCTCGCCAGGCCCAGCCGCTCGTGACGCCGAGCGACGGGCGACGGGCGCCGTACGGCGAGCGGCGCCCGTCAGGCCCGGTGACGGGCGGCGAGCGACGGGCGGCCCCGCCAGGCCCCAGGACGAGCGGCGGCCGGCGCTCTGCGGGGCGCAAGGGAGTTGGCGCCGGAGTCCTGACTCCGGGCGCCGTCCGCCGTCATACTGACGAGGGCGCCCCGCGCGCTAGGCGCGCCCGCCGCCGCACCACCAGCACAGCCGCACCACCAGCACAACCGCACCACCAGCACAACCGCACCACCAACACAACCGCACCACGACTACAGCCGCACGACCGCACCACCGCCCCTCCGCCGATCAGGACCCGGAGTCCGTGGCATGACCGTCTGCCTGCTCCTGCTGAGCGCCGTCGCGCTGACGGCCGCCGTGCCCGTTCCGCACGCGCTGACCCGGGCGGCGTGGCCGGAACGGGAACCGGTCGTCGGCCTGTGGGTGTGGCAGTGCCTGGTCGCCACCGTCCTGCTGTGCTGCCTGGCCGGGCTCGTGCTGGGCGCGGCGGCCGTCTTCCACACCGTCCGCGACGGGGTGTTCGCGCCCGCTCCGCCCTCGGTGGCCGCCGCCTACGGCCTGTCCTCCGCCCCGGCCTGGGCCGCGGTCCTCACCCTCCTGCTGGCGAGCGGCGCCGCCTGGACCACCGCGATGCTCGGCCGCGAACTCGCCGAGGCGCGGCGGCGGCGCGGGCAGACCCGCGCGCACCTGCGGGAGCGCGCCCCCGAGTTGCCCGCCGGGCTGCCCAGGGCCCGCGGTCCGCTGCTGGTGCTGGAGGACGAGTACCCGGACGCCTGGTGGATGCCGGGCCATCCGCCGCAGCTCATCGTGACCACCGGCGCCCTGCACCGGCTGACCGGCCGTCAACTCGACGCCGTGCTCGCCCACGAACGCGGGCACGCCCGCGCGCACCACGACTGGCTGCTGCACCTGTCCACCGCGCTGGCGACGGGCTTCCCGCGCATCCCGCTGTTCGCGCACTTCTGCGATCAGACCCACCGCCTGGTGGAGCTGGCCGCCGACGACACCGCCTCGCGCCGGCACGGCCACCTCACCACGGCGCTGGCCCTGATCGAGCTGAACCAGCACCGCGGGGTGCTGTCCTGCGCCTCCAGTCACCGCCTCCTGGGCGAACGCGTCGACCGCTTGCTGGAGCCACGGCCCCGGCTGGCCCGCAGGCGGAGGGCCCTGGCGACGGCGGTGGCGGCCCTGGTGCCCCTGCTGCCCCTCCTGATCGCCTTCGCCCCCGGCCTGAACGCGCTCGGCTGAACCACCGCCCCGGCCAGACCACCCCGGTCAGACCGCGCAGACCAGACCACGCAGGCCGGACAGCCCACGCCCCCGCAGCGCCGGGCGCCCGGCACCCCCCGGCGCCTGGCATCTCCCCGGCGTCCCACGCCCGCCATCACCCGGCCCCTGGCATCTCCCCCGGCGTCCAACGCCCGCCACCACCCGGCCCCCGGCATCTCCCCGGCGTCCCACGCCCGCCACCACCCAGCCCCCGGCACCCCCACCCGGCGTCCAACACCCGGCGCCCCCTCCCCTCAACGCCTCACCCGGCGGGCGCCTCACCGGCGCCCAGCACCCCCAGCACCCCGCGTGTCACATCCAGTCGTCGGGCTCGGGTTCCGGCTCCGGCCCCGGCTCCGCCGCGAAATCCGGGTCGGGGTCCGGTCCCGTTCCCACGCCGAACCCCCGCGCCCCTGCGGGGTTCGACGCGGCGGCAGGCGCCGCTCCCTCCGCAGGCCCGTCCTCCGGCTGCGCCGCCTCGCCTCCCGGCAGCGACGCCAGCGCCGCGAGCACGCCCTCGCCGTAGGTCGCCAGCTTCTTCTCGCCGACCCCGCCGACCGTGCCCAGTTCCGCCACGGACCGCGGCCAGAGCGCGACGATCTCGCGGAGGGTGGCGTCGTGGAAGACGACGTAGGCCGGGACGCCCTGTTCGCGGGCCTGTTCGGCACGCCAGGCGCGCAGCGCCTCGAACGCGGGCAGCAGGTGCTCGGGCAGTTCGGCCACCGCCGCCTTGCCCTTGGCGCGCCCCGCGGCGCCGGAGGACGACGCCGACCGCGCGGACGGCTGGCGCTTCGGCTCCTTGCGCAGCGGCACCTCCCGCTCGCGCCGCAGCACCGTCGCGCTGGCCTCGGTCAGCACCAGCGTGCCGTACTCGCCCTCGACCGCGAGCAGTCCCTGCGCCAGCAACTGCCGTACGACGCCGCGCCACTCGCCCTCGGTCAGGTCCTCGCCGATGCCGAACACGGAGAGCTGGTCGTGGTCGAACTGGATGATCTTGGCGGTGCGCTTGCCGAGCAGGATGTCGATGATCTGGCCCGCCCCGAACTTCTGCCCGCGCTCGCGCTGGAGCCGCACCACCGTGGACAGCGCCTTCTGGGCGGGGACCGTGCCGTCCCAGGTCTCGGGCGGGGCCAGGCAGGTGTCGCAGTTGCCGCAGGGGGTCGGGGACGGGTCCTGGCCGAAGTAGGCGAGAAGCTGCCCGCGGCGGCACTGCACGGTCTCGCACAGCGCGAGCATCGCGTCCAGGTGGGCGGCGGCGCGGCGGCGGAAGTTCTCGTCGCCCTCGCCGGACTGGATCAGCTTGCGCTGCTGGACGACGTCGTTGAGCCCGTAGGCCATCCAGGCCGTCGACGGCAGGCCGTCGCGTCCGGCGCGGCCGGTCTCCTGGTAGTAGCCCTCGACCGACTTGGGCAGGTCCAGGTGGGCGACGAACCGGACGTCGGGCTTGTCGATGCCCATGCCGAAGGCGATCGTGGCGACCACGACCAGCCCCTCCTCGCGCAGGAAGCGGGACTGGTGCTCCGCGCGCGTGCGCGCGTCCAGCCCGGCGTGGTACGGGACCGCCGCGACGCCGTTGGCGGACAGGAACTCGGCGGTCCGCTCCACCGAGTTGCGCGACAGGCAGTACACGATGCCCGCGTCGCCGGCGTGCTCCTCGCGGAGGAACGCCAGGAGCTGCTTGCGGGCGTCGGCCTTGGGCACGATGCGGTACTGGATGTTGGGCCGGTCGAAGCTGGCCTCGAAGTGCCGGGCCTCGGGCATGCCGAGCCGCTGGGTGATCTCCTGGTGGGTGGCCCGGGTGGCGGTCGCCGTGAGCGCGATCCGCGGCACGTCCGGCCAGCGCTCGCCCAGCAGGGACAGCGCGAGGTAGTCCGGGCGGAAGTCGTGGCCCCACTGGGAGACGCAGTGCGCCTCGTCGATGGCGAAGACGGAGATCTTGCCGCGGGACAGCAGGTCGAGCGTGCCGTCCAGGCGCAGCCGCTCGGGCACCAGGTAGAGCAGGTCCAGCTCGCCCTGGAGGAACTCGGCCTCGACGGTGCGCCGCTCGTCGAAGTCCTGCGTGGAGTTGACGAACCCCGCGCGCACGCCCAGCGCCCGCAGGGCGTCCACCTGGTCCTGCATCAGGGCGATCAGCGGCGAGACCACGATGCCCGTACCCGGTCTGACCAGGGCGGGGATCTGGTAGCACAGCGACTTGCCGCCGCCGGTGGGCATGAGCACGACGGCGTCGCCGCCCGCGACGACGTGCTCGACGACCGCTTCCTGCTCGCCCCGGAAGCTCTCGTATCCGAAGACCCGGTGCAGCGTGGCCAGCGCCTCGCTGTCCGTCACTGCCATCTCGGTGACACCGCCTGTCCCGCCCATCGTCGCGTCCCCCGTCCGTCGTCCCTCGACCACCCCACCACGATAGGGCTCCCCGCCGACATGTCCGGAGTTTTCCACAGGCTGGGGGCGGAGTGCGAAGACGGTCCGGCCCGGCCCCCTGAGAAGGGCCGGGCCGGACCGTCACGGTGCGGGCGCGCTCAGCGCACGAACACCCCTGCCTGGCTCGCCAGGTCCAGGAAGTACTGGGGGGCGACGCCGAGGACCAGGGTGACGGCCACGCCGACGGCGATGGCGGTCGTCGTGAGCGGGGACGGCACGGCCACCGTCGGGCCTTCGGGATGCGGCTCGCTGAAGAACATGAGCACGATCACGCGGATGTAGAAGAAGGCGGCGATGGCCGACGAGATCACGCCGATCACGACCAGCGGCGCCGCCCCGCCCTCCGCCGCCGCCTTGAACACGGCGAACTTCCCCGCGAAGCCGGAGGTCAGCGGGATGCCCGCGAAGGCCAGCAGGAACACCGCGAAGACCGCCGCGACCAGCGGCGAGCGCCGCCCCAGACCGGCCCACTTCGACAGGTGGGTCGCCTCGCCGCCCGCGTCGCGCACCAGCGTCACCACGGCGAACGCGCCGATCGTCACGAAGGAGTAGGCGGCCAGGTAGAACAGGACGGAGGACACGCCGTCCTTCGAGGTCGCGATGACGCCCGCGAGGATGAAGCCGGCGTGCGCGATCGACGAGTACGCCAGCAGGCGCTTGATGTCGGTCTGGGTGATCGCCACGATGGCGCCGCCGAGCATGGTGACGATCGCCACGCCCCACATGACCGGCCGCCAGTCCCAGCGCATCCCCGGCAGCACGACGTACAGCAGGCGCAGCAGCGCGCCGAAGGCCGCCACCTTGGTCGCCGCCGCCATGAACCCGGTGACCGGGGTCGGGGCGCCCTGGTAGACGTCCGGGGTCCACATGTGGAACGGGACGGCGCCCACCTTGAACAGCAGCCCCATCACGAGCAGGGCGGCGCCGAGCAGCAGCAGCGCGTCATTGCCCATGGTGCCGGCCAGCGCCGGGTCCACGGTCTGCACGCTGCCCTCGACGACCTGCGCGATCCGCGCGTACGACACCGAGCCGGCGTACCCGTACAGCAGGGCGATGCCGAACAGGGTGAACGCCGAGGCGAACGCGCCGAGCAGGAAGTACTTGACGGCGGCCTCCTGCGACATCAGGCGCTTGCGGCGGGCCAGCGCGCACAGCAGGTACAGCGGCAGCGAGAAGACCTCCAGGGCCACGAACAGCGTCAGCAGGTCGTTGGCGGAGGGGAACACCAGCATGCCGGCGACGGCGAACAGGAGCAGCGGGAAGACCTCGGTGGTGGTGAAGCCCGCCTTCACCGCGGCCTTCTCGCCGTCGCTGCCCGGCACGGACGCCGCCTGCGCGGCGAAGGAGTCCACGCGGTTGCCGTGCGCCTCGGGGTCGAGGCGCCGTTCGGCGAAGGTGAACAGGCCGACCAGTGCGGCGAGCAGGATCGTGCCCTGGAGGAAGAGGGCCGGGCCGTCGACGGCGACGGCGCCCATGGCCGCGATGTGCGCCTTCGTGGTGCCGTAGCCGTCGGCGGCGAGCGCGACGACCGCGGCGAACGCGGCCGCCAGCGCGACGGCGGAGACGAACACCTGTGCGTAGTAGCGGGACCTGCGCGGGAGGAACGCCTCGATCAGGACGCCGACGAGCGCCGCGCCCAGGACGATCAGGGTGGGCGACAACTGCCCGTATTCGATCTTCGGCGCCGGGATCTTCGAGATCGGTTCGGCCGCTGTTGTCCACAGGCTGTGGACGGCTGGTGCGCTCACGGGGCCGCCTCCACCTTCGGCTGGGGATCGGTCTGGTGTACGTCGGACATGGTCTGCCGCACCGCCGGGTTGACGATGTCCGCGACGGGCTTCGGGTAGACGCCCAGGAAGATCAGCAGCACGATCAGCGGGGCCACGACCACCAGCTCGCGCACCCGCAGGTCCGGCATCGCGGAGACCTCCGGCTTCACCGGGCCGGTCATCGTCCGCTGGTACAGCACCAGCGTGTAGAGCGCGGCGAGCACGATGCCGAAGGTGGCGACGACGCCGATCGCCGGGTGCCGGACGAACGTGCCGACCAGCACCAGGAACTCGCTGACGAACGGCGCGAGGCCCGGCAGGGACAGGGTGGCGAGGCCGCCGATCAGGAACGTCCCGGCGAGCACCGGGGCGACCTTCTGCACCCCGCCGTAGTCGGCGATGAGCCGGGAGCCGCGGCGGGAGATCAGGAACCCGGCGACCAGCAGCAGCGACGCGGTGGAGATGCCGTGGTTGACCATGTAGAGCGTGGCGCCCGACTGGCCCTGGCTGGTCATCGCGAAGACGCCCAGGACGATGAAGCCGAAGTGCGAGATCGACGCGTACGCCACCAGGCGCTTGATGTCGCGCTGGCCCACCGCGAGCAGCGCCCCGTACAGGATGCTGATCAGGGCCAGGACCAGGATGACGGGCGTCGCCCACTTGCTGGCCTCGGGGAAGAGCTGGAGGCAGAAGCGGAGCATCGCGAACGTGCCCACCTTGTCCACCACCGCCGTGATGAGGACGGCGACCGGGGCGGTGGCCTCCCCCATGGCGTTGGGCAGCCAGGTGTGCAGCGGCCACAGCGGCGCCTTCACCGCGAAGGCGAAGAAGAAGCCGAGGAACAGCCACCGCTCGGTGCCGGTCGCCATGTGCAGCGAGCCGTTCGCGCGGGCCTGCGCGATCTCGGAGAGCGAGAAGGTGTGCGCGACCGTGTACAGCCCGATCACCGCGGCCAGCATGATCAGGCCGCCGGCCAGGTTGTAGAGGAGGAACTTGACCGCCGCGTACGACCGCTGGGTGGCCGCCGCCTCCTCGCCGTGCTCGTGGGCGCGGTCCCCGAAGCCGCCGATCAGGAAGTACATCGGGATCAGCATGGCTTCGAAGAAGATGTAGAAGAGGAAGACGTCCGTGGCCTCGAAGGAGACGATCACCATCGCCTCGACGGCCAGGATCAGGGCGAAGAAGCCCTGCGTGGGCCGCCAGCGGCTGCTGCCGGTCTCCAGGGGGTCGGCGTCGTGCCAGCCCGCGAGCATCACGAACGGGATCAGCAGGGCGGTCAGCGCGACCAGCGCCACGCCGATGCCGTCCACGCCCAGCTCGTAGCGGACCCCGAAGGCGGCGATCCAGGAGTGCGACTCGGTGAGCTGGTACCGGGCGCCGCCCGGGTCGAAGCGGACCAGGACGAGGGCGGCCAGCGCGAGCGTGGCGAGCGAGACGAGCAGCGCCAGCCACTTGGCGGCGGTCCGCCGGGCGGCCGGCACGGCGGCCGTGGCCACCGCCCCCACGGCCGGAAGCACCGCCGTCGCTGTCAGCAGGGGAAAGGACATCGGTATCAGACCGCCCTCATCAGCAGGGTCGCGGCGACGAGCAGCGCCGCACCGCCGAACATCGAGACCGCGTAGGAGCGCGCGAAGCCGTTCTGGAGCTTGCGCAGCCGCCCCGACAGGCCGCCCACCGAGGCGGCCGAGCCGTTGACGACGCCGTCCACCAGGGTGTGGTCGACGTAGACCAGCGAACGCGTCAGGTGCTCGCCGCCGCGGACCAGGACGACGTGGTTGAAGTCGTCCTGGAGCAGGTCGCGCCGGGCGGCCCGGGTGAGCAGCGACCCGCGCGGGGCCGTCGCCGGGACCGGCTTGCGGCCGTACTGCGCGTAGGCGACGGCGACGCCGATCACCAGGCACGCCATGGTCGCCCCGGTGACCGTCCAGGCGCCGAGCGGCGAGTGGCCCTCGCTGTGCCCGGTGACCGGCTCCAGCCAGTGCAGGAAGCGGTCGCCGAGGCTGAAGAACGCGCCGCCGAAGACCGACCCGACGGCCAGCACGATCATGGGGATCGTCATGACCTTGGGCGACTCGTGCGGGTGCGGCTCGGCGTGTGCGCCGTGCGCCCCGTTCTCATCGGCCGCCGGCTCCGCGCTGGGCGCGGCCGGGGACGGGGTGGGCCGATGGCGCCAGCGCTCCTCGCCGAAGAACGTCATCAGCATCACGCGCGTCATGTAGAAGGCGGTGAGGGCCGCGCCCAGCAGGGCCGCGCCGCCGAGGATCCAGCCCTCGGCGCCGCCCTTGGCGAAGGCCGCCTCGATGATCTTGTCCTTGGAGAAAAAGCCGGACAGCCCGGGGAAGCCGATGATGGCGAGGTAGCCGAGGCCGAAGGTGACGAAGGTGACCGGCATGTACTTACGCAGGCCGCCGTAGCGGCGCATGTCGACCTCGTCGTTCATGCCGTGCATGACGGAGCCCGCGCCGAGGAACAGCCCGGCCTTGAAGAAGCCGTGCGTCACCAGGTGCATGATCGCGAAGACGTAGCCGATCGGGCCCAGGCCCGCGGCCAGCACCATGTAGCCGATCTGCGACATGGTCGATCCGGCCAGGGCCTTCTTGATGTCGTCTTTGGCGCAGCCGACGACGGCGCCGAACAGCAGCGTGACCGCGCCGACCACGGTGACGGCGACCTGCGCGTCCGGCGCCCCGTTGAAGATCGCGCCGGAGCGGACGATGAGGTAGACGCCCGCGGTCACCATCGTGGCGGCGTGGATGAGGGCGGAGACCGGGGTCGGGCCCTCCATCGCGTCCCCGAGCCAGGACTGGAGCGGCACCTGGGCGGACTTGCCGCAGGCGGCGAGCAGCAGCATCAGGGCGATGACGGTGAGCCGGCCTTGTGAGGCGTCGCCCGCGTGCCCGAGCACCGGGCCGAAGGCGAACGTCCCGAAGGTCGTGAACATCAGCATGATCGCGATCGACAGGCCCATGTCGCCGACCCGGTTGACCAGGAACGCCTTCTTCGCGGCGGTGGCCGCGCTGGGCTTGTGCTGCCAGAAGCCGATCAGCAGGTAGGAGGCGAGGCCGACGCCCTCCCAGCCGACGTACAGCAGGAGGTAGTTGTCGGCGAGGACGAGCAGCAGCATCGCCGCGAGGAACAGGTTGAGGTAGCCGAAGAAGCGGCGGCGGCGCTCGTCGTGCTCCATGTAGCCGACGGAGTACAGGTGGATCAGCGAGCCGACGCCGGTGATCAGCAGCACGAACGTCATCGAGAGCTGGTCCAGGCGGAACGCGGCGTCCGCCTGGAAGCCGCCCACCGGAATCCAGGTGAACAGGTGCTGGATCAGGGTCCGGTGGTCGGCGGACCGGCCGAGCAGGCCGGTGAAGAGGACCAGGCCGATCACGAACGAGGCGGACGCGAGCAGGGTGCCGATCCAGTGGCCGACGGCGTCGAGCCGGCGGCCGCCGACCAGGAGGACGGCCGCTCCGAGCAGGGGCGCCGCGATCAGCAGCGCGATCAGGTTCTCCACAGTTCTTCCGACCCCTTACAGCTTCATCAGGCTGGCGTCGTCGACCGAGGCCGAGTGGCGGGAACGGAACAGCGACACGATGATCGCGAGCCCCACCACGACCTCCGCGGCGGCGACGACCATGGTGAAGAAGGCGATGATCTGGCCGTCGAGGTTGCCGTGCATGCGGGAGAAGACGACGAACGCGAGGTTGCAGGCGTTCAGCATCAGCTCGACGCACATGAAGACCACGATGGCGTTGCGCCGGATCAGCACGCCGGTCGCGCCGATCGTGAACAGCAGGGCGGCGAGATAGAGGTAGTCGACGGGATTCACTTCGACGCCTCCTCGGGCCGCTTGAAGGTCGCCGGCTCGGTCCCGGTGCGCTCCAGACGCTCCTCGGCGCGCTGCTCCAGGGCCTTGAGGTCGTTCAGCGCCTCGACCGACACGTCGCGGATCTGGCCGCGGTCGCGAAGGGTCTTGCTGACCGTCAGCTCCGACGGGGTGCCGTCGGGCAGCAGGCCCGCGACGTCCACGGCGTTGTGCCGGGCGTAGACGCCGGGGGCGGGCAGCGGCGGCAGGTGCCTGCCCTCGCGCACGCGCCGCTCGGCCAGCTCGCGCTGGGTCGGGGCGCGCTCGGTGCGCTCGCGGTGGGTGAGCACCATGGCGCCGATGGTCGCCGTGATCAGCAGGGCGCCGGTGAGTTCGAACGCGAAGACGTACTTGGTGAAGACGAGGGCCGCCAGCCCCTCCACGTTGCCGCCCGCGTTGGCCTTGCCGGCGCCGGCGAAGTCCTTCAGGGAGGCGTTGGCGATCCCGGCGAAGAGCAGGACGCCGAAGCCGAGCCCGCACAGCAGGGCCAGCCAGCGCTGGCCCCTGACGGTCTCCTTCAGGGAGTCCGCGGCGCTCACGCCGACGAGCATCACCACGAACAGGAACAGCATCATGATCGCGCCGGTGTAGACGACGATCTGCACGACGCCCAGGAAGTACGCCCCGTTGGCCAGGTAGAACACCGCGAGGACGATCATCGTCCCGGCCAGGCACAGCGCGCTGTGCACGGCCTTCCTCATGAACACGGTGCCCAGGGCGCCGAGCACCGCGACGGCGCCCAGCACCCAGAACTGGAACGCCTCTCCGGTGGAGGTGGTGTAGGCGGCGAGCTGCGCGCTCATACGTCCACCTCCTTGTCCGCGGCCGCGGCCTTCTCGCCCTGGGAGACGGCCGGCTGGCGCTCCGTGCCCGGCGCGGCCTCGGTCACCAGGCCCCGGTAGTAGTCCTGTTCGTCCGTGCCGGGGAAGAGGGCGTGCGGCGTGTCGACCATGCCCTCGGTCAGGCCGGCCAGGAGCTGTTCCTTGGTGTAGATCAGGTTGGCGCGGCTGGAGTCGGCCAGTTCGAACTCGTTGGTCATCGTCAGCGCGCGTGTGGGGCACGCCTCGATGCACAGGCCGCACAGGATGCAGCGGGCGTAGTTGATCTGGTAGACGCGGCCGTAGCGCTCACCCGGGGAGTAGCGCTCCTCGTCGGTGTTGTCGGCGCCCTCGACGTAGATGGCGTCGGCGGGGCAGGCCCAGGCGCACAGTTCGCAGCCGACGCACTTCTCCAGGCCGTCCGGATGGCGGTTGAGCTGGTGCCGTCCGTGGAAGCGCGGAGCGGTGGTCTTCTTCTGCTCCGGGTACTGCTCGGTCAGCCGCTTCTTGAACATGGCCTTGAAGGTCACGCTGAAGCCGGCGACGGGATTCTGGAAGCCGGGCTTGGCGCGCCCGGCCTCCTCGGGCTCCTCAGCCATCGGACGCCTCCTTTCCCTCCACAGATCCGTCACCGGCGGTGTCCGGGCCGCCACTGACGATCAACTCCCGCTCGCGCCGCGGGCGGCGCCGCGGCACGGGCGGCAGCTCCTGTCCCGGCAGCGGCGGCACGGGGAACCCGCCGGCCATGGGGTCGAACCCGGCGTCCGGCCCGGCGGGCCGCTCGGCCTCCTTCGCCCGGTCGCGGAACATGTCGGCGACGAAGGAGAGGACCAGCAGGGCCAGCACGGCGCCGCCGACGTACAGGGCGATGTCGGCGAAGTCGTAGTGCTGGTTGCGCAGGGTCCGCACCGTGGCGACGAGCATCAGCCAGGTCACCGAGACCGGGATGAGGACCTTCCAGCCGAGCTTCATGAGCTGGTCGTAGCGCACCCGCGGGAGCGTGCCGCGCAGCCAGATGAAGAAGAACAGCAGGAGCTGCACCTTGATCACGAACCAGAGCAGCGGCCACCAGCCGTGGTTGGCGCCCTCCCAGAAGCCGCTGATCGGCCAGGGGGCCCGCCAGCCGCCGAGGAACAGCGTGGTCGACACGGCGGAGACCGTCACCATGTTCACGTACTCGGCGAGCATGAACATCGCGAACTTGATCGAGGAGTACTCGGTGTTGAAGCCGCCGACCAGGTCGCCCTCGGACTCCGGCATGTCGAACGGGGCGCGGTTGGTCTCCCCGACCATGGTGACGATGTAGAGCACGAAGGAGACCGGCAGCAGCAGGATGTACCAGCGGTCGTGCTGCTGGGCGACGATCGTCGACGTCGACATGGAGCCCGAGTACAGGAACACCGAGGCGAACGCGGCGCCCATGGCGATCTCGTAGGAGATCATCTGCGCGCAGGAGCGCAGGCCGCCCAGCAGCGGGTACGTCGAGCCGGAGCTCCAGCCCGCGAGCACGATGCCGTAGATGCCGACCGAGGCGACCGCGAGGATGTAGAGCATCGCGATCGGCAGGTCGGTGAGCTGCATCGCGGTGCGGTGGCCGAAGACCGAGACCTCGTCGTCGGCGGGGCCGAAGGGGATCACGGCGATGGCCATGAACGCCGGGATGGCCGCGACGATCGGCGCGAGCACGTAGACGACCTTGTCGGCGCGCTTGACGACGACGTCTTCCTTGAGCATCAGCTTCGCGCCGTCGGCGAGCGACTGGAGCATGCCCCAGGGGCCGTGCCGGTTCGGGCCGATGCGGAGCTGCATCCAGGCGACGACCTTGCGCTCCCACACGATGGAGAACAGCACGGTCAGCATCAGGAAGGCGAAGCAGAACACCGCCTTGACGACGACCAGCCACCAGGGGTCGTCGCCGAACATCGAGAGGTTCTCTGCGGCGAGGTACGGGCTCATGCCTCCACCTCCTTGGGGGCCCCGGGCGCGTGCGCCGCCGGGCCGATGCGGACGAGGGCGCCGGGCAGCGCCCCGGTGTCGGACGCGACGCCCGCGCCGACCGAGTTCAGCGGGAGCCACACCACCCGGTCGGGCATGTCGGTGATCTCCAGCGGGAGTTCGACGGATCCGGCGGGGCCGGTCACGGCGATCGGGTCGCCCTCGCGCAGGCCCGCCTCGGCGGCCGTGGCGGCGGACACGCGCGCGCGGGCGGCGTGCCGGGTGCCGGCGAGCGCGTCGTCGCCCTGCTGGAGCAGGCCGTGGTCCAGGAGCAGCCGGTGCCCGGCGAGCACGGCCTCCCCGGCGGCGGGCCGGGGCAGCGCGCCCGCGCTCTCGGCGGGGTCGTCGGCGCGCGGCCCGCGCCAGGCGCCGAGCCGGTCCAGCTCCACGTGCGCGGTGCGCAGGTCCGGCAGCCCGAGGTGGACGTCCATGGCGTCGGCGAGCATCTGGAGCACCCGCAGGTCGGCGGGGGCGAGCCGGCGGGCCATCTGGTCGGGCTTGAGCGCGGCCTCGAAGAAGCGGACCCTGCCCTCCCAGTTGAGGAAGCTGCCCGCCTTCTCCGCGACCGCGGCGACCGGCAGCACCACGTCGGCGTGCTCGGTGACCTCGCCGGGCCGCAGCTCCAGCGACACCAGGAAGCCGACCTCGGCCAGCGCGATCCGGGCGCGGGCCGGGTCGGGCAGGTCGGCGATCTCCACCCCGGCCACGACCAGCGCCTGGAGTTCGCCGTCGGCGGCGGCCTGGACGATCTGGGAGGCGTCGCGGCCGTAGCGGTGCGGGAGTTCGGCGACGCCCCAGACGGCGGCGACCTCCTCCCGCGCGCGCGGGTCGGTCGCCGGGCGGCCGCCCGGCAGCAGCGACGGCAGCGCGCCCGCCTCGATCGCGCCGCGCTCCCCGGCCCGGCGCGGGATCCACGCCAGGCGGGCGCCGGTCGCGGCGGCGGCCCGGACCGCGGCGGTGAGGCCGCCGGCCACGGCGGCCAGCCGCTCGCCGACGACGATCACGGCGCCCTCGGCGCGCAGCGCCTGGGCCGCGGCGGCGCCGGCGTCCTCCAGGTCGTCGCCGCCGGCCAGGGCGTCCAGCCATTCGGTCTCGGTGCCGGGCGCGGCCGCCAGGAGTGTGCCGCCGGCCTTGGTCAGGCCCCGGGTGGCGTGCGTGGCCAGCGCGAAGACCTGCTGGCCGTGCCTGCGCCAGCCCTTGCGCAGCCGCAGGAAGACGCCGGGCGCCTCCTCCTCGGACTCGAATCCGGCGAGCAGGACGGCGGGCGCGTTCTCCAGGTCGGCGTACGTGACGCCGCCGCCGTCGACGTCCCGGCCGTGTCCGGCGACGCGGGCGGCCAGGAAGTCGGCCTCCTCGCCGCTGTGCACGCGGGCGCGGAAGTCGACGTCGTTGGTGTCCAGGGCGACCCGGGCGAACTTGCTGTACGCGTAGGCGTCCTCGACGGTGAGCCGGCCGCCGGTGAGGACGCCGGTCCGGCCGCGCGAGGCGAGCAGCCCCTGCGCGGCGATCTCCAGCGCCTCGGGCCAGGACGCGGGGACCAGCTCGCCCTCGGGGTTGCGCACCAGCGGGGTGGTCAGCCGGTCCCTGGTCTGCGGGTAGCGGAACGCGAAGCGCCCCTTGTCGCAGATCCACTCCTCGTTGACCTCGGGGTCCTCGGCGGCGAGCCGCCGCATGACCTTGCCGCGCCGGTGGTCGGTGCGGGTGGCGCAGCCGCCCGCGCAGTGCTCGCAGACGGTCGGCGAGGACACCAGGTCGAAGGGGCGGGAGCGGAACCGGTAGGCCGCCGAGGTGAGCGCGCCGACCGGGCAGATCTGGATGGTGTTGCCGGAGAAGTACGACGCGAACGGGTCGCCTTCGCCGGTGCCGACCTGCTGGAGCGCGCCCCGCTCGATCAGCTCGATCATCGGGTCGCCGGCGATCTGGTTGGAGAACCGGGTGCAGCGCGCGCACAGCACGCACCGCTCGCGGTCGAGCAGCACCTGCGCGGAGATCGGCACCGGCTTCTCGTAGGTCCGCTTGCGGCCCTCGAAGCGGGACTCGGCGTTGCCGTGCGACATGGCCTGGTTCTGCAAGGGGCACTCGCCGCCCTTGTCGCAGACCGGGCAGTCCAGCGGGTGGTTGATGAGCAGCAGCTCCATCACGCCGTGCTGGGCCTTCTCGGCGGCCGCCGAGGTGAGCTGGGTCTTGACGACCATGCCGTCGGTGCAGGTGATGGTGCACGACGCCATGGGCTTGCGCTGGCCCTCGATCTCGACGATGCACTGGCGGCAGGCGCCGGCCGGGTCGAGCAGGGGGTGGTCGCAGAACCGGGGGATCTCGATGCCGAGCTGTTCGGCGGCCCGGATGACCAGGGTGCCCTTGGGCACGCTGATCTCGATGCCGTCGATCGTCAGCGAGACGAGGTCCTCCGGCGGGACGGCCGCCTCTCCGCCGCCGGCGGGAGCACTGGCAGTCACGGTCATGCGTTCACCTCCGGGCGGTCCGCCCAGGCTGTCGACTTGGCCGGGTCGAAGGGGCAGCCCCGGCCGGTGATGTGCTCCTCGTACTCCTCGCGGAAGTACTTCAAGGAGGAGAAGATCGGCGAGGCGGCGCCGTCGCCGAGGGCGCAGAAGGACTTGCCGTTGATGTTGTCGGCGATGTCGGCGAGCTTGTCGAGGTCGGCCATGGCGCCCTTGCCCGCCTCGATGTCCCGCAGCAACTGCACCAGCCAGTAGGTGCCCTCGCGGCACGGCGTGCACTTGCCGCAGGACTCGTGGGCGTAGAACTCGGTCCACCGGGTCACCGCGCGGACCACGCACGTCGTCTCGTCGAAGCACTGGAGGGCCTTGGTGCCGAGCATGGAGCCGGCGGCGCCGACGCCCTCGTAGTCGAGGGGGACGTCGAGGTGCTCCTCGGTGAACATCGGCGTCGAGGAGCCGCCCGGGGTCCAGAACTTCAGCCGGTGGCCGGGGCGCATGCCGCCGCTCATGTCGAGGAGCTGGCGCAGCGTGATGCCGAGCGGCGCCTCGTACTGGCCGGGTCCGGCGACGTGCCCGGAGAGCGAGTACAGCGTGAAGCCGGGGGACTTCTCGCTGCCCATCGAGCGGAACCAGTCCTTGCCCTGGTGCAGGATGGCGGGAACCGACGCGATCGACTCGACGTTGTTCACGACGGTGGGGCACGCGTACAGGCCCGCGACGGCCGGGAAGGGGGGGCGCAGCCGGGGCTGGCCGCGGCGGCCTTCGAGCGAGTCGAGCAGCGCGGTCTCCTCGCCGCAGATGTACGCGCCCGCGCCCGCGTGCACGGTGATGTCGAGGTCCAGGCCGCTGCCCAGGACGTCCGTGCCGAGGTAGCCCGCCTCGTACGCCTCGCGGACGGCCGTGTGCAGGCGGCGCAGCACGGGGACGACTTCGCCGCGCAGATAGATGAAGGCGTGCGAGGACCGGATGGCGTAGCACGCGATCACGATGCCCTCGATCAGGCTGTGCGGGTTGGCGAACAGGAGCGGGATGTCCTTGCAGGTGCCCGGCTCCGACTCGTCGGCGTTGACCACCAGGTAGTGCGGCTTTCCGTCGCCCTGGGGGATGAACTGCCACTTCATGCCGGTGGGGAAGCCCGCGCCGCCGCGCCCGCGCAGACCGGAGTCCTTGACGTAGGCGATCAGGTCGTCGGGCGGCATGGCGAGGGCCTTGCGCAGCCCCTCGTACCCGTCGTGCCGGCGGTAGACGTCCAGCGTCCAGGACCCTTCCTCGTCCCAGAACGCGGAGAGCACGGGCGCGAGCAGCTTCTCGGGGCTCGTGTCCTTCACGTCGGATGCCACGGTCATCACTCCCCCTCCTCTGCGGTGGGCCCGGCCGGGTGCGACGGGTCGGAGGCCGAGGTCTCCTGCGGCGCGTCGTGGGCGCTGAGGTGCTCCCTCGGCGGCGACTCGGGCGGGGCGGTCGGCGGCGGGCCGCCGTGCGGGCCGCCCTCGCGGGGGTGGACGACGCGGACCGGCCCGGCGTCTCCCCTGGCCAGGCGCAGACCGGCCAGCGAGGCGGGTCCCGCGCTGCCTCCGGCCTCGGCGGCGCCCTCCCGCTCGTCGGGGAAGCCCGCGAGGATCCGGGCGGTCTCCTTGAAGGTGCACAGCGGGGCGCCGCGGGTCGGCGTCACCGGGCGGCCCGCGCGCAGGTCGTCGACGACGCGCCGGGCGCTGTCCGGGGTCTGGTTGTCGAAGAACTCCCAGTTGACCATCACCACCGGCGCGAAGTCGCAGGCGGCGTTGCACTCGATGTGCTCCAGGGTGACCTTGCCGTCGTCGGTGGTCTCGCCGTTGCCGACGCCCAGGTGCTCCTGGAGGGACTCGAAGATCGCGTCGCCGCCCATCACCGCGCACAGGGTGTTGGTGCAGACGCCCACCTGGTAGTCGCCCGACGGCTTGCGCCGGTACATGGAGTAGAAGGTGGCGACCGCGGTGACCTCGGCGGTGGTCAGGCCGAGCACGTCGGCGCAGAACCGCATCCCGGTGCGCGTGACGTGCCCCTCCTCGGACTGCGTCAGGTGCAGCAGCGGCAGCAGCGCGGACCGGGAGTCGGGGTAGCGGGCGACGATGTCGCGGGCGTCCCGCTCCAGCCGGGCGCGGACGTCGTCCGGGTAGGCGGGCGCGGGCAGTTCGGGCATGCCCAGGCTGACGCCGGGCTGCGACGATGAGGTGGTCACCGGTCGACGCCTCCCATCACGGGGTCGATGGACGCGACGGCGACGATGACGTCGGCGACCTGGCCGCCCTCGCACATCGCCGCCATGGCCTGAAGGTTGGTGAAGGACGGGTCGCGGAAGTGGACCCGGTAGGGGCGGGTGCCGCCGTCGGACACGGCGTGCACGCCCAGCTCGCCCTTGGGCGACTCGACGGCCGCGTACGCCTGTCCCGCCGGGACGCGGAAGCCCTCGGTGACCAGCTTGAAGTGGTGGATCAGGGCCTCCATGGAGGTGCCCATGATCTTCTTGATGTGGTCGAGGGAGTTGCCCAGTCCGTCGGGTCCCAGGGCGAGCTGGGCGGGCCAGGCGATCTTCTTGTCGGCGACCATGACCGGGCCGGGCTGGAGCCGGTCCAGGCACTGCTCGACGATCCCGAGCGACTGGCGCATCTCCTCCAGGCGGACCAGGAAGCGGCCGTAGGCGTCGCAGGTGTCGGCGGTGGGGACCTCGAAGTCGTACGTCTCGTAGCCGCAGTACGGCTGGGCCTTGCGCAGGTCGTGCGGGAGGCCGGTGGAGCGCAGGATGGGGCCGGTGGCGCCCAGGGCCATGCAGCCGGCCAGGTCGAGATAGCCGACGTCCTGCATGCGGGCCTTGAAGAGGGGGTTCCCGGTGGCGAGCTTGTCGTACTCCGGGAGGTTCTTCCTCATCTTCTTCACGAACTCGCGGATCTGGTCCACCGCGCCGGGCGGCAGGTCCTGGGCGAGCCCGCCGGGCCGGATGTACGCGTGGTTCATCCGCAGGCCGGTGATCAGCTCGTAGAGGTCGAGGATCATCTCGCGGTCGCGGAAGCCGTAGATCATGATGGTGGTGGCGCCCAGCTCCATGCCGCCGGTGGCGATGCACACCAGGTGGGAGGAGAGCCGGTTCAGCTCCATCAGGAGCACCCGGACGACGTCGGCGCGCTCGGGGATCTGGTCCTCGACGCCGAGGAGGCGCTCCACCGCGAGGCAGTAGGCGGTCTCGTTGAAGAAGGACGTCAGGTAGTCCATCCGCGTCACGAACGTGGTGCCCTGCGTCCAGGTGCGGAACTCGAGGTTCTTCTCGATGCCGGTGTGCAGGTAGCCGATGCCGCAGCGGGCCTCGGTGACGGTCTCGCCCTCGATCTCCAGGATCAGGCGCAGCACTCCGTGGGTGGAGGGGTGCTGGGGGCCCATGTTGACGACGATGCGCTCGTCGTCGGCGCGGGCCGCGGACTGGACGACCTCGTCCCAGTCGCCGCCGGTCACCGTGTAGACGGCGCCCTCGGTGGTCTCGCGGGGCGAGCCGTGCGCGCCGAGCGGGTCCGAGGCGGACGGCTGGGCGGAGGACGGGGTGTGCGTGCTCATGAGTACGACCTCCGCTGGTCCGGAGCCGGGATCTGGGCGCCCTTGTACTCGACGGGGATGCCGCCGAGGGGGTAGTCCTTGCGCTGCGGGTGGCCCTGCCAGTCGTCCGGCATCATGATCCGCGTCAGCGCCGGGTGGCCGTCGAAGACGATCCCGAAGAAGTCGTAGGTCTCGCGCTCGTGCCAGTCGTTGGTCGGGTAGACCGGGACCAGCGACGGGATGCGCCGGTCGTCGTCGGGGACGCCGACCTCCAGGCGGATCAGCCGGTTGTGGGTGATCGAGCGCAGGTGGTAGACGGCGTGCAGCTCGCGGCCCTTGTCCTGCGGGTAGTGCACGCCGCTGACGCCGGTGCACAGCTCGAAGCGCAGGGCCGGGTCGTCGCGCAGGGTGCGGGCGACGCGCGGCAGGTGCTCGCGCTCGACGTGGAAGGTCAGCTCGCCGCGGTCGACGACGGTGCGGTCGATGGCGTGGCCGGGGAGCAGTCCCTGCTCCTCCAGCGCGCCCTCCAGTTCGTCGGCGACCTCGTCGAACCAGCCTCCGTAGGGCCGGCTCGCGGCGCCCGGGAGGCGGACGGAGCGGACCAGGCCGCCGTATCCGGAGGTGTCGCCGCCGCTCAGGGCGCCGAACATGCCGCGCTGGACGCGGATCTCCTCGCCGCCGCGGCCGCGCTGGCCGGGGAGGTTGTCGGCGGAGAGGTCCTTCTCGGGGTTGACCCCGCCGGTCCCGTCCGCGGGCCCGCCGGTCCCGTCCGCGGGCCGGGTCCCGTTCGCGGAGTCGCTGGCGCCGTTCGCGCCGTTCGCGGCGCCGCTGGTCCCGTTCGCCTTGTTCGCGGAGCCGTTGGCCCCGCTGGCCGCGTTCGCGCCGTTCGCGGGCCCGCTCGCGCCGTCCACGGGCCCCTTCGCGCCGCCGGCGCCGTTCGCGTCGCTCACCGCAGCAGCCCCTTCATCTCGATCGTGGGCAGGGCGTTGAGCGCCGCCTCCTCCGCCTCGCGGGCGGCCTCCCGCGCGTTCACGCCGAGCTTGCCGGACTGGATCTTCTGGTGGAGCTTGAGGATCGCGTCCATCAGCATCTCGGGGCGCGGCGGGCAGCCGGGCAGGTAGATGTCGACGGGGACGACGTGGTCGACGCCCTGGACGATCGCGTAGTTGTTGAACATGCCGCCCGAGGAGGCGCAGACGCCCATGGAGATCACCCACTTGGGGTTGGGCATCTGGTCGTAGACCTGCCGCAGCACCGGCGCCATCTTCTGGCTGACCCGGCCGGCCACGATCATCAGGTCGGCCTGCCGGGGCGAACCGCGGAACACCTCCATGCCGAAGCGGGCCAGGTCGTAGCGGCCCGCGCCGGTGGTCATCATCTCGATCGCGCAGCAGGCGAGCCCGAACGTGGCCGGGAAGACGGACGATTTACGCACCCAGCCCGCGGCCTGCTCGACGGTGGTCAGCAGGAAGCCGCTCGGCAGTTTTTCTTCGAGTCCCATGTCGTGTGAGGCCCCTCAGTCCCATTCCAGGCCGCCGCGCCGCCATACGTACGCGTAGGCGACGAAGACGGTGAGCACGAAGAGCAGCATCTCCACGAGCCCGAAGACACCCAGGGCGTCGAAGGTGACGGCCCAGGGGTAGAGGAAGACGATCTCGATGTCGAAGACGATGAAGAGCATCGCCGTCAGGTAGTACTTGATGGGGAAGCGCCCGCCGCCGGCCGGCGTGGGGGTCGGCTCGATGCCGCATTCGTAGGCCTCGAGCTTGGCGCGGTTGTACCGCTTCGGCCCGATCAGCGTGGCCATGACCACGGAGAAGATCGCAAAGCCTGCCCCGAGGGCTCCCAGTACGAGGATGGGCGCATACGCGTTCACCGCTCCTCGCTCCTCTCAGTCGGCGCTGACTGCTGGCGGTGCCGGGCTGGCGCACCGGCCCCACCTGTCCCAACACCCCCGCTGGTCCCGCGAAGATCGGGAACATGTGAAGCAGGTCACAAGCCCAACTGGAGGGCATCCTATGCCCGACCCTCTGTGATCTGCGACACGGGGTCTTCTCCGACCTTTGTGATCTCCGCCACCTGACGAAGGATCATGAAGGCGGAGGAGCGGTGATCTTCACACGTGAAGCGCACGACTGATCACCAGTGGTGATATTTTACCGCGTATTTGCAGGTGGGGGGCGGTCTGCACTATCAGATGCCCAGCGGTTCACGCAAAGTCGCGGGCGGCGTCAAGACTTTGGTAGAGGAACGCTTTTCACACATCAGAGGGAGGGCGGCACGCGGTGTGGACGTGTTCGTTCCTTCACGAACAAGCCGCCGCCCCTTCACGGGCCGGACTCCCCGGCAGGGGTCGGCGCCCGCCGTGGGGCGCGCGGCGGTAAAACCAGTGGAGCTGTCGCGGGCGGGGCCCGAGGCTGCACTCAGCGCACTCGGAGAAGCCCGCGCACCCCGAAGAAGCCCGCACCCGCCGAGAAGCCCGCACCGCCGAAGAAACCCGCACCCCCGAAGAAACCCGCACCCCCGAAGAAACCCGCACCCGCGAAAGAAGGACGTGTCAGTCATGGGACACCTGGAAGCCTCGCACCTGGAGTACGGCCTGCCCGACGGGCGGACGCTGCTCGGCGACGTGACGTTCCGGGTGGGCGAGGGCACGGTGGCCGCCCTGGTGGGGCCCAACGGCGCGGGCAAGACCACGCTGCTGCGGCTGCTGACCGGCGAGCTGCGCGCGCACGGCGGGGCGGTGACGTCGAGCGGCGGCGTGGGCGTCATGCCGCAGTTCATCGGCTCGGTGCGGGACGAGACCACGGTCCGGGACCTGCTGGTGTCGGTGGCGCCGCCGCGCCTGCGGCAGGCCGCGGCGGCGGTGGACGAGGCCGAGCACCTGATCATGACGGTGGACGACGAGGCCGCGCAGATGGCGTACGCGCAGGCCCTGTCGGACTGGGCCGAGGCCCGGGGCTACGAGGCCGAGACGGTGTGGGACATGTGCACCTCGGCCGCGCTCGGAGTGCCCTACGAGCGGGCGCAGTTCCGGCAGGTGCGCACGCTCTCCGGCGGCGAGCAGAAGCGGCTCGTGCTGGAGTCCCTGCTGCGCGGCCCCGACGAGGTCCTGCTGCTGGACGAGCCCGACAACTACCTGGACGTGCCCGGCAAGCGCTGGCTGGAGGAACGGCTCGCCGAGACGGGCAAGACGGTCCTGTTCGTCTCGCACGACCGGGAGCTGCTGGCGCGGGCCGCGCAGCGGATCATCGCCCTGGAGCCCAGCCCGGCGGGCGCCGAAGTGTGGGTGCACGGCGGCGGCTTCGCCGGGTTCCACGCGGCGCGCGAGGAGCGGTTCGCCCGGTTCGAGGAGCTGCGGCGACGCTGGGACGAGGAGCACGCCAAGCTGAAGCGGCTGGTGCTGGACATGCGCCAGTACGCCGCGCGCAGCGACGAGATGGCCTCGCGCTACCAGGCGGCCCGCACCCGGCTGCGCCGGTTCGAGGAGGCGGGGCCGCCGCCGGAGCCGCCGCGCAAGCAGCAGATCCGGATGCGGCTGCACGGCGGGCGCACCGGCGTGCGCGCGGTCACCTGCCAGGAGCTGGAGCTGACCGGGCTGATGAAGCCGTTCTCGCTGGAGGTCTTCTACGGCGAGCGGGTGGCGGTGCTCGGCTCCAACGGGTCGGGCAAATCGCACTTCCTGCGGCTGCTGGCGGGCGGGGACGTGGCGCACACGGGCGTCGTGAAACTGGGCGCCCGGGTCGTCGCGGGGCATTTCGCCCAGACCCACGCGCATCCCGAACTCGCCGGGCGGAGCCTGGTGGACGTGCTGTGGACCGAGCACGCCCGGGACCGGGGCAAGGCCATGTCGGCGCTGCGGCGCTACGAGCTGGACCGGCAGGGGGACCAGGCGTTCGACCGGCTGTCGGGCGGTCAGCAGGCGCGCTTCCAGATCCTGCTGCTGGAGCTGGCGGGCGCCACCGCCCTGCTGCTGGACGAGCCGACCGACAACCTGGACCTGGAGTCGGCCGAGGCGCTCCAGGAGGGCCTGGAGGCGTACGAGGGGACGGTGCTGGCGGTCACCCACGACCGCTGGTTCGCGCGGTCCTTCGACCGGTACCTGGTGTTCGGCGCGGACGGCGCGGTCCGGGAGACGCCGGCGCCGGTCTGGGACGAGCGGCGGGTGGAGCGGGCGCGCTGACCGGACTCGACGGGTCCGGTGATGGTTCCGTGACCTCCGCCACACCCGGGCGGAGGGGCGGAAAACCGGGCTTGGCCATCCGTCCCAACCAATGGTAGGCGCGGGGCAATTCGGGCGTAACAGCGAAAGCCCATGATCACAGGCATGATCACTTCCGCGCACAATGTCCGTTACGGCATCAATCAACGGCGATGCACCCGGCGTTCGTACCGGCCGTTGAGCAAATGTGGCGGACCACACGTTTCTTGAAGATATGAAGGAGTCCCTGGTACCCGTAGTTCCCATGCCCCACACCGCTCCCATACGCAGCCACCGGAAGCCCCGCCGTAGCGCGTCGAAGATCGCGATGCGGGCCGGAGTCGCCGGCGGCGTCCTCGGTACCCTTGCCGTGGCGGGTGCGTCGGCTTCGGCGAACGCCGCCGAACCGGTGACCCAGACGCTCGAAATGCCCACCTTGACCGACCTGTCCGCTCAGGTCGCCCAGTCGGCGGACGCCACCCAGCAGACCGCCGCGAACTACCAGCTCCGCGCCGAGCGCGACGCGGCCGCCGCGAACGCCGCGAAGCAGGCTCGGCTGGACCTGGCCGACGCGCGGCACAAGGCCGCCGCGGCGAAGAAGAAGGCCGCCGCCGAGGCCGCCCGCAGGGCCGCCGCGGAGCGCGCCACGCGCAGCGCCCCGCGGATGGCGCTCACCGCCGCGACCACCATGGGCGGCGGCGCCGGCGTCTCCGTGGACGCCTCCGCCGGCTCCTCCACGGCGACCGGTTCGGCCGCCGCGATCGTCTCCTTCGTCAAGGCGCAGCTCGGCAAGGCGTACGTCTCCGGCGCCACCGGCCCCTCGGCCTACGACTGCTCCGGCCTGGTGCAGACCGCCTTCAAGCAGGTGGGCGTCAGCCTGCCGCGCGTCTCGCAGGACCAGTCGACGGTCGGCACGTCGGTGTCGCTGTCGAACCTCCAGCCGGGCGACATCCTCTACTGGGGCAGCGCGGGCAGCGCGTACCACGTGGCGGTGTACGTGGGTGACGGTATGTTCGTCGGCGCGCAGAACCCCTCCAGCGGCGTCGTGGAGAAGCCGCTGTCGTACGACCCGCCGACGGGAGCGGTGCGGGTGCTCTGAGAGCCCCGCAGAGCCGTACACGGGAAAGGGCCGCAGCCGCTCGGGGGCTGCGGCCCTTCCGGCGTCCCCGCGCCCCTTCTCGCGCCGCCGCGGCCCTTCTCGCGCCCCCGCGGCCCCTTCCGGCGTCCCCGCGGCCCTTCTCGCGCCGCCGCGGCCCCTCCGGCGTCCCCGCCGCTCCCCCGCGCGTCGCCGCGGCCCGTCCGGCGGGTTGTTTCCGTCCCGTTGGGCGAGGGGCGGCGCGGGGCCGCGCGCGTTCAAGGGTCCCCTCGCGGTCGGCTATGGCGAGCAGGATCTCCTTCGCATACTGTTCGGGAACCGATCAACCATGATCACTGCCAGCCGGGGCTGTCCGGGCTTGCGGGGGGCCGCGCATGCACGGAAAGAGGAGACCGGCCGTGCTGGCGGCCTTGGCGGCGTCACTGGTCGCGCTGAGCGGCTGCCACGCGTTCGGCGACGCCAATTCGGACCGGCGGGGGTCCGCGCTCGTCGGGGCCGGTCCGCAGCTCAGTGGAGTCCTCGGTTTCCCGGACGTGCGTCCCGGGCAGCGCTACCGATTCTCGTACCCGCTGCTCAAGAACCGCAGCAAGGAACCCGTCGAAGTCACCCGCATGCGCCTCCTGCACGTGCCGGAAGGCGTGAAGGTGCTCGGTTACGACGTCTACTCCGATCTCGAGACGAACGGATTCCTGCTGTCAGGACGAGTCCCCGGGAGCAAGGAAGCCGGCGATCCCGACTACAGCGGATTTCACGACTACTACCAGCAGCACTACAGCATCGAACCCGGTGTCCTGAGCGACAAATACGGGAGCGTGCGCGTCGAAGTCACCGGACGCGTCCGGCGTCATCTCACAGGATGCCGCGTCGAGTACGAGCAGCACGGTGTCGCCTACCACCAGGATCTGCACTGCGAGTTCGCACTCGACTCCACGAAGAAATGATCACCGCCCGACGGCCGTGCTGCGGCCGTCGGGGACGTCGAGGACAGGCCGGCCCGCCCCTGCGGGCCGGCCTGTCGCCGTCAGCTCGCGCGTGGGGTCATGCCTTCGGGGCGACCTTGCTCAGGCCGTTGATGATGCGGTCCATCGCGTCGCCGCCGGTGGGGTCGGTGAGGTTGGCGAGGAGTTTGAGGGTGAACTTCATCAGCATGGGGTGGGTCAGGCCGCGTTGGGCGGCGATCTGCATGACCTTCGGGTTGCCGATCAGCTTCACGAAGGCGCGGCCCAGGGTGTAGTAGCCGCCGTAGGTGTCCTTCAGGACGCGGGGGTAGCGCTGGAGGGCCAGTTCGCGCTGGGCGGGGGTGGCGCGGGCGTGGGCCTGGACGATGACGTCGGCGGCGAGCTGGCCGGACTCCATGGCGTAGGCGATGCCCTCGCCGTTGAACGGGTTCACCAGGCCGCCCGCGTCGCCGACGAGCAGCAGCCCGCGCGTGTAGTGCGGCTGGCGGTTGAAGGCCATGGGCAGGGCGGCGCCGCGGATCGGGCCCGTCATGTTCTCGGGGGTGTAGCCCCAGTCCTCCGGCATGGAGGCGCACCACGCCTTCAGGATCTCCCGCCAGTCCAGCTCCTTGAAGGAGGCCGAGGTGTTGAGCACGCCGAGGCCGACGTTGGACGTGCCGTCGCCCATGCCGAAGATCCAGCCGTAGCCGGGCAGCAGCCGGTCCTGCGCGCCGCGCCGGTCCCACAGCTCCAGCCACGATTCCAGGTAGTCGTCGCCGTGCCGCGGGCTCGCGAAGTACGTGCGCACCGCGACGCCCATCGGGCGGTCCTCGCGGCGGTGCAGGCCCATCGCCAGCGACAGCCGGGTGGAGTTGCCGTCGGCGGCGACGACGAGCGGGGCGTGGAAGGTCACCTCGCGCTTCTCCTCGCCCAGCTTGGCCCGCACGCCGGTGATGCGGCCGGTGCGGTCGTCGACGAGCGGCTCGGAGACGTTGCACCGCTCGAACAGCCGCGCGCCCGCCTTCTGCGCCTGCCGGGCGAGCTGCTCGTCGAAGTCGTCGCGCTTGCGGACGAGTCCGTAGTCGGGGAAGGAGGCGAGGTCGGGCCAGTCCAGCTCCAGCCGGACGCCGCCGCCGATGATCCGCAGCCCCTTGTTGCGCAGCCACCCCGCCTCCTCGGAGACGTCGACGCCCATGGCGATGAGCTGCTTGACGGCGCGCGGGGTGAGCCCGTCGCCGCAGACCTTCTCGCGCGGGAAGGCGGTCTTCTCCAGCAGGAGCACGTCGAGCCCGGCGCGCGCGAGGTGGTACGCGGCAGTCGACCCGGCCGGCCCGGCGCCCACGACGATCACATCGGCGGTGTTCTCGGCGAGGGGCTCAGTCACGACGGTCACGGCGGGATCTCCCCAAGTTCGGCAAGTGCGTGCCGAGCGGCACTGGACAGGGGCAGTCTATTCAGCAGAATTGATCACCCGGCTGAAGGGCTGCCCCTGTGAACCGTGCTCTGCCCGTGGTACGGCTGCGCGTTCCCACCGACGAGGACGCCGTGGCCTGGCACCGGATCTTCGACGACCCCGAGGTGATGGAGTTCTTCGGCGGCCGGTCCGCCGAACTGTCCTTCTACGAGGAGCTGACCGCGCGCCAGCGCCGGCACGACGCCGAACGCGGCTTCTGCCTGTGGACGGTGCTCGACGAGAACGGCGACGTCCTCGGGTTCACCGGCGCCCAGCCCTGGCCCCGGCCGTGGGGCCCGGTCGGCGAGACGGAGATCGGCTGGCGGCTGGGGCGGCCGCACTGGGGGCGCGGATACGTCACCGCCGCCGCCCAGATGACCCTGGAGCGGCTGCGCGCGAGCGGCCTGGCGAGCGTGGTGGCCGTGGTCGACCCCCGCAACGCCCGCTCCGTCGCGGTGGCCCGACGGCTCGGCATGCGCCGGGCGGAGGCGTTCACGACCCCGAAGACGCTGCGGGAGGGCCACTGCTACCGGCTGGACCTCCAGCCGTCCTGACCCCGGCCGACCCGGCCGTTCGGTCACCGAGAGCGACGATTTGTCACGGATGAACACGCAGCGCTTCCGGCAGCGGTCCCCGGCGGTTACTCTGCGAGCACCGCTGGGGGTGACGTCCGTGTACCCGATACCCAAGACACCGGAAGTCCGCGTGCCGCGCCTGGTCGGGCTGATGGCCATGGACGCGAGAGCGAGCGCCCGCGCCCGGGGCCTGCTGCTCGACGCGCCGGACCGCCCTGACTTCCCTCTCGCCGTGGCCGACTTCGTGGTCCGCCAGTACCCGCAGCCCGGCGCCGAGGTGCCCCGGGACTCCCGGGTCTACGTCTGGTTCGACTTCGGCGCGGACGAGGGCGGCGGGGGCGTGCGCGAGCCGCGCGTGTCCGGGCCGCCGCCCGGCGGCCTGACGCGCGAACTCGACGAGCCCGGCGACCCGTACGAGGCCAGCCCCGTGTGAGCCGCCCCCGCCCGGCGGCGGCTCAGTCCTGCTTGAAGCTGCGGCTCAGTCCTGCTTGAAGCCGCGGTGCAGCGCCACGATGCCGCCGCTGAGGTTGCGCCAGGCTGCCGACGACCAGCCCGCCGCGCGCAGCCGCCCGGCCAGCGCGGGCTGGTCGGGCCAGGCCCGGATCGACTCGGCCAGGTAGACGTAGGCGTCCGGGGCGGAAGACACCGCGCGCGCCACCGGCGGCAGGGCGCGCATCAGGTACTCGGTGTAGACCGTGCGGAACGGCGCCCACGTCGGGTGCGAGAACTCGCAGATGACCACGCGTCCGCCGGGCCGGGTCACCCGGTGCATCTCGCGCAGCGCGGCGTCCGTGTCCTGCACGTTGCGCAGGCCGAAGGAGATCGTGACGGCGTCGAACGTGTCGTCCTGGAACGGCAGCCGCGTCGCGTCGCCCGCGGTGAGCGGCAGCCAGGGGTGGCGCCGCTTGCCGACCTGGAGCATGCCCAGGGAGAAGTCGCAGGGGACGACGTACGCCCCGGCCTCGGTGAACGGCAGCGAGGAGGTGGCCGTGCCGGCGGCCAGGTCGAGGATCTTCTGCGCCGGGCGGGCGTCGACCGCCCGCGCGACCTCCCTGCGCCAGCGCCGGTCCTGTCCGAGGGACAGCACGTCGTTGGTCAGGTCGTACCGTTCCGCCACGCCGTCGAACATCGAGGCGACTTCGTGCGGCTGCTTCTCCAGGGATGCGCGGGTCACCGGCTCATTGTCGCAGCCGCCCTCGCGGGCCTACAGCTCGCCCCGCACCGCCGCCCCGACGAACCGCGCGAAGGCCGCGGGAGCGAGGGTGAGGCAGCCTCCGGCCGGGTTCTTGCTGTCCCGCAGGGCTACGTGGGCGGAGAGGTCGGCGTATTCGAGGCACTCGCCGCCGGTGTCACTGCTGTAGGAGGACTTGTGCCAGGCGGCGCCGTTGAGGGGGGCGCACTCGATGCACTGTCCGCCCGTGTCACCGCTGTACGACGACTTACGCCACGCGATGCCGTTCAGGGGAGCGCACTCGATGCAGTTGCCGCCGGTGTTGCCGCTGTAGGAGGACTTACGCCAGCGAAGGTTCGCCGAGTGCTGAGCGGGGGCCATACCGTTCCTCCATCACGCGCTTGATCAGCTTCGCTGAGTCCCCCTCAGAAAGGGCAGCAGCCTGCAAGCTAGCGTAACGGCGAACTCCTTCGCGAACCGTTTCTGGGTTGGCGGTCATGTGTCCCGAGATGACGTCTTCGGTGTACACGACCTCCGGGTCGTGATCGAAACGGAGGCCGGTGAACGAGCCGACCAGACTCGCGTGTGCGCCCACACCGTAGGGTCACGCAGTGCTTTCCGGCGCGCAGGAGCGGGCCTCTGTCCACCAGGTTCCGCGCTGCGACGGCGTACAGGGGGTCGGGTCAGCTCGTCCCCTGCCCAGCCCTCCATGCCTCGGCGGAAGACATCCATCAGGACGGGGTCGTCCACGACGATCCGGCTGCTGGATTCGGGGCGCTGGTCGACGATGGACAGGAACGACAGCCCTCTGCGGAAGTAATGGAGGCCGAACTGACGGGACCGGCGTCTGGACCAGGCGCCTACGCCTTCGTGTCCTAGTCGCCCGAATCGGCTCGACCCCGGGTCGCCGCGCCGCTGCGGGCCGTCACGGCCGCGCCGCGGTGATCCTTCCGGTCGGCGTCGTCGCGTCCGCGCAGAACGACGAGTGGGCCGATGCGCCCGCCTCTCCCAGGCGTGATGGCCGCGTGCGCGTTCACCGACCATGAGTGCGACCCGCGGCAGGCCGGACGTGGTCGTCCGTAGAGACAGGCCGTCAGAGACAGGCCGTCAGCCCATCCACCGCATCACGTGAACCAGACCCCATCCCGCCAGGACCATCACCGCTGCCGTCGCCAGTGACGCCGCCCACGCGCAGCGAGCACTGAGCGGCGGCGCTTCGCCTCCACCGGGAGCCACACCCCGTTCGAGCCATAGGCAGGTGAAGAATCCGACCCCCGTGATCAGACAGATGGCAGGCCACAAGCCACGACTCTTCACCCGCATGAATCGGCGCGGCGCGGCGCACGTCGTGAGTAGCACGGCCGCACCGACACAGAACGCGACCCAGCGCAGGGCGACGAAGCGAAGATAGAGCGGATACGTCGCGGGAATGAAGAAGGTGAGAAACCCTGGTTCGGCGTCCGTGGGCGGGCTCCGGAATGAGATGTCCTCGGCCCGCACGCCGGCCTTGGCTGCTATCTCTTTTTCTACTGCATTGACCTCCGGGCCGCCGGGAAGCGAATCCGGTGCATACATACGCAGTTCGCGATAGGTCAGCGGCGAGGTAGCCCAGAACAGGCTCACACCCTCGTATTCGGGAATGTCGTACGAGACTTCGACCGCCGGGGGCTTATCCGACTTCAGAGCCCTCAGCAGGTCTCCCTGTGAACTGGGAATCGGAAACTCCTGGCACAGGAACGCCGCATAAGAAACGACCAGGAGTGTCAGAGCGGCAAGGCGTGCCGACTTGACCACAACACGCCACCGAGTGCCGGCGATGTCAACGGACATGGACCACCACTGCCCCGACATACCCTTGCGTGACACTGGCCCAGGGCTGACCGGGAGGGCTGTCTGGGATGAGGGAAGGCTGATGCAGCAGCGAGACCAGTCCGGTGTCGCTGTAAGAGGCGAAAGCGACCGTGAAGGTGTGAGAGTCCCTTGACTGAGCGATCACTTGGCACTCGGTGCCGTAGCTGCCGGTGAATTTGTCAGGCAACTCCGTTCTGTGTCTGCCGTTCGCCATATTCCCGAGCATGTCAGAAAAGAAGTGCGTCTTCGGGTCCCTGTAATCCCCTTCGCCTCCCAACGCGTCCATCGGTGCATTGAAGTCGGCAGCGGATACTTTCCCGGCCAGGTATGTCATTATCTCTTGGTGGTTCTTGTCGGACATGAGGTCTGCGGTCAAGGGGCTGCGTCCGTCGAAGACGACGTTGCCGCCCCGGCCGTGAGTCCACATATTCAGTAGATCTTGCCAGCTCAGTTGCGGTGAACGGCCACTGAGGAAATTGCAGGCAGCCATCTCTCCGTATGCACTGCCGTTTCCTGCCGTACCGCAGGGATCTGTAGTTCCGGAAACGGCCAGAATATAGCTCCGCCGCTGCTCGGCCAGCTTCCTGTGAAAACTGTGCACTCGCTCGTGGGTCGCTCACCGACGACGGGACGCGAGCCCTGCACCGCACGGCGCTGCTGGGCGCCGCGCCGGGCGCGTCGTCGCCTGCGGCACGGCGGGCGGCGACGAGTTCCCCTTGCTCGCCGACCGCCCCCTGGCGGACGGGGCGCCGGCGGCGTACGTGTGCCACCGCTTCGTCTGCCGCAGCCGCCCCCGCGGGCCTACAGCTCGCCCCGCACCGCCGCCCCGACGAACCGCGCGAAGGCCGCCGGAGCGAGGGTGAGGCAGCCTCCGGCCGGGTTCTTGCTGTCCCGCAGGGCTACGTGGGCGGAGAGGTCGGCGCACTCGACGCACTCACCGCCGGTGTCGCCGCTATAGGAGGACTTGCGCCAGGCGGCGCCGTTGAGAGGAGCGCACTCGATGCAGTTCCCGCCGGTGTCGCTGCTGTACGACGACTTACGCCACTGCCACTCCGCCGGGATCGGGTTGGTGCCCATAACGCTCCTCCATCACGCTGGCGATCAGCTCCGTCGACTCCTCCACGGAGAGGGCGGCAGCCTGCATGAGATCGTAACGGAGCGAACCCTCCTTGACGGCCTGCGGATTAGCCGTCATGTGCCCTTGGACGAAGTCCTCGGTGTAGACGATGTCCGGGTCGTCTTCGAAGCGCAGCATCGTGTAGGAGCCCGGCAGCCCGGCGTGAGCACCTGCCGTGAACGGCAGAATCTGTACGCGCAACCATTCACGTTGCTGGGCCACAACGAGGTGCTTGAGCTGATCGCGCATGACGTCGCGGCCACCAATCTCCTGGTGCAGCACCGCCTCAGACAGCACGACCCACATGAGCGGCGTACTGTCCTTGTTCAGGATGCGCTGTCGCTCAAGCCTGGCTTCGACCAGGGCGTCAAGAGCATCGCACTCCCGTGCACCCAGCACGGCGCTGGCGTATTCCGCGGTCTGCAACAGCCCGTAGATGACTTGCGCCTCGTACGCCGAGATGTAACTCGCCTTCGACTCCATCTCCGCGTACGGCTGGAACCACGTAGGTAACTGGCTCCGCAGAACCAACCCCACCAACCGCGAGAACATCCCATCCGTGCCCAGCGCCGCGTCCACACGTGCCGAGAAGTCCCGCGTCGGCACCTTCAGCGCCGTCTCGATCTGGCCGATCAGGGACGCCGTGCAGAAGACGGCGTGGCCCAGCTCGGCCTGGCTGAGGCTGGCCGCCTCGCGCAGGCGGCGCAGTTCCGCGCCGTAGTAGTCCAACGGCGACGCGCTGGGGTCGAGTTGCTTGAGGTTCACCATGGGACGTCCACCCCTCTCTCCATTGCTGAGAGTAAGCGCGCCGCGTCTCGCTGTGGACCCAACCGCCAAAGTCGTATTTATGCCCGGCGGTAGACGAGCCGTCCCCCGACCACCGTCACCACGCAGCTCCCGTCCTCGGCGAGCACGGCGAAGTCGGCGCGGGCGCCGGGCACGAGGGCCGGGGCGGCGGCGCCGACGAGGACGCCCGAGCGCCGGACGGCGGTCTGGACCGGCGGCCGGGCGAACGGCCCGGCGACGGCCGTCACCCCGCGCCCCAGCATCCGCTGGAGCCCGCGCCGGGCGCTCGCGCCCCACCGGGCGTCGGTCATCGGGACGGACGCGGCGGGCAGCGGCGCCGAGCCGAGTTCAGCGGCCTCGCGTGGATCGGGCCAGTACAGCGTCTCCAACTGCCGTACGGCGTCCGGCTCGTGCCGCCCTCGGACGAGGGCCCCGGCCCACTCGCGGACCCGGGCGCGCTCGCCGTGGGCCGCGCACAGCTCGCCGTACGGCCCGAGCGCGGCGATCCGGCCGCCGTCGACCACGACCGAGCAGGCGTCGTCGGTCAGCGGGCGGTGGATCGTCAGCACAGTTACGTCAGTTGGAGGCGAGCAGCTTCAGCTCGGGGTGCGCGGTGCCGCCCGCGAGGGCGGTGGAGGAGATGTGGGACATCACGCGCTCGTCGACCGGGTCGTTCGCCGGGTCGTCGTGGATGACGAGGTGCTCGTAGGTGGTGGCCCGCTGGGCGGGGACGCGCCCGGCCCTGCGGATCAGCTCGATGATCTCCATGCGGTTGGAGCGGTGCTTGGCGCCGGCGGAGGAGACGACGTTCTCCTCCAGCATGATCGAGCCCAGGTCGTCGGCGCCGTAGTGCAGGGTGAGCTGGCCGACGTCCTTGCCGGTGGTCAGCCAGGAGCCCTGGATGTGCCGGACGTTGTCGAGGAACAGGCGGGCGATGGCGATCATCCGCAGGTACTCGAAGAGGGTCGCCTGAGTGCGGCCCTTCAGGTGGTTGTTCTCCGGCTGGTAGGTGTACGGGATGAAGGCGCGGAAGCCGCCCGTGCGGTCCTGCACGTCGCGGATCATGCGCAGGTGCTCGATGCGCTCGGCGTTGGTCTCGCCGGTGCCCATCAGCATGGTGGAGGTGGACTCCACGCCCAGCCGGTGCGCGGTCTCCATGATCTCCAGCCAGCGCTCGCCGGACTCCTTCAGCGGGGCGATGGCCTTGCGCGGGCGCTCGGGCAGCAGTTCGGCGCCGGCGCCGGCGAAGGAGTCGAGCCCGGCCGCGTGGATGCGGCTGATCGCCTCCTCGACGCCGACTCCGGAGAGGCGGGCCATGTGCTCGACCTCGGAGGCGCCCAGCGAGTGGATGACCAACTGCGGGTAGGCGTCCTTGATGGCCTTGAAGTGCTTCTCGTAGTACTCCACGCCGTAGTCCGGGTGGTGGCCGCCCTGGAACATGATCTGCGTGCCGCCCAGCTCCACGGTCTCCGCGCACCGGCGCAGGATGTCGTCGAGGTCGCGGGTCCAGCCCTTGGCGGTGTCCTTGGGCGCGGCGTAGAAGGCGCAGAACTTGCACGCGGTGACGCACACGTTCGTGTAGTTGATGTTGCGCTCGATGATGTACGTCGCGATGTGCTCGGTCCCCGCGTACATGCGGCGGCGCACGGCGTCGGCGGCGGCGCCCAGCGCGTGCAGCGGGGCGTCGCGGTAGAGGTCGAGCGCCTCCTCGGGGCTGATCCGGCCGCCCGCGGCTGCGCGGTCGAGAACGGACTGGAGTGCGGCCTTCTCGGTCACCGGCGTACCTCTCGCAGGACTCGTCACGGACGGGGCCAGCCTACGCCAGCGCCTTTCCCCGGCCGACGCCAGGCCGTTCGGGACCAGGGGGTTCGGGACCAGGGGGTTCGGCGGGGGGCGCTGGCGCTGAGCTTTCGGCGCCGGGCTCGCGCGCGCGGGTGGTTCGGCGCCGGGCCCGCGCGCGCGGAGGGTTCGGCGCCGGGCTCTCTCCGGCGCCGGTTCCTCCCTACGGCTTGAGCAGGTCCACCCGTACGTCCGCCGGGAAGCCCGTCGTCGGGCCGACGCGCCGGGCGAACTCCTCGACCGCGGCGAGCTGCGCGGCGCCGAAGCTGAAGTCGAGGGTGGTGAAGTACTTCTCCAGGACCCGCTCGTCGAAGGACTCCCAACGGGCCGCCTGCTCCGCGACCTTGCCGACCTCCTCCAGGGACAGGTTGCGCGAGGACAGGAACGCCTCGTGCACCTGGCGGGTGATGGCAGGCTCCCGCTCCAGGTAGTCGCGGCGCGCGGCCCAGACGGCGAAGACGAACGGCAGGCCCGTCCACTCCTTCCAGAGCTGCCCGAGGTCGTGCACCTGAAGGCCGTAGCGGGGGCCGTCGTGCAGGTTGGCGCGCAGTGCGGCGTCTCCGATGAGCACCGCCGCGTCCGCCTCCTGCATCATCGTGCTCAGGTCGGGCGGGCAGGCGTAGTAGTCCGGGGTCACCCCGTACCGCTCGGCGAGCAGGAGCTGGGCGAGGCGCACGGAGGTGCGGGAGGTCGAGCCGAGGGCGACCCGGGCGCCGTCGAGCCGGTCCAGCGGGAGCTGCGAGACGATCACGCACGACATCACCGGGCCGTCGCAGCCCACCGCGATGTCGGGGAAGGCGACCAGGTCGTCGGCGTTCTTCAGGAACTCGACCAGGGTGATCGGCCCGATGTCGAGGTCGCCGCGCACCAGCTTCTCGCTGAGCTTCTCCGGGGTGTCCTTGGTCAGCTCGAAGTCGAGCAGCGTGCCCGTTCTCGCGAGCCCCCAGTACAGGGGAAGGCAGTTGAGGAACTGGATGTGGCCGACGCGCGGCCGGGTGCGAGAAGTGTCCACCTCGCGAGACTAGACCCCGGCCTCGGCGGCCCCGCCGCCGCCCCTGGGGCCGGGTCCGCCGTCACCCGCTCGGGCGTGCGCGGGCGATCCGCCGTAGAGGACTGTGCGTCAAGTTCTCGCCAGAGGCTTCAAACATCCGGGTGACGTGATCTTGCCCCCTCTTGCTTTCCGGGGTCCGCATGCTAGGCTCGCCATCAAGTTGCAGTTTGGTTTCCCTTGCAGTACAGAGCCTGCGGAGCATGTGACCGCGGGCTCTGATCTTTTTCAGACGTATGCAGTTGTGCGGCGATCTCGTTTTCACACTTGCAGGTTCTGGAGCAGGGCGACCCTTTGGGCCCAAGGAGGGCTTATGGCTACCGGAACCGTGAAGTGGTTCAACGCCGAAAAGGGCTTTGGTTTCATCGCCCAGGAAGGCGGCGGCCCGGACGTCTTCGTCCACTACTCCGCGATCAACGCGAATGGTTTCCGCTCCCTCGAAGAGAACCAGCAGGTGAGCTTCGACGTGACGCAGGGTCCGAAGGGCCCGCAGGCGGAGAACGTCACCCCGGTCTGAGCGAACCCCGCACAGCACCAGGTCTGATTGCAGTACCCAAGGAGCCCCGCGCCGCCAGGCGACGGGGCTCCTGCCTTCGGCCGCCCAGCGCCCCGCGCGCGGGGCGGCCGCCTCTTTCGCTCCGCGCGCGGGGCGGCCGCCTCTTTCGCTCCGCGCGCGGGGCGGCCGCTTCTTTCGCTCCGGTGAATTCCGGATGAACACCTTCCGGGCGCCGGGCGGCCGCCTCTCAGGGCTCTGTCAGTGGCCCGCGCTACAGTCCGCGGCCATGACCGACTTCCTGGCCGCCACCCGCGTTTTCTACGACACGATCGCCGAGGACTACGCCGCGCGCTTCCACGGGCAGCTCGCCGCCGCGCCGTTGGACCGGGCGGTGCTGACGGCGTTCGCCGAACTCGTCGCGGCGGGCGCGGCCCGCGGGGCGGGCCGGGGCCTGGCCGACCTGGGATGCGGGCCCGGACGCGTCACGGGGTTCCTGGCCGGGCTGGGGGCGGAGGCGTTCGGCGTGGACCTGTCCGCGTCGATGCTGGCCGTCGCCCGCCGCGAGCATCCTGAGCTGCGCTTCGAGCAGGGCTCCATGCTGGAGCTGGACCTCCCCGACGGGGGGCTCGCCGGAGTGCTGTCCTGGTACTCCTCCATTCACACGCCCGCGGAGCGGCTGCCCGACCTGTTCGCCGAGTTCCACCGGGTCCTGGCGCCCGGAGGACACCTCCTGATCGGCTTCCAGGTCGGCGACGAGCCGCGCCGCTATGAGGAGGCTTTCGGCCATTCCGTGACCCTGGACTTCCAGCGCCGCCGCCCGGAGCAGATGGCACGACTCCTGGAGAACGCGGGTTTCGCCCTGCGCTCCCACACGGTCCGCTCCCCCGACGAGCCCGCCGGCGAGCAAGTCCCCCAGGCGCACCTGATAGCCCGCAAACCGGAGGATCCCGCCTCGGCGGGGGCGGGCGCGTCGGCGGAGGCGAGCGCGGAGACCTCGGCGTAGGGGGGGCGTGGAGACCTCGGCGGAGGCGGAGGCGCAGGCGCAGGCGGGCGCCTAGCGCTGTGGCCGGGCAGGGGAGCCGACGGTCGATCAGAGCCCGTCCCGGGCCGGTGACCCAGGCAAGGAACACGCCGACCCGGGCGGTTCCCCGAGCGCGCCGCCGCTCGCCTCGCCCCCGCCCCGGGCGGCCTCCGGACACAGAGCGGCCTCCACCTTGCCCAGCAGACGCGCCAGCTCCGCGCGTTCCGCGGCGTCGAGGCCTCCCAAGGTCTGGCGCTCCAGCTCGCCCCATGCCCGGCGGACCTCGACGAGGAGGCTGGAACTCGTGTCGGTGGCTTCGACCAGGGAGGCCCGCCGGTCCGCCGGGTCGGGGCGGCGGGCCACGTGGCCGGAGTGCTCCAGGCGCTGAAGCATCTTGGTCACCGTGGAGGGATCCAGCCCGACCGCCTTGATCAGTTCGGACTGGCGGACCGCGCCGTTGTCCCAGAGGTGCATCATGACGAACTCCTGCCCCGGGTGCAGTCCCAGGTCCCGCAGGACGCGGCCAGCCGCGATCCGGTGCAGTCGGGAGACCCGGCTGATCGCGTGGCTGACCGGCCCGTCCAGTGCGGCGCTGGGTTTCGCCGCGCACCCGAGTGCGCCGTGCGACTCCTGACCGGGTTCCGCGGTCATGAAGCTCTCCTCCCGGATCTCTTCAGGTCTCTTCAGGTCTCTTCAGGTCTCTTCAGGCGAGGTTCTGGTCGGGCCCTGACTCCGCGGGGTCGTCCTGGCGGGTGACCCGAGGGTCGTCCGAACACCCCGTCGTCGCGCATCATACCGCTCCGAAGTTTTTACTTGGTCGGCCAATTAATGGGGTACGCTGCATCCCACGGTCAATAATTGGCCGACCAACTATAGCTGTGAGGCAGACATGACCAGCGCCTTCGAGCCGGTGCACCTGGCCGGAACGACCCTCCCCAACCGCTTCGCCCTGTCCCCCATGACCCGCAGCCGCGCGGGCGAGGGCGGCGTCGCGACCAGCCTCGTCGCCGAGTACTACACCCAGCGCGCCTCCGCCGGCCTGATCATCACCGAGGGGGTTCAGCCGTCCCCCGTCGGACAGGGCTACCCCTTCACCCCCGGCCTGCACAGCGCCGAGCAGATCGCCGCGTGGCGCGAGGTCACCGACTCGGTGCACGCTGCCGGCGGCCGGATCTTCGCCCAGCTCATGCACTCCGGCCGGATCGGCCACCCCTCTCTGCTGTCCGACGACCTCGTCCCCGTCGCCCCGTCGGCGGTGGCCGCCCACGGCCGGCTGTTCACCGTCGACGGCATGAAGGACTTCGTCGTCCCCCACGAGCTGAGCGGCGCCGAGGTCCGGCAGACGGTCGCGGACTTCGCGCAGGCCGCGCGCAACGCGGTCGAAGCCGGATTCGACGGGATCGAACTGCACGGGGGCAACGGCTACCTGATCCACCAGTTCCTCGCGTCCGGCGCCAACCAGCGCACCGACGAGTGGGGCGGCTCGGTGGAGAACCGGATCCGCTTCGCCGTGGAGACGGTCAACGCGGTGGCCGCCGCGATCGGCCCCGCACGCACGGCCCTGCGCGTGTCGCCCGGCAACCCGTACAACGACATCTCAGAGCCCGACTCGCAGCTCGTCTACGAGGCGCTGGTCAAGGAGATCGACGGGCTCGGCCTGGCCTACCTGCACGTCTTGGAGCACGGCCCCGAGGCCCGGGAGACCACCCTCGCCCTGCGCAAGCAGTTCTCCGGACCGTTCGTGCTGAACCCGGCCACCGAGGGCCCCACCGACCACCGCGCGCTCGCGCTGATCGAGGACGGCACGGCCGACCTCATCGCCTTCGGCGCCCTCTTCCTGGCCAACCCCGACCTCCCGGAGCGCCTGCGCACCGAGGGCCCGTACAACGCCCCGGACCCGGCCACCTTCTTCGGCGGCGACGCCCGCGGCTACACGGACTACCCGACCCGCTGAGGGGGTCCGGCGGCAAGGCCGGCCGCGGACCGCGGGTCAGGGCGCGTACAGGTCGTCCACCTCGTGGGCGAAGTCGCGCATGACCGCCTCGCGGCGCAGTTTCATCGACGGGGTCAGATGGCCCGCCTGTTCGGTGAAGTCCACCGGGAGGACGGCGAAGCGGCGGATGGACTCGGGGCGGGAGACCAGCTTGTTGGCCTCGTCCACCGCCCGTTGCAGCACGGCCGCCAGATCCGCGTCGTCGGTGAGGAGTTCGGCGGGCACCGGGTGCTTGCCGTTCATCCGCCGCCAGTGGGAGACGCCGTCCAGGTCCAGGGTGATCAGCGCGGAGACGTAGGGGCGGCCGTCGCCCAGCACCATGCACTGGGAGATCAGGGGGTGGGAGCGCAGCCAGTTCTCCAGGGGCGCGGGGGCCACGTTCTTGCCGCCCGCGGTGATCAGGATCTCCTTCTTGCGGCCGACGATGCTCAGATACCCCTCGTCGTCCAGGCGGCCGATGTCCCCGGTCGGGAACCAGCCGTCCTGGGTCGCCGGGACCACCCCGCCCGCGTGCGGGTCCCAGTAGCCGCGGAACACCTGGCCGCCGCTCAGCAGCACCTCGCCGTCCGCGGCGATCCGCACCCGGGTCCCCGGCAGCGGGCGGCCCACCGTGCCCAGGCGGGGCCGGTGCGGGGGCGTCACCGTCGCCGCGCCGGTGGTCTCGGTGAGGCCGTAGCCCTCGTAGACGTCGATGCCCACCCCGGCGTAGAACGCGGCCAGGCGGCGGCCGAGCGGGGAGCCGCCGCAGATGACCTGCCGCAGCCGCCCGCCGAGGGCGTTGCGGATGCGGCGGTACACCAGGGGGTCGTAGACGGCGCGGGCCGCTCGCAGGGCGCGGCCCGGTCCCGGGCCCGTGCCGTGCTGGCGGGCCTCCACCGCCTCGCCGAAGCGGCGGGCGACGTCGGCGGCGCGGTCGAAGGAGGACGCCCGGCCGCCGCGCTCGGCGGAGGCCCGCGCGTTGTTGTGGATCTTCTCCAGCATGTACGGGATGGCCAGCAGGAACGTCGGCCGGAAGCTCGCCAGGTCGGCCAGCAGGTCGTCGGCCGCCATGCTCGGCGCGTGCCCCAGCCGCACCCCGGCGCGGACGCAGGCCACCGCCACCATGCGGCCGAAGACGTGCGAGAGGGGCAGGAAGAGGAGGGTCGCGGGCGTCTGTCCGGCGCTGCTCTTGAAGACCGGGTAGAGCAGTTCGATCGCGTTGTCGACCTCGGCAAGGAAGTTGCCGTGGGTCAGCGCGCAGCCCTTGGGGCGGCCCGTGGTGCCGGAGGTGTAGACGACGGTGGCCAGGGTGTCGGGGCTCAGGACGCCCCGGCGCACGTCGATCTCCTGGTCGGAGACGGTCGCGGCGCCCAGGTCCGCCAGGCGGTCGACGTGGCCCTGCTCGATGGTCCAGATGTGCCGCAGGCCCAGCAGGCGTGCCCGCTCCGGGCCGAGGGCCGCCGCCTGGCCGCTGGTCTCGGTCACCAGGGCCACCGCGCCGGAGTCCTGGAGGATCCACCGGGTCTGGAACAGCGAGGACGTGGGGTAGACGGGGACGGTGACCAGCCCGGCGGCCCAGGCCGCGAAGTCCAGCAGCGTCCACTCGTACCGGGTGCGCGCCATGACCGCGATCCGGTCGCCCGGCATCAGGCCCTCCGCGATCAGGCCCTTGGCCACCGCCTGGACCTCGGCGGCGAACTGCGCGGCGGTCACGTCCGTCCAGCCGCCCTGCTCCGTGCGGCGGCTCAGCACGGCGCGCCCGGGGTCCGCGCCCGCGTTCTCGAACGGCAGGTCGGCCAGCGAGCCGTGGGTCACCCGGGCCACCAGCGGCGGCACGTACGCCTCGCGCACCTCGCCGTCCAGCCGCCGGGTCTGCGGCTCGGCGAACGCGGCGGCGCCGTCCCGGTCCTGGTCGTGGTCGTGGTCGTGCCGCCCGCCGGAAGACGGCCCCGGGGCGCCGGCGGACGACGGGGACGACGAGTACGAGATGGGCATGGCAGCTCCTGGGGAGTGCGGTGGAGGTACCGCTTCGCTGCATGGGATACGAGCGGCGCGCCCCGAGTCGTTCACCGGCGGTCCGCGCGCGTGCGGCCCGCGCGTCACCTGCGGTGGCACCGGGGATCGTACGACGCGCTCGTGAGGAGTCCGTGGCGCTTCGGCGCGGGTGGGGCGGCGGTCCGGAGCCGGGGATGTGCGCACACCGGGACGGCCTCCGGCCCAGGCGGCGGGACCGTCGACTTCCGCGTGCAGGGCACTTGCCGTCGCGTCAGGCGTATGGGAGGGGCTGACGCCTGGCCGCCCCCGGACATGCGCGGCCCGGATATGGGGGGCCGGGCCTGGGGGGGGCGGACCTGCGGGGGGGGGCCGGACCTACGGGGGCCGGATCTGCGGGGCCAGGACATGCGACCCCCGACCTAGCGGACCCGAACGTGCCGCCCCTCGACGTCCCCCCGGACATGCCAAACCCGGCTCGCGGCGCCGCGAGCCGGGAGAGGTCCGCGAGCCGGGAGAGGTCAGGGAAGGCGGCGGGTCAGGACGCCTCGGTGCGGGCTCGCGTCTGCTCGTCGGCCGGGTCCTCGGTGCGGGTCCGCGTCTGCTCGTCGGCCAGGTTCTCGGTGCGGGACCGCGCCTGTTCGTCGGCCAGGTCCTCGGCGCTGGCGTCGGCGTTCATGTTCGCCCGCATCCGGTCCACCCGGGCGGACACCTGCATCGACGCCCGGTCTCGCTCCTTGCGCAGCACGACGAAGCTGATCGGGGCCGAGATCACGAGGGCCAGCAGCGGGATCCACAGGGCGTTGGAGCCGTTGCGGCCGCTGGGGACGAGACCGGCGTAGACGAGGCCCCAGACGACCACGAGGCAGCCCACGAAGATCCCGAGGCGCATCAGCGTGTAGCGGAGCATCTCTGTCCATTCTTCCGTTCGCGAACGGTTCCGGCCGGTGCGGCGGTGGCGCGCGGTGCGGCGCGCCCGGCGTCCCCAGCGTGTGCACGAGTCCGCCGTCCAGTGAAGCACGCCTCGCCCAGGATCGTTCAGGGGGGTGGCAAAGCGGGCAAACCTTCAGGTCGGCGGCAGCCGCCGAGCCGACGGCGCCGCCCGCGTCACCCCCGTGTCACACCCGCATCGGCTGCGGCGACTCGCGGCGCCCCGCGTCCGGGCCGTCGTACTCGCGGATGATCTCGTAACGCGTGTTGCGCTCCACCGGGCGGAAGCCCGCGTCGCGGATCAGCTCCAGCAGGTCGTCCCGGGTCAGCTTGTTCGGGGTGCCGTAGGAGTCCGCGTCGTGGGTGATCTTGTACTCGACGACCGAGCCGTCCATGTCGTCCGCCCCGTGCTGGAGCGCGAGTTGAGCGGTCTGCACGCCGTGCATCACCCAGAACACCTTCACGTGCGGCACGTTGTCGAACAGCAGCCGCGAGACGGCGAACGTCTTCAGCGCCTCCGCGCCGGTCGCCATCGTGGTGCGCGCCTGGAGCCGGTTGCGGACCTTGCCGTCCCGCACGTCGACGAAGTCGTGCTGGTAGCGCAGCGGGATGAAGACCTGGAAGCCGCCGGTCTCGTCCTGAAGCTCACGCAGCCGCAGCACGTGGTCCACGCGGTGGCGCGGCTCCTCGACGTGCCCGTAGAGCATGGTGCACGGCGTCTTCAGGCCCTTCTCGTGCGCCAGGCGGTGGATGCGGGACCAGTCCTCCCAGTGGGTGCGGTGGTCCACGATGTGCTGGCGCACCTCCCAGTCGAAGATCTCCGCGCCGCCGCCGGTCAGCGACTCCAGGCCCGCCTCGATCAGCTCGTCCAGGATCTCGGAGGCGCTCAGCCCGGAGATCGTCTCGAAGTGGTGGATCTCGGTGGCCGTGAACGCCTTCAGCGACACCTGCGGCAGCGCGGCCTTCAACTCGCGCAGCGAGCGCGGGTAGTAGCGCCAGGGCAGGTTGGGGTGCAGGCCGTTGACGATGTGCAGCTCGGTGAGGTTCTCCCCCTCCATCGCCTTGGCCAGCTTCACGGCCTCCTCGATGCGCATCGTGTACGCGTCCTTCTCGCCCGGCTTGCGCTGGAAGGAGCAGTAGGCGCAGGAGGCGGTGCACACGTTCGTCATGTTGAGGTGGCGGTTGACGTTGAAGTGCACCACGTCGCCGTTCTTGCGGGTGCGCACCTCGTGGGCGAGACCGCCCAGCCACGCCAGGTCGTCCGACTCGTACAGCGCGATGCCGTCCTCGCGGGTCAGCCGCTCACCGCCGCGGACCTTCTCCTCCAGCTCGCGCTTGAGCCCGACGTCCATGGGTTACCTCTCTCCCAGCTCTGCGAAGCGCCTGCGACGGACTGCGGCAGACTGCGTCAACCGCCCACCGTACGCCCAGGCCGGCGGCCCGCCGTCGTCAGACCTCCTCGGGCAGTCGGCCCACCCGGTTCTCCCACTTCGTGGACAGCACGATCGTGGTCCGGGTGCGGGAGACGCCCTTGGTGCCGGACAGCCGCCGGATGATCCTCTCCAGGCCGTCGACGTCCGCGGCGCGCGCCTTGAGCATGAAGGAGTCGTCGCCCGCGATGAACCAGCAGTCCTCGATCTCGGGCAGGTCCTTCAGCCGCTGGGCCACCTCCTCGTGGTCGGCGGCGTCCGAGAGCGAGATGCCGATCAGGGCCGTGACGCCGAGCCCCAGCGAGGGCGCGTCCACGGTGGCCCGGTAGCCGGTGATGACCCCGGCCGCCTCCAGCCGGTTGATGCGGTCGGTGACGCTCGGTCCCGACAGGCCGACGAGGCGCCCCAGCTCCGCGTAGGAGGCCCGGCCGTTCTCTCTCAGGGCCTGGATGAGCTGTCTGTCCACCGCGTCCATGCGATCGAAGCCTTCCGCTGGAGAGATCCGAGGGGATCGACGTGAAGTGACGTGATCCGATGTGACTGAGAGAACCGCTGAGAGAACCGCCGCGGGAACTGCTGTGGGAACCGCGGGAACTGCTGCGGAAACCGCCGCCGGAACCGCTGCGGGAACCGCTGGGAGCGGGGCGCCGGGAGGGCCGCCGCCTGCGCCGCTCACGCGCTGCGGGCGGCGCCGAGATCGCCCTCCCAGCGGCGGTAGAGCCGGTGCGGCACGCCCACCGCGTCCAGGGCCCGCCCGGCGACGAAGTCCACCAGGTGCTGGAGGTGCCGCGCCCCGGCGTAGAAGGCGGGCGAGGCGGGCAGGACGGTGGCGCCCGCGTCGTCCAGGGCCACGAGCTGCCGCAGCGTCGATCCGCTCAGCGGGGTCTCCCGCAGGGCCACGACCAGCGGCCGGCGCTCCTTGAGGGTCACGCCGGCGGCCCGCTGGAGCAGATCCTTGGACAGCCCGAGCGCGACCCCGGCCACGCAGGCCGTCGAGGCGGGCACGATCAGCATGCCCCGGGCCGGGTACGACCCCGAGGACGGCCCGGCCGCCAGGTCGCCCGCGCTCCAGTGCCGTACGTCGGACACGTCGACGTCGGCGAAGGCGCCGGGCGTGCCGTCGGCGCCCTGGGACAGCCAGGCGCGCAGGTCCTCGCGCCAGTGGGCGTCCCGGAAGGAGACGCCGGTCTCGTCCAGCAGGGTGAGCCGCGAGGCCCGGCTGACCACCAGGTCGACGCTCTGCCCGGCCTCCAGCAGCGCGCGCAGCACCGCGGCCGCGTACGGCGTGCCGGACGCGCCGGACACCCCCAGGATCCAAGGCGTTCGCTGCGATTCCCCTGCGTTCACACCTTGAGCGTACCGGCGCGCCGAGAGGTGTTCAGTCGGGGTGGGGTCGCTTCCAGCCGTCGGGGCCGTCAGGTGCCGTGGGGCGCCGTCGGGGGCCGAGCCCGTGCGGCGCCGCCCGGGGGGCGTGGCGAAAACCCGACGGACTTTCCGGCCCAGGTCGCTCGGACGTGTCAGACGGTCAGCCCGCGCAGGAGCAGGTCGATCAGCGCGCAGACGAACAGGCTGATGCCGATGAAACCGTTGGTCGAGAAGAACGCCCTGTTCAGCCGGGACAGGTCGTGCGGGCGGACGATCCGGTGCTCGTAGACGAAGGCCGCGCCGACGACGACCAGGCCGAGCCAGAAGAACGGACCGGCGTGGGTGGCCAGGGCGTACCAGACGAACAGGGCCGTCGTGACGGCGTGGCAGACCCGGGCGCCCCAGATCGCCGCCGGGACGCCGAAGCGGGCGGGCACGGACCGCACGCCCACCTCCCGGTCCGTCTCCACGTCCTGGCAGGCGTAGATCAGGTCGAAGCCGCCGATCCAGACGCCGACGGCCAGGCCGAGGATCACCGCCTTCCACGACCACTGGCCGCTGATCGCCAGCCAGCCGCCGATCGGGCCCATCGCCTGGGCGAGACCGAGGATGGCCTGCGGGAAGTTCGTGAACCGCTTGCCGTAGGGGTAGACCACCATCGGGACCACCGCGACCGGCGCGAGGGCCAGGCACAGCGGGTTCAGCAGGGCCGCCGCGGCCAGGAAGACGACCAAGGCGATCAGCGCCCCGGTCCAGGCGTGCCGCACGGACATGGCGCCGGTGACCAGTTCCCGCTGCGCGGTGCGCGGGTTGCGGGCGTCGATCTCCCGGTCGATGATCCGGTTGACCGCCATGGCGAAGGTGCGCAGCCCCACCATGCAGACGGTGACGAGCAGCAGCCGCACCCAGTGGACGTTGCGGTCCCACTCGTACATCGCGGTCAGCGCGGCGATGTACGCGAAGGGCAGCGCGAACACGGAGTGCTCGATCATCACCAGGCGCAGGAACGCCGGAACGCCCCCGCGCGCGCGGGGACCGTCGTCCGCGCTGCCTCCGTTCAGGACGGCCTCGCTGCTCACAGCCCGTACTCCTTCCAGCGCCGCGTCACGCGTTCCGCCGTGTCCGGGTCGGACAGCACCATGTCCGGCCACCCCCGCGCATACCCTTCCTCGGGCAGCTTCCGCGTCGCGTCGATGCCCGCCTTGCCGCCCCAGAACTGCTGGTAGGAGGCGTGATCGAGGTGGTCCACGGGTCCCTCGACCACCGTGAGGTCGCGGCCGTAGTCGGTGTTGCCCAGGGCCCGCCAGGCGACCTCGTGCAGGTCGTGCACGTCGCAGTCGGCGTCGACGACCACGATCAGCTTGGTCAGCGACATCATGTGCGCGCCCCAGACCGCGTGCATCGTCTTCTGGGCGTGCTTGGGGTACTTCTTGTCGATGGAGACGATCGCGCAGTTGTGGAAGCCGCCCGCCTCGGGCAGGTGGTAGTCCACGACGTCCGGCACGATGATCTTCAGCAGGGGCAGGAAGAAGCGCTCGGTCGCGCGGCCCAGCGGCCCGTCCTCGGTGGGCGGCCGGCCGACCACGATCGACTGGAGCAGCGGCCGCCTGCGCGTCGTGACGCAGTCGATCGTCAGCGCCGGGAAGGGCTCCTGCGGGGTGTAGAAGCCGGTGTGGTCGCCGAACGGGCCCTCGGGCAGCGTCTCGCCGGGCTCCAGCCAGCCCTCCAGGACCACCTCGGCCTGCGCCGGGACCTGGAGCGGCACGGTCTCGCAGTCGACCATCTCGATCCGCTTGCCCGCGACGAACCCGGCGAACATGTACTCGTCGATGTCGCCGGGCAGCGGGGCGGTGGCGGCGTACGTCACGGCGGGCGGGCAGCCGAACGCGATGGCCACCGGCAGCCGTTCGCCGCGACGCGCGGCCGTCTGGTAGTGGTTGCGGCTGTCCTTGTGGATCTGCCAGTGCATGCCGATGGTGCGCTTGTCGTGCCGCTGGAGCCGGTACAGGCCCAGGTTGCGCACGCCGGTCTCGGGGTCCTTGGTGTGGGTGAGCCCGAGGTTGAAGAAGGAGCCGCCGTCCTCGGGCCAGGTGAACAGCGCGGGCAGCCGGTCGAGGTCGACGTCGTCGCCGCGCAGCACGACCTCCCGTACGGGGGCGTCGCCCGGCTTCATCTTCTTCGGCGGCACGTGCGCCATCGCGCCGAGCTTGCCGAACGCCTCGCGCACACCGACGAAGCCGTGCGGCAGCTCGGGGCGCAGCAGGCCGCCGATCTTCTCGCTGATCTCGCCGTAGGAGGTCAGGCCCAGCGCCTTCAGCAGCCGCCGGTCGGTGCCGAAGACGTTCATGGCCAGCGGCATGGCCGAGCCCTTCACGTTCTCGAAGAGCAGCGCGGGGCCGCCGGACTTCTGCACCCGGTCGACGATCTCCCCTACCTCCAGGTACGGGTCGACCTCGGTCTTGATGCGCTTGAGGTCGCCCTCGCGCTCCAGCGCCCTGAGCAGGGAGCGAAGATCGTCGTAAGCCATGCGTCCCAGTATCTTCCACGGCCTCCCCCACCCCTGCCACCGGGTCCGCCCCAGCCCCGGCGGGTCGGAAGAGGCACGCCGACTGGGCAGGTGGGGAGGGGAGTTCGGGGTAGGGCGAGCGCTTGGTGGCGGGCGGCCGGTGGCGGGCGGCCGGTGGCGGGTGGCCGGTGGCCGGTGGCAGGTGGCAGGTGGCAGGTGGCAGGTGGCAGGTGGCAGGTGGCAGGTGGCAGGGTGCGGGGGATGGCCTGGGCGGGCACACTGCGCAGGACGGCCAGACTGCGCAGGACGGGCGGCGGCGCCGCAGGCAACGGCACTGCGGGCGACTGCGACGGAAGCGGGGCGTTCATGGACCGGGCACAGGCACGCGCGATGCTGGCGACCGCCGTCGCCGAGGCCCGCGCCGGGCTCGCGGAGGGCGGCGTCCCGATCGGGGCCGCGCTCTACGGCGCCGACGGCGCCCTCCTCGGCCGGGGCCGCAACCGGCGCGTCCAGGACGACGACCCGGCCACGCACGCGGAGACGGCCGCGTTCCGCGCCGCGGGACGGCAGCGCTCGTACGCCGGGACGACGATGGCGACCACTCTCTCGCCCTGCTGGTACTGCACCGGCCTGGTCCGCCAGTTCGGCATCTCCCGTGTGGTCGTCGGCGAGGCGGCCACCTTCCAGGGCGGCCACGACTGGCTGGCCCGGCACGGCGTGGAGATCGTTCTCCTGGACGACCCGGAGTGCGTCGCACTGATGACCGACTTCATCGACCGCCGCCCGGACCTGTGGCACGAGGACATCGGGGATCAGGCGCCCTAGGGAGACCTGCTAGGGAACGCCGGGTTCGTGCTCCAGTGTGTCGATCAGATGTTCGAATCGGTCGCGCCATGCCGCCTCTGAGGCGTTCTCGGCGTCGCATTCGAGGGTGAAGCGGAGGACGCTGGCGTGGTCGCCGTCGCGTTCCAGGTGGAAGCGGAGGCGGGCGGGGTTGTCCAGGGTGTACTCGGCCACGCGGTCCACGTCCCAGGCGGTGATGCGGCCGGCGCCGAGGCCGTGCAGGCGGACCGCGCCGCCCAGGCGGGGCTCCAGCGCGGCCGGGGTCAGCCAGGTCGCCAGTCCCTCCGCGCTGGCCAGGGCGGGCCACGCGTCCTCCATCGGGCGGGGGAGCCGCACCAGGAAGTGCAGCAGGCGCGCCCTCCCGCGCGTCCGGCCGGCGTCCGGTGCGCCGGGCGCGGCCTGTTCGGGGGATCTGGTCATGACACCAGCGTGCCGCCGTTCGGGTGAACGCGCACGCGCCCGGGAGCGCGGGCGCCGCGCGCGTCAGAGCGTCACAGCGTCAGACGCCCGCGTACGAGTGCTTGCCGCTCACGAAGATGTTCACGCCGTAGTAGTTGAAGAGGAAGCACGCGAAGGCGATGAGCGCGATGTACGCGGCCTTGCGGCCCTTCCAGCCAGCCGTGGAGCGGGCGTGCAGGTAGCAGGCGTAGCCGACCCAGGTGATGAACGCCCACGTCTCCTTGGGGTCCCAGCCCCAGTAGCGGCCCCAGGCCGACTCGGCCCAGATGGCGCCCGCGATGATCGTGAACGTCCACAGCGGGAAGACCGCCGCGTTGACCCGGTAGGCGAACTTGTCCAGCGTCGCCGAGGCGGGCAGCCGCTCCAGGACGGAGGTCGCGAAGGCGCCGGGCCTGCCGCCGCCGGCCAGCTTGTTCTCGTAGGAGTCCTTGAACAGGTACAGCAGCGTGGCGACCGCGCCGACGTACAGCACCGCGCCGCAGAAGATCGCGGTGGAGACGTGGATGTACAGCCAGTACGAGTGCAGCGCCGGGACGAGCTGGTCGCTCGCCGTGTAGAGCACGGTGACGGCGAGGCCGAGGTCGAGCAGGACCGTGGTGGTCAGGAACAGGCCGAGCCAGCGCACGTTCTTCCGCAGAGCCAGCAGCCCGAGGAACACGCCGACCGCGACCGTGGAGAAGGTGATGTTGAACTCGTACATGTTGCCCCACGGCGCCCGCTGCACCGAGGCCGCGCGGGCGACCACTCCGGCCAGCTCGACGACGAAGGCGAGCGCGGTGAGGGAGACCGCGATCCGCCCGTACAGGTCGCCCTGCTCGTCGCCGCCGTGCGCGCCGGGCCCGTCGGGCACGTCCCGCTTCCCGGCCGCGGACCGGACGACGACCTCGGGCCGCTCCAGCACGGCGGCGCCCCCGGCGGAGCGCACCGACACCGCCGGGGCCCGCTTCTCGGCCGGGGCCTGCGCGGCGGTCAGCGCGGCGGCGGTGCGGGCCACCTTGCTGCGGCTGCCGAACAGCCACTCGGCGATGTAGGCGAAGAAGGCGAGGCCGTAGACGGCCATCGAGGAGTAGATCAGCGTGTTGCTGGTGTGCGCGAGATGCTCGTTGGCCGCCGAGGCAAGCGCGGTCGCTGCGGGAGTCACTTCTTCTCAGCCCCTTCGGAGGGTGCGGGGGTGTCGGCGTCCGGCTCCGGGGCGGGGTCGGCGTCTTGGCGGGCGGGTGCCGTGTCGTGCACCAGGGAGACCAGGTCGCCGATCTCCTCGGGGAGCTTGGCGGACTCGCTGCGGCCGAGGCCGGCGATCTCCACGGTCGTGGCGCCGTCGGCGCCGGGCACGGCGCGCACCCAGACCCGGCGGCGCTGGATGAACAGCGAGCCGGCCAGACCGGCGAGCGCGCCGAGCGCGCCGGCCAGGGCCCAGTCCGTGCCGGGCTGCTGCACGACCTGGAAGCCGGCCCACTCCTTGACGTCCTTGTCGAAGGTGACCGACCCGGCGCCGTTCGGCAGCTTCATCGTCTCACCGGGCAGCAGACGCGCCTTGAGGATGTCGCCCCGGGCGTCCTTGAACGGCTTCAGGGCCGGGTCCTTGGTGTCGAGCTGGTACACGTTCTGCGGCAGGCCGCTGTCGACGCCGAGGTCGCCGTGGTAGCCGCCCAGCGCCAGGACGGGGAAGTCCAGCGCGGGGAACTGGGAGAACATCGTGCCCTTCCCGGCGCCCGCGAAGGTGGGCACGAAGAACGCGGAGAAGCCGAGCTGCTCCTCCTTGCCCTGGGGGTCGCGGTAGCCGTCGAAGACCTTGATCGCGCCCTGCGAGGTCTCGTCGGCGTCCAGCGGCAGCATCGGCACGGCCTGGTGCAGCACCACGCGGCCCTTGCCGTCGCGGACCGTGACGGTGGGCGCGTAGCCGTGGCTGACCAGGTAGACCTTCGCGTCGCCGATCTCCAGCGGGTGGTTGACCCGGATGACCTTGCGGGTGGCCTTGCCGTCGGCGCCGAGGCTGTAGTCGACGGCCGCCTCGAAGGTGCGCGCGGTGCCCTTGTTGGGGCCGTTGCGCTCGTAGGTGGCGGTGAACTTCTTCAGGTCGAAGCTGAACGGCACCAGGTCGTCGTCGTCGAAGAGGTTGCCGGACTTGAAGTCGTCGTACTGGGTGAGCGTGTTGGCGAACCCGTCGCCCTCGACGATCAGCTTGTCGCCCTCGGTCTTGAACAACTGGCCCCAGGCGAAGGCGACCAGCATCACGATCAGCGCGATGTGGAAGAGCAGGTTGCCGGCCTCGCGCAGATAGCCCTTCTCGGCGGCGACCGCGTCGCCGGCGACGTGAGCGCGGAAGCGGCGGCGGCGCAGCGCCTTCAGCGCGGCCTCGCGGACCTCCTCCGGGGAGGCGGCGGTGCGCCAGGTCGCGTAGGCGGGCAGCCGGGACAGCCGCTTGGGGGCGCCCGGCGGGCGGCTGCGCAACTGGCCGGTGAACTGCCAGGTGCGCGGCACGATGCAGCCGATGAGGGAGACGAACAGCAGGATGTAGATCGCGGAGAACCACACCGAGCTGTAGACGTGGAACAGCCCGAGCTCGTCGTAGAGCGGCGCGAGCGTCGTGTGCGCCTGCCGGAACGCCTCGACCTTCAGCGCGGCGGTCCCGTTCTGCGGGATCAGCGAGCCCGGGATGGCGCCGAGGGAGAGCAGGAACAGCAGCAGCAGCGCGACCCGCATGGAGGTGAGCTGCCGCCAGAACCAGCGCGCCCAGCCGACGGTCTCGCGCCCGGTCCAGGCCAGCCAGCCGGTCAGGCCCGGGGCGCGGACGCCGCCGAAGGAGCCCGGGACGGCCGTCTCGACGGGGGCGGTGGAGAGCTGGGATCCGGCCGCTCCCAGGTCGTCGTCGCCGTCGGGCGCGGGGGCTGCGGGCGCCCTCTCGTCGGCGTCGGGCGCGAGGGCGGCCGCCCTCTCCTCGTCGCCGGACGCGGCGGCGGCCGCCGCCCTCTCGTCGGCGGTCGCGTCGCTTGTCGTCTTGCTCATGGTTCAGATCCCCACAGTGAAGCCGGTGGACCAGGTCTGCATCTGCTGCACCAGACGGTCCCAGACGCCGGTCAGCAGCAGCACACCGGTCACCGCCATCATGGCCCCGCCCAGGCGCATCACCCAGACGTAGTGGCGCTTGACCCAGCCGAACGCGCCCAGGGCCTTGCGGAAGGCGACGGCGGTGAGCACGAACGGGATGCCGAGCCCGGCGCAGTAGGCGACGGTCAGCAGGGCGCCGCGCCCGGCGCTCGCCTGGTCGGAGGAGAGCGCCACCACGGAGGCCAGCGTAGGGCCGATGCACGGGGTCCAGCCGACCCCGAACAGCGCGCCGAGCACGGGCGCGCCGACCAGGCCGGCCGCCGGACGCCTGTGCAGGCGGAACTCCCGCTGCGTCAGCCACGGCAGCATGCCCGAGAAGAACAGGCCCATGAGGATCATGAGCACGCCCAGCACCTTGGACAGGGTCCCCTTGTAGTCCTGGAGGGTCTGCCCGAAGAACCCGAACAGCGCGCCGCCGGAGACGAACACCACGGTGAAGCCGAGCACGAACAGGGCGGCGCCGGCCGCCATCCGCCCCCGCCGGGCCTCCGCCAGGTCGGTGCCGGTGACCCCGGTCACGTAGGACAGGTAGCCGGGGACCAGGGGCAGCACGCACGGGGAGAAGAAGGAGACGAGCCCGCCGAGCAGGGCGACGGGCAGCGCGAGCAGCAGGGCGCCGCTGAACACCGTCCGGTTGGGGTCAGAGGCCGCGGCCAGGAGCACGGCGGTCACTTCTCCGCGACGACCGGGTCGAGCATCTTGCGCAGCTTCTCCTCGCTGAGCCCCTGGAGGGCGCGCGCCGCGATCTTCCCGTTCCGGTCCAGGACGATCGTGGTCGGGATGAGCTGCGGGTTGAGGGTGCCCCGCTTGAACCGGAGCATCAGCTTGCCGGTCGGGTCGTACAGGCTCGGGTACGGCACCCCGAAGCTCTGCTCGAAGGCGGTGGCCGGCTGGGTGCTGGTGTCGCGGGTGTTGACGCCGACGAACCGCACGCCCTCGGCGGCGGTGTCCTCAGCGACCTTGACCAGGTTGGGCGCCTCGGCCCGGCAGGGCGCGCACCAGGAGCCCCAGACGTTGAGCACCACGACCTTGCCCTTGTAGGAGGCGAGGTCGAGCTGCTTGCCGTCGATGGTCTTGCCGGACAGGTCGGGCGCGGGCTTGCGGTCGCCCTGGGGCACGGTCGCGATGCCGTCGGAGCCGGTGATGAAGTTGGTGTCGCCCGAGCCGCCGGAGGTGCCGCCGGAGCCGCACGCGGACAGGGCGAGCGCCGCGACGGCCGTCCCGGCGGCGAGCAGGGCGGCGCGGCCGCGCACGCACGCGGGGCGCGTGCGCTGCGTTCGGGACGTGCGGTACGCCCGCATCGAGCTGCGGGGGGCGCGGCTGACGGCACTCATGTGAAAAGTTTCGCATGCCGTGCCCGGGGCTCACGCCCACCCCCCTCTCGGGCGGAAAACCGCATTTCAGGCTGCCTTCAGGCCGCCGTCGGACTCGACGTCGGGCTCGACGGCGGGGCGCTCTTCATGAACGCGTTCCAGCCGCCCGCCGGCCGCTGCCCGACGTCCAGGGTGCGCAGCTTGGCCAGCACCTCGGGCTTCTGCACGTCGATCCAGTCGACGAACTGCCGGAAGGAGACCAGCCGCACGTCCGCGCCCTTCTCCTTCTCGGCGGCGATGTGCTTGAACGCCTCCTCGACGGAGTCCATGTAGATGCCGCCGTTCCAGTGCTCGAAGTGGTTGCCCACGAAGAACGGCGCCCGGTTCGTCTCGTACGCCCGCTGGAAGCCCTGGATGTACGCCTGCGCGGACTGCTTGCGCCAGGCCGGGTAGTGGTAGGCGGGCGCCTTGGTGGAGTTCACCGACTGGTTGGCGAGCATGTTGTAGTCCATCGAGAGGACCTCGAAGCTGCGGCCGGGGAACGGCACCTGCTGAAGCGGCAGGTCCCACACGCCCATCCGCTTCACCGGCCAGGTCTGGCGGCCGCCGGGCGAGGAGGCGTCGTAGCGCCAGCCCAGGGCGCGCGCGGTGGGCAGCAGGTTGTCCTGGCCGAGCAGGCAGGGCGTACGGCCGCCGACGAGTTCCTTCTCGTAGTCGAAGGGCAGCGCGGGCAGGTCGTGCCAGCCGGTGTTGGTCTTCCACTCCTTGACGAAGGACTTCGCCTGGTCGATCTCGCTGCGCCACTGCTGCGGCGTCCAGTGCGCGACCGTGCCGGAGCCGGTGCAGAAGTGGCCGTTGAAGTGGGTGCCTATCTCGTGGCCGTCCAGCCAGGCGCGGTGGACGTTGGCGAGCGTGGCCTTGACGTGCTCGTCGGTCAGGTAGCCGATGTCGGAGGCGCCGATCCGGTTGTTCGGCGGGGCGTAGCGGCGCTTCTTGTCCTCCGGGAGCAGGTAGAGCCCGGATAGGAAGAAGGTCATGTGCGCGTCATGCTGCTTGGCCAGGTCGAGGAAGCGCGGGAACAGGCCGTTGCCGACCTCGCCGGCCCCGTCCCAGGAGAAGACGACGAACTGCGGCGGGGTCTCCCCCGGCGCCAGCGGGGTGGGCGCGGCAGGCTGGTGCGGCTGCTTGCCGGTGAACGACGTCGAGCCGTCCCCGATCAACTGGGCCGCGGGCGACGCGGAATGGCCGTGCGCACCGGCCCCGGCGCCGCTGGGGGCGCCGGCGCGGTCCGCGCCGTCCGCCGCCGTGTGGTGGCCGCAGGCCGCGAGCCCGGCGGCCGCCGCCGCGCCCGCGCCGAAGCCGAGTGCTCCCCTCCGGGAGAAGGTGCGCATGATGTCCCCGATCGGTCGCGCCCTCTGATGTGGTCACCCACTGAGAGGCCGCGAGAGACGGAAAGGTTGCGCTGGCCCTGACAAGCTTCACAACAATGTTGTCGAAACTGTCCGTTTTCGGAAGAAGACTCACCTGGACTTCACATCTCGTCCACCTGGGGCGGCGGGACGGCGCCGTTCTCGGGGACGGGCGGGGGCGTCTGGGCCCGTGCCCCGTACGGGGGGCGCCGGGCCCGTACGGGGGGCCCGTACGGGGGGGCCGGGCCCGTACGTGGGGGGGGAACGCCGGGCCCGTACGGGTCGGACGGGCGGTCCGAGCGGCCCGTACGGGGGGACGGGCGGTCCGAGCCGGACGCGGGGACGGCCGGGACCGTCCCCGCGAGCGGCTGGGGGCTACGCCCCGAACGCCTTCCCCTGCGGGCCAGCGCCCTTCTTCCCCTTGACCGGCTTCGCGCCCGCGAGGAGGTGGGCCGGGACCAGGTCGCGGGCGGGCTCGGTGTAGCCCACGGAGACGATCCGGTCGCCCCGGTAGGTGAACGTGGTCAGCGAGGCGAGCGTGCACTGCCGCTGACGCGGGTCGTGCCACAGCCGCCGCCGCTCGGCGTAGGAGCGCACGACCCAGATCGGGAGCTGGTGGCTGACGAGCACCGCCTCGTGCCCGCGGGCCCGGTCCTTCGCCGCGTCCAGCGCGGCCGTCATCCGCGCGGCCTGGTCGGCGTACGGCTCGCCCCAGGACGGCTTGAACGGGTTGAGCACGTGCTTCCAGTTCGCCGGCCGGCGCAGCGCGCCGTCGCCGACGCCGAAGGTCTTGCCCTGGAAGACGTTGTCCGCCTCGATCAGCCGGTCGTCGACCCCGATGTCGAGCCCGTGCGCCTTGGCGATCGGCGTCGCCGTCTCCTGCGCTCGCTCCAGCGGCGAGGCGGCGACGTAGGTCACGTCGCGGGAGGCGAGGTGCTCGGCGACCCGCTCCGCCATCTGCCGCCCCAGCGCGGACAGGTGGTAGCCGGGCAGCCGCCCGTAGAGGACCCCGTCGGGGTTCTCCACCTCGCCGTGCCGCATCAGGTGGACGATGGTGACGTCCTCGCCGGCGTCGCCGGCGCCGATGCCGTTGGCGTCGTTGGCGTCGTTGCTCATGCCGTGGCCTCCGCAGCCGCCCGCGCCGCCGCCGGGAGGGCGTCGGCGATCCGCTGGAGGGCCTGGTCGTCGTGGGCGGTGGAGACGAACCAGGACTCGAAGGAGGACGGCGGCAGGTAGACGCCGCCCGCCAGCATCGCGTGGAAGAAGGCGGTGAAGCGGAACGACTCCTGCGCCTTGGCGCCGTCGTAGTCGCGCACCGGACGGTCGGTGAAGAACACCGAGAACATGTTGGAGGCGTTCTGCACGGTGTGCGCGACGCCCTCCTTGGTGAGCGCCCCGGAGACCAGCGCCTGGATCTGCTGCGAGACGGCGTCCACCGTGGCGTAGGCGGCCTCGTCGAGCAGCCGGAGCTGGGCGAGCCCGGCGGCGGTGGCGACCGGGTTCCCGGAGAGGGTGCCGGCCTGGTAGACGGGCCCGGCCGGGGCCAGGTGCGCCATCACGTCGGCGCGGCCGCCGAACGCCGCCGCGGGGAAGCCGCCGCCCATCACCTTGCCGAAGGTCATCAGGTCGGGCTCGACCCCGTCGACGCCGTACCAGCCGGCGCGGCTGGTGCGGAAGCCGGTCATGACCTCGTCGGAGACGTACAGCGCGCCGTTCTCCCGGCACAGGTCCTTCAGCCCCTGGTTGAACCCGGGCAGCGGCGGCACGACGCCCATGTTGCCGGGCGACGCCTCGGTGATCACGCACGCGATCTCGTCCGGGTGTGCGGCGAAGGCGGCCCGTACGGCGTCGAGGTCGTTGTAGGGGAGCACGATCGTGTCGGCCGCCTGGGCGCCGGTGACGCCGGGGGTGTCGGGCAGCGCGAACGTGGCGAGGCCGGAACCGGCCGCGGCGAGCAGCGAGTCGACGTGCCCGTGGTAGCAGCCGGCGAACTTGATCACCTTGCCGCGCCGGGTGAAGCCGCGGGCCAGCCGGATCGCGGACATCGTGGCCTCGGTGCCGCTGGAGACGAGCCGGACCTGCTGGAGGGGCGCGACGCGCGCCGTCATCTCCTCGGCGAGCGCGACCTCGCCCTCGCCGGGCGTGCCGAAGGAGGTGCCCCGCGCGACCGCCTCCTGCACGGCGGCGATCACCTCGGGCCGGCCGTGCCCGAGGATCATCGGCCCCCAGGAGCACACGAGGTCGACGTACTCCCGGCCGTCGGCGTCCGTCAGGTACGGGCCGCTGCCGGACACCATGAACCGGGGCGTGCCGCCGACGGCGCGGAAGGCGCGCACCGGCGAGTTCACGCCGCCGGGCGTGACGGCCGCCGCACGGTCGAACAGCGCCTGCGAGAGGGGGGCTTCGTAGGGGTAGGGCAGTTCGCTCATGACCTGCGGCTTCTCCGATTTCTCGGGGGTGTCGGGGTTCTCGGGGGTTCTAGGGGTTCTTCGGGGTGTCGGGGGTTCTTAGGGGCTGTCAGGGGTGGCGGGGTTGCTGGGGTTCTCTGGGTTGTCGGCGTCCCCGGGGTGTAGGGGTTCCCGGGGCTGTCGGGGTTCTCGCGATTCTCGCGGGTGTCGGGGTACTGGCGATTCTGGCGATTCTCGCGGGCGTGGGGGTTCTCACGATTGCTCGGCGGTCTGGGCGTGCTGGGGTCTCAGCGTCCGTCGCGTTCGTCGAGGTCGCGTGACCCGGTGGGCGGCGTCCTGTTCAGGGTAGGCCAGGGCGGTCGCGGTCCCGGAGGCAGCGCCCCGCCCGGCGGAGCACGCGGCCGGAGCGTCGGCGGGCCGGGGTGCGGCGGATCCGGCCCGCCGGGAATGCGAGCGGCCGGGAATGCGGGCGGCCGGCGTTCTGGTTGCCGGGGCGGGGGGCGGTGCGGGCGGCCGGAGGCCGATGTTCCAAGATCAGCAGGCGTGAAGAAGCGGATTCGTCGCCGCCTATCTGAGAAACTGGGCTCCCCGTACGTATGGAGAGTGGACGGCACGGACGTTCGTGTCGAGGGCCGGGAAGATCCTCTGGGATCCCGCGGGCCGTATGTTTCAGCGCACGTTTCGGCGTGCGGCCGTGGGGGAGGTCACTGACACGATGATCGGGTTGCGTGGCGGTGGCCGCACGTCCTAGAAAAGCAGTCGGGTGGAGATATGCATCGCGGTGGCGGACTGGGCGAGGGGACTGATGACCTCGGTCCTCGGCGTGCCCGTCGGGGAAGACACCGGCGCGACGCGGAGCAGGCGACCGGAGCGCACCGGGCGCCGGGTGAGCCCGAGCGGCACGACCGCCGGGTCGACCGCCTCCGGGCGGGAAGCGGGAATGGTGGTCGGGTGGGGGTGACGTACAAGTACTTCGGCGCACCGGACGGCGCGACCGCGGCCCGCGTCCCGATCTCGATGCGCCCCGAAGAGCTGGGCGGCGACGAGCTGGGCATGAACGGCATGTTCACCAAGATCAAGCCGGAGACGATGGCCGCGATGGTGCTGACCGGCATCGAAGGCGTCCCCCTGCACAAGGTGCCGCCCCTGGAACTGGTCGTCCTGCACCCGGACTACGCCGTCGTCAAGCTCCCCATGACCGTCGTCGACCCCCTGCGCGACATCGGCGAGGAAGCGGTCGGCGCGGCCGCCTTCATCTGGTCCACCGTCCCCGACCGCGGCGGCCCGGGAGACGCGTTCAACGTGTACCGGCTGCTGCACGAGTGGCAGGACTTCAGCCACCGGCTGCACGAGGCGGGACATCAGCCGTATTGCCTGGTGTGGCCCTGAGCTGGTTTTCATGCGGTTTGGGCGGGGCTTTCGGGCTCCGCCCTCGTCATGTGCGGGGAGAGGCCGTGACCGGTCGGTCTCCGGTGGCTCTCCCCCTATGCGAGCGACTTGCGCACCGCGCCCACCAGCGCATCCGCACGCGCGTCGTCAGCCCCTCCGACAATGTGGTTCATCGCATAGCCGAAGGCAACGCCGTACTCAGGGTCTGCGAAGGCGAGCGATCCCCCGCGCCCGGTGTGGCCGAAAGAGCTCGGGCCGATCATCGGGGTGGACTCGGTGGGCAGCATGTATCCGGAGCCGAACCGGCTCGGGATCAGCATCACCTGGTCCTTCCCGCCGGCCTGCTCCGCAGTGGCCGCCGCCACGGTCTCCGGGGTGAGCAGGCGCACGCCGTTCACCTCGCCGATCAGTGCGGCGTACATCCGTGCGAGCGCGTGCGCGGTGCCGATGCCGTTGGAGGACGGGAGCTCGGCGGCCTGTACCTCCGGTGAGTCGAAGTCGATCTCGGCCGGTTCGGTGACCGCGAAGGCTCGGTTGCTGAGTGAGTCCGGGTCGCGCCAGGCGCCGACCTGTTCGCGCAGTCCCTCGGGGACGGAGTCGGCGGGGACGGCGGTGAGGTCGACGGACGGGCGCTGGTACGCCATGCGGCTGACTCGGGCGCGTTCTGCCTCGGGCAGGCCGATGAAGAAGTCCAGCCCGAGGGGCGCCGCGATCTCGTCGGCGAAGAAGCGGCCCGGTGAGCGGCCGGAGGCCCGTCGGACCACCTCGCCGACCAGCCAGCCCCATGTCCGACCGTGGTATCCGTGCGCTGTTCCCGGGGTCCACTGGGGGCGTTGGGCGGCCAGTGCCGCCGTCATGGGATGCCAGGCCAGCGCCTCTTCAAGAGGTACGGGCTGGTCCAGTGCGACCAGACCGGCCTGGTGGGACAGAAGCCAGCGCACCGGGATGTCCGCCTTGCCGTTCACGGCGAACTCGGGCCAGTGCTCGGCCACCGGGGCGTCCAGGTCCAGCAGGCCGCGCTCGGCCAGCAGGTGCGCGGCGGTCGCGGTCGCGCCCTTGGTCGCCGAGTAGACCAGTTGCAGCGTGTCGCGTGTCCACGGGCGACCGGTCTCGGGGTCGGCGACGCCACCCCACAGGTCCACCACCGGCCGACCGTGCCGGTACACGCACACGGCCGCGCCGAGGTCACCGCGCCGGGCGAAGTTCGCCGCGAACGCCTCGCGCACCGGCTCGAACCCGGGCCCCACCTCACCGTGGATCGTCGTCATGCCGTTCATCCTGGCAAACGGCCGGGATGAACGGCATGACTGGGCAGGCTGACTTCGCCGCCCATCCTGCGGCGCTCAGACGGCAGTCGGCTCCTGCGGCGCTCAGACGGCAGTCGGCAGTTCGTGCAGACGCTCGCGGAACTCGCGTACGGAGGGGACGGACTTGTGCGGTCCGAGCCGCGCGGAGAACTCCTTGAGACGGTCGAGGGCTCGCACGGAGCTGACGCTGTCCTCCAGCAGCTCGGCGCCGTGGTGGGCGGCGTCCAGGGCTCCCTCCAGGTCGCCGCCGGTGAGTCTCGCTTCCGCCAGGCGGCTGGAGCGTACGGCCTTGTCCCGTGGCGCCGCGCCCGTCACGGAGGTCTCCAGGGAGCTCGTCGCGCGTTCCACCTGGCCGGCGCGCAGCAGGACCTTGCCCTCGGTCGACCTCAGTTGTGCTTCGCCGAACCAGTCGAGCCAGTCAGGCGTCTCCTCGGCCGCTCCGCGCTCCCATAGCGACGTGGCGTGGTGGAGTGCTGTGCCGGCGGCGCGGTGGTCGCCGTCGCGGGAGGACGCCTCGGCCTTGTGCAGATACAGAAAGCACTGGGTGGCGGGGGACAGCGTCCGTGGTGCGTTGTCGATGGCGGTGGTGATGAGGGCGACCCGGTCGGCGGTGCGTCCCGCTTCGGAGACGTGCATGCCCATCTCCGCGAGGACGAAGGCTCCGAAGGCGTCGTCACCGGCGGTGCGGGCGCTGCGCAGGGCGCCGATGCAGTAGCGCTGGCCCGCGGAGCGCAGTCCGGCGTCGTACGCCATCCAGCCGGTCAGGTGTGTGACGCGGGCGGCGAGCGCGTACAGCCTGAGCCGGACTCTGTCGGTGTAGCGGCCGCCGCCGAGGAGGCCGGTGACCACGGCAAGGTCACCTCGTGCCTGGTCCAGCAGACGAGCGCCGCCGAGTTGGTCGTCGAGGGTGCGGAGGGTGCTGACGCGCTGCTCGACCGTGGCGACCATCGTGTCGGTGACCCGGTCGCCGTTGAGGGCCGCGGCGACTGCGGAGGGTGCGTCCACCCAGCTCGCCGCGAGACCCGTCAGGGCGGAGCCGGTGATGGTGAGAAAGCCACGACGATCCATGCGACCACTCCCCACGAGATCGGACAACGCCTCGACGGTGCCGGCCTCGGTCCAGGGAGCGGTGAGCCCCGTGACCTCCCAGACGGGGAGCCAGCGAGGCCATCCTTGCGCTCTAGCCCGTTCGTAGGGCACGCGCAGCAGATCGGCGAGGACGCGCTGGGCGTCCGTGTCCGGTTCCTGGCCCTGTTCCCACTTCCACACGGTCGTACGGTTCGTCGTCAGCGGGATGCCGAGCGACGTTCCGTGCTTCTGCATGATGCGGGCGAACTCGGCCTTCCCCCAGCCGTGCGTCTGGAGGAGGAAGCTCAACGGATGAGCTGCTAATGACTCACTGGGCATGTCATCCCCCCGTCATCCCCTCAAGGCTTAGTGGTGAGGCTACTTGTCGTATTCGGCTTCGAGGAGAGCGTCGTCTCCAGGAGAAACCCCCTGGAAACGTTCCGGCTTGCGGACAGGAGCCGTTGACTCGGTATCAGCCGCTGACGGTTGGCCCGTAGGGGGGCCGCTCTCGGAACGGCTTCTCAGATCGGCGGTTCCGTTTCCTCGCCCCGTCGGAGTGGAGCCGCCCCCCCTTTCCTCGGAGGCGTTTGCCATGCCCACGCTCATCCATCGAATCGTTCTCGCGGGTACGGAGAGCGAAGTGCCCTTGGCCCGGCGCGACATCGTCGAAAGGGTGCGCGCCTGGGGCGTGCCGTTGGACGAGGAAACGGTCGACGCCATCCGTCTCGTCGCCTCGGAACTCATCGCCAACGCCGTGATCCACGGGGCCGGGCCGATCACCGTGGCGCTGTACCACTCGACGGGGCGTCTCGTGATCGACGTTCTGGACGGCAGCACGGCTGCTCCACGGGCGGCCAACGGCGGAGCCGACGCCGAGAGCGGGCGCGGCCTGTCACTGGTCGGTCTCCTCGCGTTGTCCTGGGCCTGGGAGCCCACCGACCGCGGGAAGCGTGTATGGGCTGAACTCGCGCTTCCCGCACCGCTGTCCGTCGCTCGTGTCGGCGTCCCGCGTGACTTGCCCACCACACGGGCGGGAGGCCGGACGGGCGCCGGGCCCGAGTTCTTCACGCCGGCCGCCGCGTGACCGGGCGGCACGCGGTCCGGCCGGGTTCGGCCTCTTGGTCGCGATGTCGTCTACAGGCCCAGCCGTCGTGACGTGGATCCGGTCACAGGCGACCCTGAACCGGCGGCCGGGGCGCTGTGGGACCGGCGCGAACGGCAACCGGCATCCGGCAGGACGCGGCCGTTCCGCCGCTGACCGGCCACGCGGCATGGCGGTAAGCGGCAGGCGGTCCCGGCGCCTCGGCTTCACGCCGCCCGATTACCGCCGTCCCACGGAATTCCGACTCTTTCCCGGCCGTGGGACGGCCATGACCTCCCGCCGGATCCCCCGGCGGGAAACCCGATGAGGAAGGAGCACGAGGTGGAAGAGCGAACGACGCCGCCTCCGGCCCGCACGGGCCTCCTGGTGGCGGTGGAGGAGCTGACCGCCGTCCACGATCGGTACGACGGTCTCCGGTCCGACAACTCCGGCAGTTCCGGCGACGCGCCGTGGCCCGGCGGCGACGGCAACCTGCACGACGGCGCATAGCGCCAGGCGGCCGGGGTCGGCACGACGTGTCGTGTCGGCCCCGGCCGTGTCCGCATCACGTGGTCGAACCCATGGAGGACACGGGGATGGAACATCGGTTGATCAGCGCGATCGAGACGGCACTCGGTTGGAGCGGGGCGGATGAGCTGGGCAGGCGCTTCGCACGGGGAAGCATCGGAGACGCCGAACTCGTCTCCCGCCTCCTGACCCCGAACCGCCTGCTCGACATCGCCATGCGCAGGAGTCTGAACCGCCCGCAGATCCGGTGCTTCCAGCAGGGCGAGGAGGTGCACCCGGCCGTCTACTTCACGGACAGCGTCAGCCCCCGGGGGCAGAGCATCCCCATGGTCGACATGCGCAGCCTCGGCAGGCTGCTCGGCGAAGGCGCGACGCTCATCCTCGACCAGGCCAACGTCTTCGACCCGACCATGGAGGTGGCCTGCCGGGCGTTGCAGTGGTGGTCTCACGAGCGGGTGCAGGTCAACGCCTACCTGACTACGAACGACGCCGCCGGCTTCCCCTTGCACTGGGACGACCACGACGTGCTCATCGTGCAGGTCGTGGGGGAGAAGGACTGGGAGGTGCGTTCCACCTCCCGAGCGGTTCCCATGTATCGGGACTCCGACCCCAACGCCACCCCGAGCGACGAGGTCGTCTGGTCCGGCGCCCTCCGGACCGGCGACGTCATGCACATCCCCCGCGGACACTGGCACCAGGCGACGCGGACCGGCAGCGGAACCGGGAAGAGCCTCCACGTCACCTTCGGCATCACCAAGCGGACCGGAGCGAGCTGGTTCGCATGGCTCGCCGACTGGTGCCGCGAGCAGGAGATATTCCGACACGACCTCGACCGCCGACACGGCCCCGACGACATGGCGCTGATGGAGGCCGCCAGCGCACTGCTCGCCGAACGCTCCCCGGCCGACTTCCTCGCCGCGTACCAGCGGGAGACGACGTTGCCCCGGCACGTGCCGTTCCTCGACGTCCTCGGGTCGCTCGACGCCGTGGTGTGCACCACACACTTCCCTCCCCGGATCGAGGAGAACGGCGGGACTGTCGACGTCGTGGCCTCGGGAAAGAGGATCACCCTCGCCGCCGGGGCCCTGCCCGCGCTGCGTCTGCTGCTGAGCGGCGAGCCGGTCGCGCTGGAGCGGGCTGTCGCCGCGGCCGGCGCCGACGTGGCGGAGGTCGCCGAGATCCTGGTGAAGGAGGAGCTGTGCGCGGTGCTGACCCCCGAATTGTCCTCGGGCTACACCGGTCTCGTCACGAGCGCCGCCTCCTGGCAGGAGCGCTGGACCTCGGCGTGACCGCACTCGACACCAGCACCAACTACCTGGGATTCCACTCCCACCAGATGCTGGCACGGACCGCCGGAGACCTGCTGCCCGCGTTCGCGGTCTCCACCAAGGTCGGCTACTTCCAGAGACCGGGCGGTACGCAGCACTCCCTCGACCCCGTGCGACTGCGCGCGGCCGTGGAACAGACGGTCAAAGACCTCGGCCGGGAGCCGGACCTGGTGTTCCTGCACAACCCGGAGCACTCCCTGAACAGGGCCGGCTCGAACCAACGGGACGTGCTGGCGGGCGCGTGCACCGCTCTGGACGACGCCGCGGCGGCAGGTGTGTGCGCCGCGTGGGGCGTCGCGTCATGGAACCCGGCGCCGTTGCCCCACTTGATCGACCCGACCGTACCGACACCGTCCGTCCTCATGGTCCGCGCCGGCCTGCTCGTCGGCACGAGGACCCTGGAGAGCGCGGAGGCCCTCACCAGGGCATGGGCTCTGGAGCACGATCAGGTCTGGGGAATGAGCCCCTTCGGGGGCGCCGGCAGCGATGCGGTGTGGTCCCGGTTCGACCCACGGGTCTTCCTCCGGGACGGTCGCCGGTTCTCCCGCGCCCAGGCGGCCTTCCGTGCCGCGTACCGCCTGCCCAGGGTCGACACCGTCGCCGTGGGCACCGACGATCCGGCCCACTTGCGGGAACTCGTCGGTGCTCTGGCGGGCGAGGTCGACGACAGGACGGTCCAGGAGTACCGGCGTCTCCTCAAGGAGGGCCCGCGTGCTCAGCCAGCCTGAAGTTCCTCGACGACCTGATCCGCCATGTGCTGCGCGGGCTCCCGCCGAGGGTCCTGCGGGTGGGCGTGCGGCCCGAGGATCTTCGAGCACACGAACAGCGTCATCAGCTTGCCGTCCCTGCTGTCGAAGTCGTGGCGACGCTCCTGTCGCACGCGGTCGGCGAGGGCGGGGACGGCGAGCGAGGCGGCCCAGAGGGAGGCGGAGTCCAGTCCCCGCGGCGCGTTGCCCCAGTCCTCCCAGTCGAAGAGGCTGTACACCGGCCCCGTCACGTTCGCCCAGTTCAGATCGGCGTGGGCCGGCGCCCAGCGACGGACGGTCGCATCGAAGCCGTCGGAGAAGACGCCTCGGATCGACGTGGTGACCAGATCCTGCGTGATGGTTTCGGTGTCGGGGGTGGCGACTCTCCCGGTCTCGTGCCCGGCCAGCGCGTCCAGGGATGCGTTCAGCCCGCTCCACCACTCCTCGGGAAGGCCCGGAGGATCGCTCAGGACGGCACTTCCCAGGGGTGCGGCCGGCAGAAGGCTTGTTTCGTCGGCCCGCCACATCACCGGACCGTCCTCGTCCTGCCAGACGACACACTGCCGCCACGCCGGCATGGCGACGCCCTTCAGCCGGGCAGCGGCTTCCGTGCCGTTCCACCCTTGATCGGTGATCTTGGCGAGCGAGCGCCGCTCGATCCGCACCCAGGTGGCACGATCCGTACGAGCCCCCACGGACCGTCGCTTGCGCACCACCGTGTCCCCTAGGAAACGCGTGCGGAGAGAGCGTGCGACGCGCTCCAGCACCTCGTCGACCGGCTGCACCCGTAGATCAACGTCCTGAACGGCGGAGAACGAGAGGGCCATGGGCGAGACCGTAGCAGCGGGGTGGTGTGAAGCGGCCCGGCACCGGAAACCGGCGGTGCCCCGTCTGGCCTGTTCGTCACGCCCCCTGGTCGGCTTCGCCTACGGCGCCCCGCGCGCGCCATGTCCCCGGCGGGTGTGCGCTTCCGCTTCCACCGGCGCGAGCGGAGGCACACCGTACTGTGCGGAGGCACTGCGTAATGTGGGGAGGCACTACGTACTGTAGGGTCCGGCTCGCCAACCAACAGCTTCCGGGGGACCCATGCAGCAAGCGCGTTGTCCGGCGCCGGACGGCGAGGAGGCGGTGGGCCGGCTCGGGCCGACCGTCGCGCTGCTCGCCGTGAGCCTCGCGGTCGCGGCCGTCGGGGTGTACGAGCTGTGCGGGTTCGGGTTGCACAGCCTGGACAGGCGGCCTCACCTGTTCGGCGACGGCTTCGCGACGGCGGGCGTGATCGTCGCCGCGGTCGCAGCCGGTGCGGCGGTCGGCAACCTCGCCTGGCTGCTGACCGCGTCCCGCAGACGCGCGGCCGACGCGGCGCGCGGCGGCGGCGAAGCCCCCGCCGAGGGCGACGTCCCCCGTCCGGCCTAGTGCCGTGGCTGAAAAGGCGTGCCGGACAGCGCGTGGCGTCCGGTGCTCAGCCGCGCGAGGCGCCGCGCCGGGCTTCGCTAGCCGGTGAACCTCGCCGATGCTTTCCGGGCCTTTCCGGTAATTTCCGGTCCCTTACGGGCATCTTCGGCGCCTTACGGACCTTTACGGTCCTCTCCGGCTCCTTACGGTCCCTTTCTCGCCCTCCCGGTCCTTTCCGGTCACCGCACTCGGGTGGCGTAACCCGTCCCGCGCGCGGCGGGGCCGCCCGAGCCCCGGTCGGGGCCGCTCCGTCTCCGCCGGGAGCGGCGGCGATCCCGCACCCATACCCGGCGGGTAAGCAGCCGTACCCCTGTTCCTTACCTTTGACCTGAACAGTAGGGTCGGCTGCTGCCCGCCCTGGCGTTCAAGCGCCGCCCACTCCATCCGGTTCCGGTCGGTTTCACCGGCCCCCTTCGAGGTGACGTGTCACCCATGCCCGCTTTGAACTCGCTTCTCATCCCCACGCAGCGCGACTCCCAGCGCGGCTCTGACGGCTCCTCACGGAACCACATCGGGCCCCGCCTGCGCGCGCGGGCCGCCGCGGCCACCGTCTGGTACCTGCGGCTGCTCGCCGTGCTCAACATCGCCGCGGTGCTGTCGCTGCCGTTCCGCGAGAAGGTGCACGCGCACAACGCGGGCGAGTTCTTCACGCCCTATCTCGCCACCGCCGGCCTGGTCTCGGCCGCGCTCGCGCTGTTCCTGGCGATGGTGATGCGCCGCCGCAAGCGAGCGGCGTGGCTGTTCAACCTGCTGCTCGCCGGTCCGCTCCTCGCGCTCTACGCCCTCGCCCTCACCCAGGCGCGTTTCCGCGAACACGGCTTCAACTGGGTCTCCGCGGCGCTCACCGCGCTGTTCGTGGCCGCGCTGCTCATCGGGCGGCGCGAGTTCTACGCCATCGGGGACCGCTCCAACCCCCGGCTCGCGCTCGCCGTCGGCGTCGCCGGAGTCCTCGTCACCGGCGGCGTCGGCACCTGGCTGGTGGACGCCACCAACAAGGCGACCGGCGGCGCGTCCCTCGCCGACAAGCTCCTCTACGCCCTGCTGCGCGGCGTCAGCGTCGGCCCGCTCGCCGACCGCGTCCCCGCCGTGCACGCGCCCCGCTGGGTGGACATCACCATCAACGCCCTGATGGCGGCGACGTTCCTGCTAGTCCTGTACGTCTGCTTCCGCTCGCCCCGCGGCCGCGACCTGCTCACCGAGAAGGACGAGGCGAAGCTGCGCGAACTGCTCGACCGGCACGGCGAGCGCGACTCGCTGGGCTACTTCGCGCTCCGCCGCGACAAGGCCGCCCTCTTCTCCCCCACCGGCAAGGCCGCCGTCACCTACCGCGTGGTCGGCAGCGTCAGCCTCGCCTCCGGCGACCCCATCGGGGACCCCGAGGCGTGGCCCGGCGCCATCGACGCCTGGCTGGCCGAGGCCCACCGGCACGCCTGGACGCCCGCCGTGATGGGCGCCAGCGAGGAGGCCGGCACCGTCTACGCCCGGCACGGGCTGGACGCCCTCGAACTGGGCGACGAGGCCATCGTCGACGTCGCCGACTTCAGCCTGGAGGGCCGGGCGATGCGCGTCGTGCGCCAGGCGCACAACCGGGTGCGCCGGGCCGGATACACCGTCACCCTCCGCCGCCACGGCGACATCCCGGACGACGAGATGGCCCTGCTCGTCGCGCGCGCCGACCAGTGGCGCGACGGCGCCACCGAACGCGGCTTCTCGATGGCGCTCGGGCGGCTGGGCGACCCGGGCGACGGCCGCTGCGTGATGCTGGAGTGCCGGGACGCCGACGGCGAGCCGCGGGCGCTGCTCAGCTTCGTCCCGTGGGGCGAGCAGGGGCTGTCCCTGGACCTGATGCGCCGTGACCGGGACTCCGAGAACGGCCTGATGGAGTTCATGGTCGTCGAACTGCTGCTGCGCGCCGGGGAGATCGGCGCACGGCGGGTCTCGCTCAACTTCGCCATGTTCCGCTCGGTCTTCGAGCGCGGCGCCCGGCTCGGCGCGGGTCCGGTGCTGCGGCTGTGGCGCTCGGTGCTCACCTTCTTCTCCCGCTGGTGGCAGATCGAGTCGCTCTACCGCGCCAACGCCAAGTACCGGCCGGTCTGGGAGCCGCGCTTCCTGCTCTTCGCCAAGAGCGCGGACATCCCGCGCATCGGGATCGCCAGCGCCCGCGCCGAGGGCTTCCTGACGCCGCCGACCCTCCCCGCCTTCGCCCGGCGCCGGGGCCCGCGCCCGGCGGACACGGAGGTCGACGCGTCCTGAACGCCCGCTCCGGGCGGCCGCGCGGCCGCTGAGCGACGCGGGCGGGGGCTCACCGGGACCGCGGCGTTGTCGTGGACCGCCGGGCGCGCGCCGTGCCCGGCGGTGGCTCGGCGGCCGCACCGGGCGGTGGCCCGGCGGGTGCGCCAGGCGGTGACTCGACGGCCGCACCAGGCGTCCGCTCGGCAGTCACGCCAAGCGGACGCTCTCTGAGCCGCCGCATCCTACGCGCGCCGAGGCCGCTCCTCGCCCGACAGCCACGCCGGACAGCGACTCGGCCGCCGCGCTGCACAGCGGCTCACCTGCCACGCTGCACGGCTGCTCACCCGCCCTGCCGGACGACGGCCCGACAGCCACGCCGGACGGTGACTCGGCCGCCGCGCCGCGGCTCACCCCCCGGTCGGGCGTGGGCCGTGGCTCGTTCCCCTGGCGTCCTGGTGGCCGCGGTCCCGGTCGCGGTCGCGTTCCGCGCCGATCGTGAAACCGATCACCGCCCCGCCGCCCGCACGCCGGCAGGCGAACGGCGCGCCCCCGTGGGCCAGGGCGACCTCCCGCACGATGGACAGTCCGAGGCCCGAGCCGGGCAGGGAACGGGCGTCGGCGGCGCGGTAGAAGCGGTCGAAGACGCGCAGCAGGTCGCCCTCGGCGATCCCGGGCCCGCGGTCCAGCACCTCGACGCGGACGGCGCCCGGCCGGGCGGGCCCGAGGACGGCGATCTCGATGGGATCCGTGCCGCCGCGGTCGAACTTGGCCGCGTTCTCCACCAGGTTGGACAGGGCCCGCTGGAGCATGCCGGGGCGCCCGTCGGCCGTCGTGTCGCCGCTGGCCCGGACGGCGATGTCGCGTCCGGTGCGGCGGCGCGCGACGCCGGCCACCTCCTCCGCGAGGGAGGCGAGGTCGACGCGCTGCGGCGGCTCGGCGTCGGACTGCCCCGCCGCGAGGTCGACCAGTTCGTTGACGAGGTCGGTGAGTTCGCGGGCCTCCTGGGAGAGGTCCGCGACCAGTTCCTCGCGGCTGGCGGGCGGCAGCTCGTCGATGCGGCGCAGCAGCGAGATGTTCGTCCGCAGCGAGGTGAGCGGGGTGCGCAGTTCGTGGCCCGCGTCCTGGACCAGGCGGCGCTGGTCCTCCTCGGACTGGGCGAGGCGGCCCAGCATGCGGTCGAAGGAGCGGCCGAGGCGGGCCACCTCGTCGAAGCCGGTGACGGGCACCTGGATGCCCAGGCGCCGGGTGCGGGCGACGTCCTCGGCGGCGGAGGTGAGCAGGATCAGCCGCCGGGTGATGCGGCGGGCCAGCCACCAGCCGCACAGTCCGGCCGCGGTGACGACGGCGCCCATCAGAATGAGCGTGCGCTGCTGGAGCGCCCGCAGCAGGTCCTCGGTGTCGCTGAACTCCTGGGCGACCTGCACCGCGCCCCGGCCGCGGCCGAGTCCGACCGTCGCGATGCGGTAGGCGTCGTCGGCGACGGCCACGTCCCTGTACTGCACCGTCCGCCCGGCGTCGGCGGCGGACGCCACGGTCCGGTCGGCCGCCGTGACGGGCAGCTCGGGGCTGCCGTGGTCGACGATCTCGCCCCGGCCGCCGAGCACCTGCACGTCGGTGCGGCTGGGCCGGACCACGTCGTGTCCGGGCCGTGAGGAGATGAAGTCGTCGGGCGTGCTGGCGTGGCGCCGCACCTCGTCCTGCACGTCCTGCACGACCTGCGTGAACACCGACTGCTCGTCCACCCGCACCAGGCGCGCGGCCGAGTCGTAGGAGAGGATGCCGACGAGGATGGTGACGGCCGCGGTGACCAGGGCGAACGTCACCGCGAAGGTGGTCCTCAGCGACGACAGCCGGGGACGGGAGCGGCCCAGCAGGCGCGCGAGGCGGCCCACTCAGTCCTCCCGCAGCACGTACCCGACACCCCGGACGGTGTGGATGAGCTGCGGGGCGTCCGGCGCGTCGAGTTTGCGCCGCAGGTAGCCGACGTAGACGGCGAGGTTCTTGGAGCCGGGCCCGAAGTCGTAGCCCCAGATGCGGTCGTAGATGGTGGAGTGGTCGAGGACGATCCCGGCGTTGCGCACCAGCAGTTCGAGCAGCTCGAACTCGGTGCGGGTCAGCTCCAGTTCGCGCGGGCCGCGCCACACCCGGCGGGCCTGGAGGTCCATCCGGATCCCGGCGGCCTCGATCTGCCGCTCGGGCAGGTGCGCCTCCCGCGCGGGCGCGCCCTCGGCGGCGGGAGCGGGGGCCGGTACGGCGCCGGGCGAGCCGGTGCGGCGCAGCAGGGCGCGCAGCCGGGCGAAGACCTCCTCGACGTCGAAGGGCTTGACGACGTAGTCGTCGGCGCCGGCGTCCAGGCCGGCGATCCGGTCGGCGGTCTCGACCAGGGCGGTGAGCATGAGGATCGGGGTGTGGTCGCCCTCGGCGCGCAGCACCCGGCAGACCTGGAGCCCGTCGATGCCGGGCATCATCACGTCCAGGACGAGGACGTCCGGCGGGGTCTTGTGCGCCTGCGCGAGCGCCTCGACGCCGTCGGCGACCGCCGTCACCGCGTAGCCCTCCAGCGTCAGGGCCCGCTCCAGGGCGTGGCGGATGGCGCGGTCGTCTTCGGCGAGCAGCACGGTCTGAGGCACGCGACCAGTCTGCCAAGGTCAGGGCGGGGCGAGCCGGGCGGGCAGGGTGACGATCACCCTTTTTACCCGGCTCTCACCGACACGGCCGCACCACGCCTCTCCCGGCTCGGTGCCATGTGCCGCTTACGGTCCCGGCTCCACCTGCCGTTCACGGGCTTGACTTAGCCGCCCCTCACCGCCCCGGCTCCACCGGCTCTGACCGACCGGGCGCCGCCTGCGGCCTCTCGGCCCGGCTCCACCCGCCGCTCACGGACTCGGCCTCAGCCGCCCTTCACCGCCCCGGCCGGGGTCAGCCCTCCGCGCAGCGCGGCGAGCTGCTCCGCGAAGGGGACGACCGTGAACCCGCCGGTCCGGGCCTGATCGGCCCGGTCTTCGTCCACACGGCCCGACGCGGCGCCGTCTCCGGCCACACGGCGCCCGGCCGCCCCGTCTTCGTCCGCACCGCGCCCGTCCCGCCCCCGCTCGCCCGGGACGCGACCGCTCGCCGACGGCCCCGCCGCCTCGGCCACCCCGGAAGGCGCTCCGAGGACCGTCCCGGAAAGCGACCCGGAAACCGCCCCGGAGGCCGCCTCGGAAACCGCCCCGGAGGGCACCCCGACAACCGCCCCCGAAGGCACCCCGAGCACCGCTCCGGCAGGCGCCCCGAAAGCCGCCCCGGAGGACACCCCCCTCATCAGCGCCGCCAGCTCCCCCGCCGCCCGTTCGATCCGCTCGGGCAGCCCCTCCGCGCCCCAGTCCTCCGAGGCCGCGTAGACGCCGGTGGGCACGACCACGGCGCGCAGGTAGGCGAAGAGCGGGCGCAGGGCGTAGTCCAGGACCAGGGAGTGCCGGGCCGTGCCGCCGGTGGCGGCGACCAGCACCGGCTTGCCCCGCAGCGCGTCCTGGTCCCACGCCCCGAGCACGTCGAAGAAGGACTTGAACAGTCCGCTGTACGACGCCGAGAACACCGGCGTGACCACGATCAGCCCGTCCGCGCCGGTCACCGCGTCCAGCGCCCGCGCCAGGGCGGGGCCGGGAAAGCCGCTGGCGAGGTGGTGCGCGACGGCCACGGCGAGGTCGCGCAGCTCGATCACCTCGACCTCGACGTCGGCCCCGACGGCGCCGGCGACCGCGGCGGCCAGCCGGTCGCCGAGCAGACGCGTGGAGGACGGGACGCTCAGCCCCGCCGAGACGACGACCACCCTCATACCGCTGCCTCCTTCACTTCCCCAGTCGCTCCGTCAGCGGCTGCCTCGGTCGCCTCCCGCCGTCGCGCGGCCAGCAGCGACCCGTGGGTCGGCGCGTCCGGCACGCCCTCGGGACGGCCCTTGGCGAACTCCTCGCGCAGCACCGGCACGACCTCCTCGCCGAGGAGATCGAGCTGCTCCAGCACGGTCTTCAGCGGCAGGCCCGCGTGGTCCATCAGGAAGAGCTGGCGCTGGTAGTCGCCCGCGTACGCGCGGAAGGACAGCGTCTTCTCGATCACCTGCTGCGGCGAGCCGACGGTCAGCGGCGTCTGGGCGGTGAACTCCTCCAGGGAGGGCCCGTGGCCGTAGACCGGGGCGTTGTCGAAGTAGGGGCGGAACTCCCGCACCGCGTCCTGGCTGTTGGGGCGCATGAACACCTGGCCGCCGAGGCCGACGATCGCCTGCTCGGGGCCGCCGTGCCCGTAGTGGGCGTAGCGGGTCCGGTACAGCTCGATCATGCGCTTGGTGTGCTCGGCGGGCCAGAAGATGTGGTTGTGGAAGAAGCCGTCGCCGTAGTACGCGGCCTGCTCGGCGATCTCCGGGGAGCGGATGGAGCCGTGCCAGACGAACGGCGGTACGTCGTCCAGCGGGCGGGGCGTGGAGGTGAAGCCCTGCAACGGGGTGCGGAACCGGCCCTCCCAGTCCACCGTGTCCTCGCGCCACAGCCGGTGCAGCAACGCGTAGTTCTCGACGGCGAGGTTGATGCCCTGGCGGATGTCCTGGCCGAACCAGGGGTAGACCGGCCCGGTGTTGCCGCGGCCCAGCATCAGGTCCGACCGGCCGTCGGCCAGGTGCTGGAGCATCGCGTAGTCCTCGGCGATCTTCACCGGGTCGTTGGTGGTGATCAGCGTGGTGGACGTGGACAGCAGCAGCCGCTCCGTGCGGGCGGCTATGTAGCCGAGCATGGTGGTGGGGGACGACGGCACGAACGGCGGGTTGTGGTGCTCGCCGGTCGCGAAGACGTCCAGCCCGACCTCCTCCGCCTTCAGGGCGATGGCGACCATGGCCTTGATGCGCTCGCGCTCGGTCGGGGCACGGCCGGTCGTGGGGTCCGGCGTGACGTCGCCGACGCTGAAGATCCCGAACTGCATGGTCACTCGCCCTTCATTTTGTTCATCGTTCAACTATATGGGCAGAACGGCGCCCGCCCCGACGGTATTCCCCGGGCCGGCATTCCCCTGGCCCGGCACTCCCCCGGACCGGCCGGCCCCGCCCGGGAGGGGCGCACCGGCCCGCCCGAGCGAGAGGCGCACCGGCCCGCTCGGGAGGGGGGCACCGGCCCGCCCGGAACAGGTGCACAGCGCCCCCCGGGAGAGGCGCACGGGCGCCGCGCGACAGGCCGCGTGCCAAGCTGCCCGTATGCCGATCCTCCGTTCCGCCGCCCTGTTCGTCGTCGCCGCGCTCTTCGAGATCGGCGGCGCCTGGCTGGTGTGGCAGGGGGTGCGCGAGCAGCGCGGCTGGCTGTGGGCGGCGGGCGGCGTCCTCGCCCTCGGGGCGTACGGCTTCGTCGCCACCTTCCAGCCCGACGCCCACTTCGGCCGCATCCTGGCCGCCTACGGCGGGATCTTCGTGGCCGGCTCGATCCTGTGGGGCGTGGTCGCCGACGGCTACCGCCCCGACCGCTGGGACCTCACCGGTGCGCTGATCTGCCTGGCCGGCATGGCGGTCATCATGTGGGCCCCGAGGAACGGCGGCTGAACTTCGCCTAGGCTGGGAGAGACCGATCGCGCCGCCGGTCAGGGCGGCGGGGACAGTCGTGCCGCCGCCGGTGTCCAGGCGGCGAGAACAGCCGTACCGCGACCGCCCGGACACCGGACGCCGGACACCACCGGACGTCACACGACACCGGACACCACAGGACACCGAACACCGGACCGCACCAGACACCACCAGACACCACCAGACCCCACCGGACACCGGACACCGGACTCCCGAGGAGCAGCCCATGGCCAGCGCCGTACCGCCCGCCGCCTCCCGCGTCGCCGTCGTCACCGGTGCGAGCAGCGGCATCGGCGCCGCCACGGGCCGCCGGCTCGCCGCCGCCGGCTACCGCGTCGTGCTGACCGCCCGCCGCAAGGACCGCGTCGAGGCGCTCGCCGAGGAGATCAACGCCTCCGGCGGCTCCGCCGCGGCCTACCAGCTCGACGTCACCGACCGCGCGGCCGTCGACGAGTTCGCCACGGCCTTCCAGAGCATCGGGGTGCTGGTCAACAACGCCGGGGGCGCGCTCGGCGCGGACCCGGTCGCCACCGGCGACCCGGCCGACTGGCGCACCATGTACGAGACGAACGTCATCGGCACCCTGAACCTCACCCAGGCCCTGCTGCCCAAGCTGGTCGCGAGCGGCGACGGCACGGTGATCGTGGTCTCCTCCACGGCCGGACTGGGCACGTACGAGGGCGGCGCGGGCTATGTCGCCGCCAAGCACGGCGCGCACGTCCTCGCCGAGACGCTGCGCCTGGAGATCGTCGGGCAGCCGGTCCGGGTCATCGAGATCGCGCCCGGCATGGTCAGGACGGAGGGGTTCGCCCTGACCCGCTACGGCGGCGACGAGGAGAAGGCGGCGAAGGTGTACGAGGGCGTGGCCGAGCCGCTGACCGCCGACGACGTGGCGGACGCCATCGCCTGGACGGTCACCCGGCCCAGCCACGTCAACGTCGACCTGATGGTCCTGCGCCCGCGCGCCCAGGCGTCGAACACCAAGGTGCACCGCGAGCGCTGAGCCGCCCGCGCCGACGGACGCGGCCCCTGAACGCGACCGGCCGCCCCGGACGGGGGAGGCCGGAAGGCCGGGAGACGGCGCCTCTGGACTCGGCGCCTTGAACACGACACCCGGGACACGGCGCCCCCGGACACGACACCCCGGGACACGGCGCCCCCGAACACGCACCCCTGGAGACGACCATCGTGGACGGACACCCCTCCCCCGACGGGAGACCGGCCCCGGACGACGCCTCGCCGCCGCTGACCCACCGCCTGGCCGCCCCCGCCGACGCCGCCGCGCTCGTCCGACTGCGGGACGCCGCCGCGCTGTGGCAACTGGCCCGCGGCATCGACCAGTGGAAGCCGGGCGAGAAGGACGAGGCGCACTTCCGCACCCGCATGGAGCGCGGCGAGGTGTGGCTCGCCTGCGCCGGGGGCCGTCTCGCCGGCGCCTGGGAGCTGTGGTGGGAGGACCCCGACACCTGGGGCCCGCGCCCCGCCGACGCGGGCTACGTCCACCGGCTGATGACCGCACCGCACGCGGCGCCGCCCGGAACGGGCCGCCGGATGCTGGCGAAGGCAGAGTCCCGCATCGCCGCGGCGGGCCGCCCCTACGCCCGCCTGGACTGCCTGGCCGCCAACCGCCGCCTGCGCGCCTACTACGAGGCGGCGGGTTACACGGTCGTCGGCGAGCAGCGCGCGAAGACCGACGGCGCGGGCAGCCCGTACGCGGTCGCCCTGCTGGAGAAGCGACTGCCCGCCGGGACCTGACGGCTGGCCCGCACCTCGTGGCCGGGACCTGACGGCCTGAAGACCACGCGGACTTCTTTTCGACACGCACCCGTTCAGGGTGAGGGAGGGCGCACGGGGCGGGAGTGGGCGACCATGGTGAGCCGGGCGTGGCGTACCGAACCGGAGGTCGTGGACATGGTCAGCACAGCGGTCGAGACGATCGGGACGACGGCCGCACCGCACGACGGGCACGACGGGCACGACAAATACTACGAATACGCCGAGCACGCCGAGCACCAAGCGGTCTGACCGGTCCGCGCCGTGCCCGCAGCAGAGTCGTCAAGTGTGCAGGCGGCCCGGCAGGTCCTCGCCGATCGCCTTCGGGAGATGTGCGAGGACGCCGGGCTGGACGGCAGACAGCTCGCCGAAGCATGTGGTTGGCACCCGTCCAAGGTGTCCCGGATCTCCACCGCCAAGACCTCTCCGTCCGCCGACGACATCCGTGCCTGGTGCCGCGCGTGCGACAGAGAGGACCAGACGGGCGACCTGATCGCCTCGCTCCGCGCCGCGGAAGGCATGTGGGTCGAGTGGCGCCGGATGGAGCGCGCGGGTCTGCGGCGTGCCCAGGAGGCCGTCCGCCCGCTCTTCGAGCGCACGCGCCGGTTCCGGGCGTACTCCTCGTGGCTCGTTCCCGGCCTCCTCCAGACCCACGGCTACACGGAGGACGTCCTGCACGCCGTCCAGCGCCGCCGGGTCGCGGTCGACGACGTGGCCGACGCCGTGGCCGTCCGCATGGAACGCCAGCGCGTGCTGTACGAGGGCGACCGCCGCTTCGCGTTCCTGCTGGAGGAGTCGGTTCTGAGCAACGCGCTGGGCGGCGCCGAGGCGCAGCGGGAGCAACTGGAGCACCTGCGCACCGTCGGCTCGCTCCCCAACGTCAGCCTGGGCGTGGTCCCCACGGGGCTCCGTCGTCTCCGGATGCCCGTGGAGGAGTTCTGGCTCTACGACACGGCGCAGGTGAACGTCGAGCTGGTGTCGGGCTACCTGACCCTCACGCAGCCCCGGGAAGTGGCCATGTACGGCGAGGAGTTCGCGCAACTGGCGGACCTGGCCGTGTACGGCCCGAAGGCACGTGCGCTGATCACGGACGCCAGGGACGCCCTCGCGTAATCGACGTGCAACTGTGTGCAATCGCCTGGGAGCTGAGGCCCCGGCCTCCCTAGCGTGGTCGCGACGCGTACGACGTGCGAGGGGACGACCTCATGACCGACCCGCCGACCTATCCGCCACAGCCGGTCGAACTGCCGCTGAGCCTGGGAGCCGATCCGGAGCCGACGCCCGGATGCGACGTGTGCCGAGCCTTGGACGGCGAGCGAGCGGAGGCCCGAGCCAAGGGGGATCTCTCGAAGGCCACGGACGTGAACGTCGAGATCCGCAACCACGCGCACCACCCCGTTCGACGCACCGCCTGACGTGTTCCGCACGAACCAAGGGAGGCACGACGATGAACGGTCCGATCGTGAGGAACGGGGGCGACGGGGAGGACAAGGTCCCCGGTCAGCCCTGGACTCCGCCCCCGCCGCCGCCCCCGGACGGCGGCAGCCCCGAGGGCGACGGAAAGCACCGTAAGTGACGCTCACCCATGAGCAGGACGACCGCGCCGGCGACGAGCTGGTGCGGTCCCTCCTCGGCATCGGCGCCCTGACGCCCGAATGGGCCGAGGCGTTCAGGGCGGCGCCGCGCGCGCGGTTCCTGCCGGATCTCGTCTGGCCGTACGACATGGCCACCGGCCGCAGCGTTCGCGTCGCCCGCGGCGAGGACCCCGAGGCGTGGCAGCGCGCCGCGTACGCGGACGTTCCCCTGGTCACCCAGTGGGACGACGGCCGGCACACCGGCGGCGAGCCGGGCACGGTGGCGACCAGTTCCGCGAGCATGCCCTACGTCGTGGCCTCCATGCTCCGCGACCTGGACGTGAGCGACGGCATGCGGGTGCTCGAAGTCGGGACCGGCACCGGCTGGAACGCCGCCCTGCTCGCGCACCGGTTGGGCGGCTCGCACGTGGTCAGCGTCGAGATCGACCCGGCCGTGGCCGAGCAGGCCCGCGCCGCCCTGAAGCGCGCCGGACTCAGCCCGCAGGTGATCCGAGGCGACGGCGGGGACGGCTGGCCGGACGGGGCGCCGTATGACCGCGTGGTCGCCACGGCAGGCGTGCGCGCCGTCCCGCCGAGCTGGCTGGAGCAGACCCGGCCGGGCGGGATCGTCCTCGCCCCGTGGGGCGCCCACTACAGCGACCAGGACGCGCTGGTCCGGCTGACCGTGGACGAGGACGGAAGCGCGTCCGGCCCGTTCCTGTCCATGGTCGAGTTCATGAAGCTCCGGGCTCAGCGTCTCGACTGGAACCGCTTCCGCGGGCACGTCCCCGCCTTCCCGGGCGACGCCGACGTGTCCCGGACGCGGCTCACCCTCGCGGACCTCGGGGGCCGCTACACGTCCTCTCGGTTCGTGACCGGTCTCTGCGTCCCGGACTGCGCCCATGTCGTCAACGAGGGCGGCGACGGTGCCGCGAAGGCATGGTTCTTCGACCTCACGAGCCGGTCATGGGCCGCCGTCGCGTTCTCCGCCGACGAGCCGGACGCCGTGGTCTGCCAGTCCGGCCCGCGCCGACTGTGGGACGAGGTGGAGCGCGCTCTGACGTGGTGGGGCGAGAAGGGCAGGCCGGACCTCGCCCGCTTCGGCCTCACCGTCCGCCCGGACGGGACCGCCCGCCCGTGGCTCGACCGGCCGGCGGACGTGGTGGCCTTCGCCTGACCTCAGCGAGCGCCGGCCCCGCGCGGGAGCGCCGCCCCCCGCGAGGTCACCGCGCCCCGGCAAGGTCACCGCGCTCCCGCGAGGTCACCGCGCCCCCCGCGAGGCCCCCGCGACGTCAGCCCTTCACGCACACCACCTGCTTGAGCTGGGCCACCACCTCGACGAGGTCGCGCTGCTGGTCGATGACCTGCTCGATCGGCTTGTACGCGCCCGGGATCTCGTCGACCACGCCGGAGTCCTTGCGGCACTCCACGCCCCGCGTCTGCTCCTGAAGGTCCCGGGCGGTGAAGCGGCGCTTGGCGGCGCTGCGGCTCATCCGCCGCCCTGCGCCGTGGGACGCGGAGTGGAACGCCCTCTCGTTGCCCAGGCCCTTCACGATGTACGAGCCGGTGCCCATCGAGCCGGGGATGATCCCGAGGTCGCCGGCCCCCGCGCGGATCGCGCCCTTACGGGTGACCAGCAGGTCCACGCCGTCGTAGCGCTCCTCGGCCACGTAGTTGTGGTGGCAGGAGATCTCCTGCTCGAAGACGGGCCTGGCCTTCTTGAACTCCTTGAGGATCACGTCCTTCAGCAGCGCCATCATGATCGTGCGGTTGCGGCGCGCGTACTCCTGCGCCCAGAACAGGTCGCTGCGGTAGGCCGCCATCTGCGGGGTGTCGGCCACGAAGACGGCGAGGTCGCGGTCGACCAGGCCCTGGTTGTGCGGGAGCGTCTGGGCGACGCCGATGTGGTGCTCGGCCAGTTCCTTGCCGATGTTGCGGGACCCGGAGTGCAGCATCAGCCAGACGGCGCCGGTCGTGTCCGTGCACACCTCGACGAAGTGGTTGCCGGACCCGAGGGTGCCCATCTGCTGGTGCGCGCGCTCCCGGCGGAACCGGACCGCTTCGGCCACGGCGTCGAACCGCCCCCAGAAGCCGTCCCAGCCGGCCGTCGGGAACGCGTGCAGCCGCGCCGGGTCCACCGGGTCCGCGTGCATCCCCCGCCCCACCGGTATCGCCCGCTCGATCCGCGAGCGCAGCCGGGACAGGTCGCCGGGCAGGTCGCCGGCCGTGAGCGAGGTCCTGACCGCCGACATCCCGCAGCCGATGTCCACGCCGACCGCCGCCGGGCAGACCGCGCCGCGCAGGGCGATCACGGAGCCGACGGTGGCGCCCTTCCCGTAGTGCACGTCCGGCATCACGGCGAGGCCCTCGATCCAGGGCAGCGCCGCGACGTTGCGCAACTGCTGGAGGGCCGGGCCCTCGACCGTCGCCGGGTCGGCCCACATCCGGATGGGCACCTTCCCGCCCGGCATCTCCACGTACGGCATAACGTCCTCATTCCCCCGGAAAAGGCACAGAAGCTCTCAGAACTCGCTCATCGCAATAACGGCGCCAGGGTCGGCGAAACAGGGCATCGGACCGGCGTCCACGGCAGCGCGTGCGATACACATTGTCTCCGGCGGCCGCCCCCGTCCGGCAACCGAATAACCAGCGGGGACCGCGGACCGACCCACCTTCGAAGGGAGCCCGACCGTGCTGCGCAAGGCGTACGTACCCGGCGCTGCCGCGCTCCTCGCGGCGCTGCTGGCCGGCTGCACCGGCGGTTCGCAAGGCGACGGCCGCACGGACGACGCCAACCCCCAGGGCGACGGCACGACGACCGCCGCGGCCCAGCCGGGCAAGTACCGCACGCTCCCGGAGCCCTGCGGCGCGATCGGCCACGGCACGCTGGACTCGCTGCTGCCCGGCATCCGGCAGATCCGGGACGCCGACCAGCGGGACACGGCGTACCAGGGCGAGGCCGCGCTCACCTACGACACCGAACGCAAGGTCGGCTGCCGCTGGAAGGTGGACTCCGCGGAGGCCACCGACCGCCTGCACATCGACTTCGAGCGGGTCGTCTCCTACGACGACTCCGTGAGCGACGACAGCCAGGCGCAGACGGTCTTCGCCTCCCGCCAGGCCGCCGCGGACCTGCCCGCGCGGGCCGCCGCCCCCGCCCCCGGAGGACCCGGCTCCGCCGCTCCCAGCGCCCCGGCGTCCCTCTCCTCCGCCGCGCCGTCCTCCCCGGCCGCGCCCCCCACCGGCGCGCCCAGCTCCTCCGCCGACGGCGGCGCCGGCTCCCCCAGCTCCAGCCCGGCCGACCTCCAGCCCCGCACCCTGGACGGCCTGGGCGACGAGGCGTTCCTCGACGACCGGCTCGCCGGCTCCGGTTCGAGCGCCAAGCAGCGCACCGTGACTGTGGCGTTCCGCACGTCGAACGTCATCGTGACCGTCGAGTACGAGGAGCAGCCGGCCGCCCTCGGCGTGGTCCCGGACAGCGCGCAAATGCAGGACAAGGCAGGGAAACTGGCCGCACGGCTGGCCGACGCGCTGAGCGGTTGACCTCGCTTCCGGGCCACTTGACGGCGTGCCGCGACCCCCGTGAAGGGCGAACGCCCGGCTGGCGCAGCGCGTACCGTGGCCCCTCGGAACCGATCCGACCGCAGGAACCACCAGCGTGATGAGCGAAGGAACCATGCAGCGAGCAGCCCAGCGAGACCAGCGTGCCCGGCGTGACCCGCGAGCCGAGCGGCTGAACCGCGTCCTTGTCTGCGCGACGGCCGTCCCCGTGATGCTGCTGGCGGCGGCCTGCTCCTCGGACTCCAGCGCTGAGCCGGGCGACGGCGCCCAGCGGACGGCCGCCGCGGGCGCCGGGACGCCGACGGGTCCGAGCGCCTCGCCGACCGTCCAGGCGGCGAAGTACGCGAAGCTGCCCGGGGCGTGCGAGGCGCTCTCCGGCAAGACGCTGGACGCCCTGGTGCCCAAGGGGGCGAAGTCCGCCAAGGAGAGCCGCAGCAGCGACGCCTCCGCGCGCGCCGGCTGCGCCTGGAGCAGCCTGGTCAACAACGGGGTGAAGGGCTCTCAGTTCCGCTGGCTCAACGTCTCGTTGCTGCGTTTCGACTCCGACCCGGCGCGCGGCGCCGGCGACCGGCAGGCGCACACGTACTACGCGAAGCAGGTCCAGGACGCGAAGTCCACCGAGGGCGCGCAGAAGACGTCGTCCGTGCCGGTGTCCGGCACGGGCGACGAGGCGACGGCGGTGCGCTACGACCTGAAGAAGAAGGAAGGCGCCTTCAAGCAGCAGACGGTCGTGACCCGCGCGGCGAACGTGGTCGTCACCGTCGACTACAACGGCGCGGGCCTGGCCGGCGACAAGGCGCCGGACGCGGACGCCCTGACCAAGGCCGCCGAGAAGGCCGCCGAGGAGGCCGTGGCGGCGGTGTCCGAGGCCAACGGGGACGGCGGCGGCGCCTCGGGCGGCTCAGCCCCGTCCGGCTCGTCCTCCACGTCCCCCTCCCCGTCGGCCCCGAAGCCGAAGCCGAAGGCGACCTCGGGGCCGAAGGCGACCTCGGGGCCGAAGTCGGCGTCGGCGTCGCCGTCGAAGACGGCCGCCTAGAAGCGCTGACCGGAGAGACCGGAGAGGACAGCCGGATCGGGGCAATCCGATCCGGCTGTCCGCGCGTCGCACGAGTGTGCCAGTCTGTAGCGCGCAACAGCCCGCAAGGGGAGGGGAGTACGGGTGGCCGCGCCACTGAAGCTGACTCGGATGCACCGCGTTCTCATAGGCGTGGTCGTGACGGGCGCTGTGATCATCGCCGGCATCGGCTTCGCCGGCTCCTACGCGGCCGTGCGCGCGCTCGCCCTCAAGAAGGGCTTCGGGGACTTCAGTTACGTCTTCCCGGTCGGCATCGACGCGGGCATCTGCGTGCTGCTCGCCCTGGACCTGCTGCTGACCTGGATCCGCATCCCCTTCCCGCTGCTGCGCCAGACGGCGTGGCTGCTCACCGCGGCGACGATCGCGTTCAACGGCGCCGCCGCCTGGCCGGACCCGCTGGGCGTGGGCATGCACGCGGTGATCCCGGTGCTGTTCGTGGTCGCGGTGGAGGCGGCCCGGCACGCCGTCGGCCGGATCGCGGACATCACGGCCGACAAGCACATGGACGGCGTCCGCATCACGCGCTGGCTGCTCTCGCCGCTGCCGACCTTCCTGCTGTGGCGCCGGATGAAGCTGTGGGAGCTGCGCTCCTACGAGCAGGTCATCAAGCTGGAGCAGGAGCGCCTCGTCTACCAGGCCCGGCTGCGCTCCCGTTTCGGCCGCGCCTGGCGCCGCAAGGCCCCGGTGGAGTCCCTGATGCCGCTGCGGCTGGCCCGCTACGGCGTCCCGCTGATGGAGACGGCCCCTGCGGGCCTGGCGGCGGCGGGCATCGAGCCCGCGCTGCTCCCCCCGGCCCCGCAGCAGCCCCAGTTGCCGCCGGGCGAGCCGGTGGCCGCCGCGGGCGCCCTGGCGGCCGAGCCGGTCGCCGCCTCCGGCCCGGTGACGGCCGCGCCGGCCGCCGGACCCGTGGCGGCGGCTGGCCCCGCGGCCGAGGCGCCCGCCGCCCCGCGGCAGGCGGCGCCGCAGGGCGGACAGCTCGCCGGGCCCCCCGCGGGGGCGGCGCCGGACGAGCAGAGCCCCTGGTTCAAGTCCCAGCGGCAGGCGGACTACCACGGCGACTACGCCCCCGGCTACGGCCCCGCCCCGGACCCCCAGTACGTCCCGGAGGACGAGTACGGGGACTGGTACGAGGACCAGCAGCCGGAGGACTTCCAGCAACCACAGGACTTCCCACAGCCGGAGGACTTCCCGCAGGCGCGGGACTTCCCGCAGCCGCAGGACTTCCGGCGACCGGAGGACTTCCCGCAGCCGCAGGACTTCCCGCAGCCCTCCCCGGAGGACACCGGCGGCTTCCCCAGCCCGGTGGGCCCCAACCGCACCCGCGAACTGGGCGGCGGCGGAGGCGTGGTGGAGCCGGAGCCGACGGAGGAGGACCTCTACCTCGTCTTCCGCAAGTCGATAGACGGCGGTTACCCCACCGGCGCCCAGTTCCGGAGCGACGTCGAGGCGACGTTCGGCATCACCCTCTCCCCGAACGACGCCAACCGCATGGCCCTCCGCTTCGCCAACCGCCACAGCACGGAACTCCAGGAAGACCACATCGCCTGACCCCCGGCGGAGCGCCGACCCGCCTCGGCCCCGCCCCTCACCCGTCACCCGTCACCCGTCACGCCGAGGGGGCGCCCGGAATCCACCGGGCGCCCCCTCGCCGTATCCGGCCGCGCGGCGCGCGGCCGCGTGGCCGCCGCGTGGCCGTCCTGCGTTACTCCCCGAGCAGGGCCCGCACCCGCTCCTGGCCCACCGCGAGCAGCAGCGTGGGCAGGCGCGGGCCGGTGTCCCGGCCCACCAGCAGGTGGTACAGCAGCGCGAAGAAGGTCCGCTGGGCCGTCTTGATCTCCGGCGGCAGTTCCTTCGGCGTGGCGTCGGCGGAGAACCCGGCCTGCACCTTGGGCACGCCGTAGACGAGGTGGGTGAGCCCGTCCAGCGACCAGTGCGCGGCCAGCCCGTCGAGCAGCAGCCGCACCGACTGCTGGGACGCCTCGTCCAGCGACTTCAGCAGCTCGACGTCGGGCTCGGCGCGGACGACGGTGCGCTGGTCGGCGGGGACGTGCGCGTTGATCCACGCCTCGGCCCTGTCGTAGCGCGGGCGGACCTCGTCGAGCGAGGCCGGCGGGTCGGCCGGGTCCAGCTCGGTGAGGATGCGCAGCGCCTGGTCCTGGTGACCGGCGGTGACGTCAGCGACCGAGGCGAGCGTGCGGTACGGCAGCGGGCGCGGGGTCTTCGGCAGCTCGCCCGCGGCGGGGCCCGCCGCCCGGGTGTACGCGGCCACGTCGCCGGGCAGCGCGGAGCCGTCAGCGACCTTGGCCGCCAGCTTGTCCCACTCGTCGTACAGCCGCTGGATCTCCTGGTCGAAGGCGATCTTGAAGGACTGGTTCGGCCGGCGCCGGGCGTACAGCCAGCGCAGGAGCTGCGGCTCCATGATGGTCAGCGCGTCGGCGGGCGTGGGGACCCCGCCCCGCGAGGACGACATCTTCGCCATGCCGGAGATGCCGACGAAGGCGTACATCGGGCCGATCGGCTGCTCGCCGCCGAAGATCCCGACGATCTGCCCGCCGACCTGGAACGACGAGCCCGGCGAGGAGTGGTCGACGCCGGACGGCTCGAAGACGACGCCCTCGTACGCCCACCGCATCGGCCAGTCGACCTTCCAGACCAGCTTGCCGCGGTCGAACTCGCTGAGCCGCACCGTCTCGGAGAAGCCGCACGCGGTGCAGGCGTAGGTCAGCTCGGTGGAGTCGTCGTCGTAGGCGGTGACGACGGTGAGGTCCTTGCCGCAGCCGCCGCAGTACGGCTTGTACGGGTAGTAGTCGCCCGCGGCGGAGCTGCCGTCGTCCTCGGCGGCGGCGCCCGAGCCCTCCTCGGCCTCCAGCTCCGCCTCGTCGACCGCCTTCTGCTGCTTCTTGGCGGCCGGCTTGGCCTTGGTGCGGTACTGGGCGAGGATCGCGTCGACGTCGCCGCGGCGCCGCATCGCGTGCAGGATCTGCTCGCGGTAGGCGCCGGAGGTGTACTGCGCGGTCTGGCTGATGCCGTCGAACTCCACGCCCAGCTCGGCCAGCGGGCCGACCATCGCGGCCTTGAAGTGCTCCGCCCAGTTCGGGTGCGCCGAGCCGGGAGGGGCCGGGACGGAGGTGAGCGGCTTGCCGATGTGCTCCGCCCACGACGCGTCGACGCCCGCGATGCCGGCCGGCACCTTGCGGTAGCGGTCGTAGTCGTCCCAGGAGATCAGGTGGCGCGCCTGAAGGCCCCGGCGCCGGATCTCGTCGGCGACCAGGTGCGGGGTCATGACCTCGCGCAGGTTCCCCAGGTGGATCGGGCCGGAGGGGGACAGACCCGAGGCGACGACGACCGGTTTGCCAGGGGCCCGACGCTCCGACTCCTCGATGACCTCGTCCGCGAAACGGGAGACCCAGTCGGTGGTCTCGGTGCTCTGAGCCACGATCGTTACGTCCTCTGTGTCCGAAGGTTCTGTGGCGGTTCTCCGTGGGCGGCCGGTGCGGACGTCACGGCAGGAGCCATTGTCCCAGGCGGCGGCGCATCCGCGAAAACGCCTTCTCACCGCAGGGGACGGCCGCGGGCGGTCCCGGGTTGGGCGGCCGGGCGGAGAATTCGCTTTACCCCCCATGGGATACTGGCGGTGACGATCTGCCCCCACGAGGAGAACGGCACCCCTTCTTATGGCCTCGGTCACGTCCCTCACCGCCTCCGTCCACCAGCGCCTCGCGGACGCCCTGTCGGCGGCCCTGCCGCAGAGCGCCGACGCGGACCCGCTGCTGCGACGAAGCGACCGGGCGGACTTCCAGGCCAACGGGATCCTGGCGCTGGCGAAGAAGGCCAAGGCCGACCCCCGGGAGCTGGCGGCCCAGGTCGTCTCGCGGGTGGTCACCGGCGACGTGATCGGGGAGATCGAAGTCTCCGGCCCCGGCTTCCTCAACGTCACCGTCACCGACCGGGCGATCGTGGCGAACCTCGCGGAGCGCGCCGCCGACCCCGCCGGGCGGCTCGGCGCGCCCTACGCCGACCAGCCGGGCACCACGGTGATCGACTACGCCCAGCCCAACGTGGCGAAGGAGATGCACGTCGGCCACCTGCGCTCGGCGGTCATCGGGGACGCGGTGGTGCAGCTCCTGGAGTTCACCGGGGAGACCGTGGTGCGCAGGCACCACATCGGTGACTGGGGCACCCAGTTCGGCATGCTCATCCAGTACCTGGACGAGCACCCGCACGAGCTGGACCACAAGGCGTCCGCGGTGTCCGGCGAGGAGGCGATGTCGAACCTGGACCGCCTCTACAAGGCCGCCCGGCGGCTGTTCGACTCCGACGAGGAGTTCAAGACGCGCGCCCGGCGCCGGGTGGTGGACCTCCAGGCAGGCGACCCGCACACGCTCGCGGTCTGGCAGAAGTTCGTCGACGAGTCGAAGATCTACTTTTTCTCCGTGTTCGAGAAGCTGGACATGGAGGTCCGGGACCCGGACATCGTCGGCGAGTCCGGGTACAACGACATGCTGGCCGAGACCTGCCGCCTCCTGGAGGAGTCCGGCGTGGCGGTCCGCTCCGAGGGCGCGCTGTGCGTCTTCTTCGACGACGTCACCGGCCCGGACGGCAACCCGGTCCCGCTGATCGTCCAGAAGTCCGACGGCGGCTACGGGTACGCGGCCACCGACCTGTCCGCGATCCGCGACCGGGTGTTCCACCTCAAGGCGAACACCCTGCTGTACGTGGTGGACGCCCGGCAGTCCCTGCACTTCAAGATGGTCTTCGAGACCGCGCGCCGGGCCGGCTGGCTGGGCGAGGACGTCACGGCGCAGCAGCTCGCCTTCGGCACGGTGCTGGGCAAGGACGGCAAGCCGTTCAAGACCCGTGAGGGCGAGACGGTCCGCCTGGTCGACCTGCTCGACGAGGCGATCGAGCGGGCGTCGGCGGTCGTCCGGGAGAAGGCCCAGGACCTGTCCGAGGAGGAGATCGCCGAGCGGGGCGCCCAGGTGGGCGTCGGCGCGGTGAAGTACGCGGACCTGTCGACGTCGGCGAACCGGGACTACAAGTTCGACCTGGACCAGATGGTCTCGCTCAACGGCGACACCAGCGTCTACCTCCAGTACGCCTACGCCCGCATCCGGTCCATCCTGCGCAAGGCGGGCGAGGTCCGCCCGGCCGCCCGCCCGGAGCTGGAGCTGACGGCGGCGGAGCGCGCCCTCGGCCTGCACGTGGACGCGTTCGCGGAGGCGGTCCGCGAGGCGGCCGCCGAGCACGCCCCGCACAAGCTGGCGGCCTACGTGTACCAACTGGCCTCGCTGTACACGTCGTTCTACGACAAGTGCCCGGTGCTGAAGGCCGAGACGCCGGCCCAGGTGGAGAACCGCCTGTTCCTGTGCGACGTCACGGCCCGCACCCTGCACCAGGGCATGGCGCTGCTGGGCATCAGGACGCCTGAGCGGCTCTGACGCATCGTCCGGCTGTCGCGTTCACGCCCCGGCGGCGTGGGGGCGACAGCCGGTCGGCGGCCGTGGTCACTTGGCGAACTCGGCCCACACCAGCTTGCCCGGCGCCCGCTCCCCCACGCCCCACTTGTCGCTCAGGGCGGCCACCAGCAGCAGCCCGCGCCCGCCCTCGTCGGACGCGTCGGGGTCGTCCGGGATCACCGGCGCCCCGCTCCCGCTGTCGTGGACCTCCAGCCGCACCACGGCGCCGTCGTAGCGGATCCGCAGGAGGAATCCGCGCCCCGGCGGGACGCCGTGCACCAGCGCGTTGGTCGCCAACTCGCTGACGCACAGCGCCACGTCACCGGCTCTGGCCCACTCGGCCAGCCCCCAGTACCGCAGCGACCACACGGCGAACCGCCGCGCGGCGGGCACGGACCGGCGGTCGCGACCGTAGAGCTGGTCGCGCTGATAGGGCATTCTGCTTCGCTGAATCACCGGACGAATGTCGCGCACGGTCACTACGGTGGATCAGTGAGTGAACCCGTACGCGTGAGATGTACGGGTCCGCAAGGGTCGGCGCGGGCCGTACGGGGGGAGTGGAACCGGCATGAGCACCCGGAAGATGCCGCGGAAGAAGAACTTCTCGTCCATGAAGATGCTGGGCGCGCAACTCCAGGCGGCCCGGAAGGCGGCGGGTTACACGCAGCGCGAGCTGGCGGAGCTGTTACTCGTGGACGAGGAGACGATCGCGTCGATCGAGCAGGGCAGGCGGCCGCTGCTGCCGGACTTGGCGGCGCTGCTGGACGAAATCCTCGACACCAAGGGGATGTTGTCGGCGGGGGTGGCCAAGCTGCCGGAGATCGACCAGTTCCCGATGTACGCGGAGCAGTACATGGTGCATGAGCGAGAGGCGGTGACGTTGTCCTGGTACGACAACGCCGTGCTGCCCGGCCTGCTCCAGACCGAGGCGTACGCGCGGGCGGTTCTGAGCGAGCGTGTTCCAGCGTTCGACGAGGACGACCTCGCTGTCAGGGTCGCGGGCCGGATCGGCCGCCAGGACATCCTCCACCGCAAGTACCCGCCCACGACGAGCTTCATCGTCTGGGAGCCGGCGCTGCACCTGCGGATCGGCGGGGACGGAATCCGACACGAGCAGCTTCGCCACCTCCGTGAGTGCGCCGAACGACCGGGCCTCTCCCTCCAGTTCCTTCCCACGCGGACGCCCGCGAACGCTGGCCTGGACGGTCCGTTCATCCTGCTTGAGACTGCGGACCATCAGCACTTGGCGTACACAGAAGGACAGCGTGGCAGTCAGTGGGTCGCCGACTTGGACGAGGTGTCCGCTATGGCGCGCAAATATGCAATGCTACGGTCGCAGGCCATGACTCCTGGGGACTCGACGGGCCTGCTCGACCGTCTGCTAGGAGATCAATGAGCACCGCACTTGAGTGGTTCAAATCGAGCTACAGCGGCAGCGAAGGCGGTGCCTGCCTCGAAGTCGCCTACACCTGGAGAAAGTCGAGCTACAGCGGCAGCGAAGGCGGCCAGTGCCTGGAAATGGCCACCTGCCCCCACACCATCCACATCCGTGACTCCAAGCAGACCGACGCCACGGACGGCGCCCCCATCCTCCGGATGTCGCCCGCCACTTGGGCGACCTTCACCGACTCGCTGAAGTGACCGCGTTGTCAGTGGCTGCGCCTACAGTCACTGGCATGGCGACTCTTCCCAATCCGCTGCCCAAGCTGGCGGCCGATCCGAGCGGGCGTTCGCTCGGGCTGCCGCTGCCGCCTGGGCGTCTGATCGACGCGACGGACGACGGTCCCTGGCACGAACCGCTGCTGTGGTGTTCCGGGCGCGCCGTGTCGCCCGGGAACTGGGCGGCGCTGGGCGGCTCGGGGGCCCGCGTCGGCCTGCTGCCCGTGCTCGTCGACCTGGGCGACGCTCAGGGCGGCCCGGAGCACTGGCAGTTGACGCCGGGCGAGACGACGTACCCCGGGGACCACGACGCGGAGGAGGTCCTGGCGGAGCACTGGGCGGAGTGCGCCCCGGAGGAGGACGGCCCGTGGCCGGGACTCGCCGGGCCGCAGACCCTGACCGCCGCCCCGGACGTCCGCGCCGCCGAGGTCGCGGACGCGCTCGCGCAGGCGGGGTCCTGGCCGAAGGACCCGCACCTGGCGCTGGTGCCCGCGCGCCGCAGCGCGGACATCCCCGCGGCGATCGGCTGGAGCGGCCCGCTGAACCACGACGAGGACGTGGCACGCCTGTGCGCGGTCCTGCGCTCCTGGGAAGACCGCTTCGGCATACGGGTCACGGCGCTGGGCTTCGACTGGCTCACGGTGTCCGTGGCGGCCCCGCCGACCAGCCGCGCCGAGGCGGAGGCGGTGGCCGCCGAACACGCCGCGTTCAGCCCGGACACCCTCGCGTCCGCGAAGTCCCTGCCATCCTACGCGGACAGCCTGCCCGGCGCCCACTCCTGGCACTTCTGGTGGGACTGAGGCACTTGGGCACTCCTGTCTGACTTCGCGATGGACTGTGCTCCGGCGGCGGGGGTCAGGCGGTTTCACCGAGGAAGTTCCTCACGACCGGGACGGCGCGGTGGCGGGTGAACTCGGAGCGCAGGCCGCCGAGGGTTTCGCTGCCGCGTGCGGAGCAGACGCCGCCCATCAGGTCGACGGCCCTCTGCGCGGTCTCCACAGCGCCGTCCGCGTCGCCGAGTGCGAGGTACGCCCCGGCCTGCCGTGCGAGATAGATCGCCGTGCCGCGTGGCTCTTTCTCCGGGTCGTAGGGGTCCCGGTGGGTGACAGCCGTCGAGAAGTACGACAGGGCCCGTCCGGGATCGCCCAGGCTGAGCGCGGCGGACGCGGCGGCCTGGAACACCTCGCCGGTGGTATCCAGTACATCGACTCCAGATCCTCGTCCGGCGGGGCGCCCCCGTCGTACGCGGCGAGTGCGGCGTCGACGGCCCGGTATGCGGCGACGGGCTCCTGCGCGATCGAGTAGGCGCGGGCCTGGCGGATGTGGAGCATCGTCAGCACGCGGGGTGAGGCGATGTTCGCGCGGTCGGCGAGGGCGCCGTCGATGAGGCCGAGCGCGCCGCGGGGGTCGGGTCGGCGGTGGGAGTACCGGACGTTCGCCCAGAAGGCGAGGGCGGTCGCGCCGGCCGTACGGTCGCCGGATCCGGCGGCGGCCCGCAGGGAGGCGACGAAGTGCCTCTCCGCCGCGGCGCTCCGGCCGCTGTCGAACGCGCACCAGCCTGCGAGCCGGGAGGCTTCCGCCGCGCAGGCGTGCAGACGGCGCCCGGTCTCCTCGGTGTAGGAGTTGTCCCGCAGCAGGCGTGTGATGAGGCGGCTCTCGGCGCGGGCGGCGTCGTAGACGTGGTCGCTGCCGAGGTCGTCGTCGAGGTGGCGGAGTTCGCCCAGGCGGCTGTCGAAGCGGTCGGCGACGGCGACGCCGATCCGTCGGCCGCCGGACGCGGCGGCGGGGGCGGCCTCGGCCGTGGCCCACTGGGCGAGGACCGCGGCGACCGCGGCGGTCGTGGCGATCACGAGTTCGCGTCGGTCCAGCTCCACGGGTCCTCCGGCGTCTTCGAGTGCTTGGATGGTTCCCGCCGGCGTCCAGGGCGATTCCCAGACGGGTACGTCGTCTCGCAGAGCGAGCCGAAGCCATTGCGGCCAGGGCCTGGCATAGATCTCGCGGCCGTCGACTCCCAGGACGTCGGCCATCGCCAGTTGGGTGGGGACAGTGGGGGTCTGCGGGCTTCGCGGGCTGGTCCAGCGGCTGACCTTCTCCCTGCGAACCGCCATGGCCCCGTACCCGAGGGCTTTGTGCCGAGCCGCGACGCGGCGCAGGCAGTATTCGCTGGTCCAGCCGCGCAGGGTCAGCACTTGGTGGAGCGGGTGCCGGTCTTCCACCGTCGCGCTCACGCTCGGCCTCCTCGGGACGCGGAACTCCCAGTCTGCGCGACGCCGGGCTGGCGGAGAACGGGCTGGCAGAGACCAGGCAACGAGAGCAACCGGCGGCAACCCGGAGCAACGCGGAGCGCCTTTCCGGCGGCGGGGGCGGGCGCTGTGATGGGCGGACAGGCAGCGCCCGGTCTGGGCGGTGCCGTTCCCCTCAGTTCAAGGAGGCACAGATGCAGCAGAACCCGGCGGAGACCTCGAAGCCGAAGTCCGCGGCCAAGGCCGCGACGACGGTGAAAGCGGACGCGAGGGCGGTCGCCGCCCTTCAGGACCGCGTCGCCCAGATGACCGGCTCCGGGGTGCTCAGCTCGGCCCCGTACAGCTACCACCACTGACCAGGCCCCGGCAGGCGCGGCCGCCGAACACCGCGGCGGCCGCGCCGCCTGCCGTCCCCTCCCGACACCGCTTGGAGGTAGCTCGATGGACACCCTGCAACTGACGTTCCTGGGGCATCAGACGTGGCTCGTCGAAGGCGACGGCCACCGGGTGCTGGTCGACCCGGTGCTCGGGGAGGGGTTCGGGCTCTCGCCCGCCCTTCAGTTCCGGATCTGGCCGCCGCGCCGGGTCGACGTCGCGGCGATGCCCGCGCTGGACGCGATCGTCCTCACCCACGAGCACTTGGACCACTTCCATCTGCCCACTCTCGACCGCCTCGACCGCGGGGTCCCGGTGTTCACGGGAACGCTGCTGCCCGAGGCGGTCAGCGAGGCCGTCGAATCCCTCGGCTTCACCGTCCACCGCCTCGACCACAGCGACGTCCTCCGGTACGGCGAACTGGCCCTCCAGCTCTTCCCGGCCGGCGCGCGAACCCTGTTCTGGGAGGACCGGGTGGTCCAGCCGGTGGCCCGCCTCGGGCAGGGGCCGAGCGTGGTCATCGGCGTCGACGCGGACCTGTCCGACGTGTACGTGCAGCAGGTCAGGGACGGCAGCCAGCCCATGCCCCGCCTGGCCGTCGTCTCCAACAACTCCCAGATCGCACCGCCCGGCACACCAGGCTCGGACACGAACCTGCTGCCCGGCGCCTCAGACGTCCGCGGCCGCAAGTCCGGCCTGCGCGTCCTCAACGAACTCCTGCTGGACTACCTCGAACCGCTCCCTGCCGTGGCGGACGTCGCGCTGTGCGGCAACGGCTTCCTGCCCGCGCGCACCCCGCACGGCCCCTACCTGTACGCCGACCACCCGGCGATGGCGGCCGCCGCCAACAGCCTCCAGCACCTCTTCCACGTCCACGGACCCCGGCCCGGCGACCGGCTCACCGTGCCCGCCGTCGGCCCGGTCACCACCGACCGCGTCATCTGGGTGACCATGGACGACGCCTTCGAGACCGAGCAGATGGCCGCGCACTCCGCGTTCCTCGCCGACCCGAAGGCGCTGCCGCTCGCCCCGATCGCGCCCCCCGTCGGCGACGCGGCGGCCGCGCTCGCCGAAGTCGAGGCAGAACTGCCCCGGCTCGGCCGGGATCTGGTGCCCACCGCCGCCGGGCAGCTCGCCGCCAGCGTCCACGACTATCTCAACGGGCCGCTCGGGCCTCGCCGGATCTTCCTCGCGCTCTTGGACGGACCCGGCGGCAAGGATCTGCACTACGCCTGGAACCCGACCACCGCCGCCGTCGAGCCCGTCGCCCCGCTCACCCTCGACGAGGCGATGGCCCAGTACCCGCTAGGCACGGCTCTGTTCTTCCAGGACCTCGTCGGCATCCTGCGCGGCCACGTGCAGATATGGGACGTGGCCGGGTCTTCCATGCAGTGCTGGAACATCGGCCGCCCGCTCGACTCCCTCGTCTACGCGCTGTTCGCGATCTACGGCGAGCACCAGCGCCCGGACCTCGCGGCCCGTTGCTACGCCTACGCCCTCGGTCACCTCGCCGCCGCCCGGCCCGCCGCGTGAGGAGGGCCGCCACGGCGGCCGAGGCTCTGCACGGACTGATCCGTGTCCGTCCGCACGGGTGGCTCGCCTCCCCGCTGCCGACCGGCCCGGCCGCCGCGGCGGACCTGCTGCACGCCGCCCGCCGCTCCCACGGGCATCCGGCGGCCGACGGGCCGCTGCGACTGCTCGCCGCCCGCGCCACCGCGGCGGTCGCCTCTCTCGGCGATCCGCCCCACGCCGTCCTGAAGCTCCACGCCGACCCGGGCGCGTACAACACGGAGGTCGTCGCCTTCGCGCTCGTCGGCGACTCCCCGCTGCTGCCGAGCCTGCTGAGCGCCGCCGACGCCTCGCGCTCGCTGCTGATCGAGCACATCCCGCACGCCGTCGACTTCTCCGTCCTGGGCGCCGCCGCGGTGGTGGACGCCGTCGCCGCCGTCCACGCGGCCCCGGACTTTCTCGGTCCGCCGGCCGCCGACGTCTTCGCGCCCTTCCGGCTCGACCGTCTCGCCGCCGCGCCCCCGCCGCCGTGGCTGCCCGAACCCGCCGCTTGGGCCGACGTGCTGGGCCCGTGCCTCGACGCGTACGGCGGCCGCCGGATACCCGTAGGGCACCTCGACCTCAAACCCGAGCACCTGCGCCGCCGCGACGACGGTCACCTGGTGCTGCTCGACGTCGAGACCCTGCGCCCGGACATCACCGGCCTGATCGACCTGATCACCCTGCCCGCCGTCCTGCGGCAGGCCGGCGTTCTGCTGCCCGGCCGCGAAGTGCTGGACCTGTACCGGGAGGCGGCCCGCCGCCACGGCATCCAGTGGACGGCCGACTCCCTGCGCGCCGCCCTGACCGCGTACCGGCGGGCGACCGGTCTCGCTACCCTCGACGGGCTGGCCGACTGACGGCCGTCCCGTCCCGAAGCCCTCTGTGGAGCCCCGGTCATGGAACCCACCCCCGCTTCCTCCGCACTGGTCTCGGTGGCGCTCAGCGCGCTCGGCGTCGACCGAGACCCCCAGCACCTGTCCGGGCGCAAGGGCCACAACGTATGGCGGGTCGGCGACTGGACCGTCAAGACCGCCGTGCCCGGCGCCCGCGGGCACCTCGGACACGAGACCGACGCCTACGGCATGCTCCACCTCCAGGGACTCCACCCCGGCGCCCGCCACGGCGAAGGAGAGGGCGGCCGGTGGCTCGCCGTGCCGTGGATCGACGGACAGTCCCTCTGGGAGGTCTTCGGCCCGGCCCGCACCGGCGACGCCGCCGACGACCAGCGCACCGCCATGCGCCAGGCCGCCCGCGCCGCGCTCACCGCCCTCCAGGACCTGCACCGGCGCGGCTGGATCCACGGCGACATGCAGACGCAGAACGTCATCCTCACCCGCGACGGCGGCATCGAGTTCATCGACCTCGACAGCGCCCACCACCCCGACCTGCCGCTGGGCCACCCCTACCGCGGCGGGCTGATCCACGTCGTCGCCCCGGAACTCGCGCAGCGACTCCTGACCACTGGCGAGGACCAGCACGTCCCCCTGACGGCGGACGCCGAACTCTTCGCGCTCGGCGCCTCCCTGTACTGGGCGTGGACCGGGCGCCGCATCGCCGACTACCGGGCCGACCCCGCCGGGCCGCACGCCGACCTGTACGCGGACATCGCCGCCGGACGCTTCCGCGACCTCACCGCCGACCGGCCCTGGGCCGACCCGGAGCTGGAGCAGTTGATCTCCGCGGCCACCCGCCCCGCGGAGCGCGGCTATCAAGGCTGAGCGGGCGACCGGATCTCCGTCCCCGCATGCCTGCGCGAGCGTGTCGGGCACGCGCTGGTCGTGAGCGAACACCGCTGACACGCGGCGATTCTCTCGCAGACACTCCGAGGAAGCGGGCCGACTCCGGCGAGTCGGGACCGCCGGGAAGCCGTGCGGCCGTGACGGAAGGCGGCTCCGTGCGGCCGGCGCCGGTTCAGCGCAGCTTCTGGGCGGCCTCGACCGCCCAGTACGTGAGGATGTTCCGCGCCCCCGCGCGCTTGATGCCGGTCAGGGTCTCCAGGATGGCCCGGTCGCGGTCGATCCAGCCCTTCTCGGCGGCGGCCTCGACCATGGAGTACTCGCCGGAGATCTGGTAGGCGGCCACCGGCACGTCCACGGCGTCCGCGACCCGGGCCAGCACGTCGAGGTAGGGGCCGGCCGGCTTCACCATGACCATGTCCGCGCCCTCCTCCAGGTCGAGGGCCAGCTCGCGCAGCGACTCGCGCAGGTTGGCCGGGTCCTGCTGGTAGGTCTTGCGGTCGCCCTGGAGCGAGGAGCCGACGGCCTCGCGGAAGGGGCCGTAGAAGGCGGAGGCGTATTTGGCGGTGTAGGCGAGGATCGCCACGTCCTCGCGGCCGATCTGGTCGAGCGCGTCGCGGACGACGCCGATCTGGCCGTCCATCATGCCGCTGGGGCCGACGACATGGGCGCCCGCGTCGGCCTGGACCTGCGCCATCTCGGCGTAGCGCTCCAGGGTGGCGTCGTTGTCGACGCGGCCCTCGGCGTCCAGCACGCCGCAGTGCCCGTGGTCGGTGAACTCGTCCAGGCACAGGTCGGACATGACGAGCAGCTCGTCCCCGACCTCGGCCCGCACATCGCGCAGGGCGACCTGGAGGATGCCGTCGGGGTCGGTCCCGGCGGCGCCGACGGCGTCCTTCTTGTCCTCCTCGGGCACGCCGAACAGCATGATCCCGGAGATCCCGGCCTCCACCGCCTCGGCGGCGGCCTTCTTCAGGCTGTCCCGCGTGTGCTGCACGACCCCGGGCATCGCCGCGATCGGCGCCGGCGCGTCGACGCCCTCGCGCACGAAGGCGGGCAGGATCAGGTCCGCGGGGTGCAGCCGGGTCTCGGCGACCATGCGCCGCAGCGCGGGAGTGGTCCGCAGCCGACGAGGACGCGTACCGGGAAAGGAGCCGTACTTCGTCATGCCCCCTACGCTACGCCCGCTCCGGCTCCCCTCTTGCCGACGCCGTGTCGAGCCCGCCGGGGCAGCGCGCCCGCGGGCCCCGCGCACGCGAAGACGGCGGCGGAGCACCCCTGTCGGGATGCTCCGCCGCCGTCCGCGTCCGCCGGATGACCTGGATCGCTGGATGACCGGGGTCGCCGGATCACCGGATCCGCCGGGCGTCCGGGGCGTCAGGTCGTCGTGGACCGCCGCCTGCGCGCGCCGGGCCGGCGCTCGCTCGGGCGGGTGACCGGGTCGCCCGCCTCCAGCGCGGCCGCCCTGCGCTTCATGCCGAAGTCGGCCAGCGCCTCGGCCAGCTTCAGGACCGACGGCTCGGGCGCCATCACGTCCACCCGCAGACCGTGCTCCTCCGCCGTCTTCGCGGTCGCCGGGCCGATGCACGCGATCACCGTGACGTTGTGCGGCTTGCCCGCGATGCCCACCAGGTTCCGCACCGTGGAGGACGAGGTGAACAGCACCGCGTCGAAACCGCCGCCCTTGATCGCCTCGCGGGTCTCGGCAGGCGGCGGCGAGGCGCGGACCGTGCGGTACGCGGTCACGTCGTCGACCTCCCAGCCCAGCTCGATCAGCCCGGCGACCAGCGTCTCCGTGGCGATGTCGGCGCGCGGCAGGAACACCCGGTCGATCGGGTCGAAGACCGCGTCGTAGGGCGGCCAGTCCTCCAGCAGGCCCGCGGCCGACTGCTCACCGCTGGGCACCAGGTCCGGCTTCACGCCGAAGGCGACCAGGGCCTTGGCCGTCTGCTCGCCCACCGCCGCGACCTTGATGCCCGCAAAGGCGCGGGCGTCCAGGCCGTACTCCTCGAACTTCTCCCGGACCGCCTTGACCGCGTTGACCGAGGTGAACGCGATCCACTCGTACCGGCCGGTCACCAAGCCCTTGACCGCGCGCTCCATCTGCTGCGGCGTGCGCGGCGGCTCGACGGCGATCGTGGGCACCTCGCTGGGCACGGCGCCGTAGGAGCGGAGCCGGTCGGAGAGCGAGGCGGCCTGCTCCTTGGTGCGCGGCACCAGGACCTTCCAGCCGAACAGCGGCTTGGACTCGAACCACGAGAGCTGGTCGCGCCGCGCGGCGGCGCTGCGCTCGCCGACCACCGCTATCACCGGCCGGCCGCCGTCCGGGGACGGCAGGACCTTGGCCTGCTTCAGGGTCTGCGCGATCGTGCCCAGGGTGGCGGTCCAGGTGCGCTGGCGGGTGGTGGTGCCCGCGATCGTCACCGTCATCGGGGTGTCCGGCTTGCGGCCGGCCGCCACCAGCTCCCCGGCCGCCGCGGCGACCGAGTCCAGCGTGGCGGAGACCACCACCGTGCCGTCCGAGGCGCCGACCTCGGTCCAGCAGCGGCCGGAGGCGGTCCGGGCGTCCACGAACCGCACGTCGGCGCCCTCGGCGTCGCGCAGCGGCACACCGGCGTAGGCGGGCACGCCGACGGCGGCCGCGATGCCGGGGACGACCTCGAAGGGCACCCCGGCGGCGGCGCAGGCGAGCATCTCGGCGGCGGCGTCCGTGTCGAGTCCGGGGTCCCCGGACACCGCACGGACGACCCGCCTGCCGCCCCGCGCGGCCTCCATGACAAGATGTGCGGCATCCCGCACCGCGGGGACGCCGACGGCAGTTGACGTGCCGTCAACGACCTTGAGCTGGGGCGTGCCCGGGACGGGGCCCGAGGAGGAATCCGCGTCCGTGGGCACTTCGGCGACGCCCTGACGGGCGTGCGCGCGGACGACGTCGAGCACGTCGTGCTCGGCGACGAGGACGTCCGCGTGCGTCAGCGCCTCGACGGCGCGCAGGGTCAGCAGTCCCGGATCTCCGGGTCCGGCACCGAGGAAGGTGACGTGCCCGTGTTCTGGACCGGCGGAAAGGGTGGTGGGGCTCAATGTGCTCGCTCCCCCATCAGACCGGCCGCGCCCTGGGCGAGCATGTCGGCAGCGAGTTCGCGGCCGAACGCCGTCGCCTCGTCGTGCGTCTGGGGCACGGGACCGGTGGTGGACATCTGCACCAGAGCGGAGCCGTCGGTCGTGCCGACGACGCCGCGCAGGCGCATTTCCTTGACATTCTGCCCGTCGGCCTGGGGGTCCCCCCGCTCCAGCGGAGCCGAGAAGGGGGGAAGGTCGGCCAACGCGCCCACGGGGGCGCTGCAACCGGCTTCCAGGGCGGCGAGCAGTGATCGCTCGGCCGTCACGGCGGCCCGCGTGAACGGGTCGTCGAGTCCGGCGAGCGCGGCGATCAGTTCGGCGTCCGGGGCGGTGTTCCCGGCCCTGCACTCGATCGCCAGGGCCCCCTGGCCGGGGGCGGGCAGAATCGTGTCGACCGACAGGAAGTCGGTCACCTCGTCGCTGCGGCCGATCCGGTTGAGCCCGGCCGCGGCCAGCACGACCGCGTCCAGCTCGCCGTCGCGCACGAAGCCGATGCGGGTGTCGACGTTGCCCCGGATCGGGACCGTCTCGATGTCCAGGCCGTGCGCGCGGGCGTACGCGTTGAGCTGGGCCATCCGGCGCGGGGCGCCGGTGCCTATGCGCGCGCCGCGCGGCAGGTCGGTGAACTTCAGCGCGTCCCGGGCGACCACCACGTCGCGGGGGTCCTCGCGCTCGGGTATCGCGGCCAGGACCAGGTCGTCGGGCTGCGCGGTGGGCAGATCCTTCAGCGAGTGAACGGCGAAGTCCACCTCGCCGCGCAGCAGCGCCTCGCGCAGCGCCGCGACGAACACGCCCGTCCCGCCGATCTGCGCCAGGTGCTCGCGGGAGACGTCGCCGTAGGTGGTGATCTCGACGAGCTCGACGGGCCGTCCGGTCACCTGGCTCACGGCGTCCGCCACTTGCCCGGACTGGGCCATGGCGAGTCTGCTCCGCCTGGTCCCGAGCCTCAGTGCCTTCTCTGTCATGCTGGCCCTCGGTTCTTGCCGTTCATCTCGAAGCTTTCGCCGGCGCCCGCAGCGCGGTCGGCGCCCTCGGGGCGCGCGGCGCCGTCGGGGTCGCTCCCGGCCCGGGAGACGGAGGCCACCGTCTCGGGGTCGAGGTCGAACAGGGTGCGCAGCGCGTCGGCGTACCCGGCGCCGCCGGGCTCGGCGGCGAGCTGCTTGACCCGCACCGTCGGCGCGTGCAGCAGCTTGTCCACGACCCGGCGGACGGTCTGGGCGATCTCCGCCCGGTGCTTGTCGTCCAGGGCGGGCAGCCTGCCCTCCAGCCGGGCGATCTCGCTGCTGACGACGTCGGCGGCCATGGTGCGCAGGGCGACCACGGTGGGCGTGATGTGCGCCGCCCGCTGGGCCGCCCCGAAGGCCGCGACCTCGTCGGAGACGATCCGGCGGACCTGGTCGACGTCGGCCGCCATCGGCGCGTCGGCGGACGCCTCGGCCAGCGACTCGATGTCGACCAGACGCGCTCCGGCCAGCCGGTGCACGGCCGCGTCGACGTCCCTCGGCATGGCGAGGTCCAGCAGCGACAGCACCGGCTGGGGGCGCGGGGCCGGGATGAGCGGCTCGGGCCCCCGCAGCTCGGGGACGCGTCCGGCGCCGGCGGCGGTCGCGGCGAGCGCGGCGATCAGTTCGGCGTCGGCCGCCGCGTCGTCCGCGTCCGTCCGGCCGGCCGGCTCGCGGCGGTCGACGGCGCCGTTGTCCACCCACGTGCCGTGCTGCTCCAGCGTGGCCGCGTCGATGCCGGCCACGGCGGACTCCCCGAGCAGGGAGAACGCCGGCTCGGCGCCGGCGAGGTCGGCGGGGCGGCCTTCCTCGGCGCCGACGGCCGACGGCGGCAGGGGCGTCTCGCGCGTCTCCGGCCGGGCCCCGGCACGTCGGCTCGCGACGGTCCCGGCGGCTGCGGCGGACCCGGCGGTTCCAGCGGCCAGGGCGGCTCTGGCCGGGGCGTCGCCGTCGTCGTCCAGTTCCGTCGCGGGCGTGCCCGTACGGCCCTCGACGGCGGCGGCGATCGTCCCGACGGTCAGCACCAGCCCCGTCGCGCCGGTGCAGGAGACGGCCACGTCGGCGCGGCCCAGCTCGGCCGGCACCGCGCTCATCGGCACCGCGCGGGCCGGTACGCGGGTGTCGTCGCCCTCGGCGAGGATCCGGGCCAGGCGCTCGGCGCGCTCCTCGGTGCGGTTGGCGATCACGATCTCGGCGACCCCGGCGCGCGCCAGCGTGGCGGCGGCCAGCGACGACATCGAGCCGGCCCCGATGACCAGGGCCTTCTTGCCGCGCGCCCAGTCGGTGACGACGGCGCCCGCGCAGAGCTGCTCCAGGCCGAAGCTGACCAGGGACTGCCCGGCGCGGTCGATGCCGGTCTCGGAGTGGGCGCGCTTGCCGACCCGCAGGGCCTGCTGGAACAGGTCGTTGAGCAGCCGTCCGGCGGTGTGCAGGTCCTGGGCGCGGGCCAGGGAGTCCTTGATCTGGCCGAGGATCTGCCCCTCGCCGACGACCATCGAGTCCAGGCCGCAGGCCACCGAGAACAGGTGGTGGACGGCCCGGTCCTCGTAGTGCACGTACAGATACGGCGTCAGCTCGTCCAGGCCGACCCCGCAGTGCTGGGCGAGCAGCGTGGACAGGTCGGCGACGCCCGCGTGGAACTTGTCGACGTCCGCGTACAGCTCGATGCGGTTGCAGGTGGCGAGCACGGCCGCCTCGGCGGCGGGCTCGGCGGCCACGGTGTCGTGCAGCAGCTTGACCTGGTCCTCCGCGTCCAGCGAGGCGCGCTCCAGGACGCTGACCGGGGCGCTGCGGTGGCTCAGTCCGACGACGAGGAGACTCATGCCGGCATCACGGCGGGGACGTCCCCGTCGGGCCCCTGGTCGGCGGCGGACGCCCTGCGGGCGGCGGCCGCGGCGGCGGCAGCGGGCAGCGCGCCGTCCGCGGCGGCCTCCTCGCCGGCCTTGCGCTGCTCGTGGAAGGCGAGGATCTGAAGCTCGATGGAGAGGTCGACCTTGCGCACGTCGACGCCCTCGGGGACGTTGAGCACGGTCGGCGCGAAGTTCAGGATGGAGGTCACCCCGGCGGCGACGAGGCGGTCGCAGACCGGCTGGGCGGCGCCCGCGGGCGTGGCGATCACGCCGATCGAGACGCCGTTGTCCTGGATGATCTTCTCCAGCTCGTCGGTGTGCCGCACCGGGATGCCGGCCACCGGCTTCCCGGCCATCGCGGGGTCGGCGTCGATGAGCGCGGCCACCCGGAAGCCGCGGGAGGCGAAGCCGCCGTAGTTGGCGAGGGCGGCGCCGAGGTTGCCGATGCCGACGATCACGACCGGCCAGTCCTGGGTGAGCCCCAGCTCGCGGGAGATCTGGTACACGAGATACTCGACGTCGTAGCCCACCCCGCGGGTCCCGTAGGAGCCGAGGTAGGAGAAGTCCTTGCGCAGCTTCGCGGAGTTCACCCCCGCGGCGGCCGCAAGCTCCTCGGAGGAGACCGTAGGCACCGAGCGCTCCGACAGCGCGGTCAGGGCCCGGAGGTACAGCGGAAGCCGGGCGACGGTGGCCTCGGGGATCCCTCGGCTGCGGGTCGCCGGTCGGTGAGTTCGGCCAGTTGCCACGGTGCTCCTGCGGGTAGAGCGGGGCTGCGGGCGGTCGTGCGTACCCAGACCGCCCCGTCGACAGCAGGCTATGTCTTTGTGAACACGTGCACAAAGATGGTGTCCGATTTGCCCGGCCAACGTGACCGGGGTCACGCGCCCCCGGCGCATGCCCGGGGAACCGGCGCGCTCACGCCTGCGTTCCTTGTTTGTTGAGGGCAAAGCGGCAAACTCTCCTCTGCGATCCCCGCCCCCGAGATCAGTCCGCCATCGATTCTAAGCCACTTTCGGATGGTTTGTACTCGTCGGTCAGTCGGTCGTTCGGTCGCCTCCTCGTCCCGGGACCGGTCAGCCGGTCAGCGCCCCGCGCAGGCGCTCCTCGTTCACCCGCCAGAAGGTGTGCTGCTCCCCGTCGATCAGGACGACGGGGATCTGCTCCCAGTACCGCGCGTGCAGCTCGGGGTCCTCGGTGATGTCCCGCCGCTCCCAGGGCACGCCCAGGTCGGCGCACACCTTCTCCACCACGAGCTGCGCGTCGTCGCACAGGTGGCAGCCGGGCTTGCGGACGAGGGTGACGAGCCGCTCCGAGGGAGCGACGGCGGCCCTGCGGCGGAAGAGAGGACTCATGTCGGCCATTGTCGCTCTCCACCCGCCCCCCTCCCACCGCCATCGTGCCCTCCTTCCGACGCCCGCGCCTGATCACGATCCCCGCCGAGGCACACACGACCCGCCCACTCCACCCCGCGCCCCCGCGCCCCCGCGGCGCGGCATCGCGCCCCCGCGCGGCGGCGCGCCCGCGCTGTCGGGCTCGTCCGCGGGTTTCGCCGACCGTGCGCGGGCGTTCCCGCGCCGCCCTCAGCCCGGTTTCCCGGCCTCGCCCGCGATCCCCTTAAGGACACGGTCGCGGAGAGTTCACGGGCTGCGAACCTCTCGGCTCCGGAACGCCCGAACCGACTGGCTATGCTCACGCCATGGCCGCTCTCGGATGGCTCACCCCCCGCAGGCGCTCCGCCACGGCGCGCAGCGTCCTGGCGGGCGAGGCCGCGGCGGAGGCCGCGCGCAAGTCCTCGCAGGAGGACGCGGACACGACGCCGCCGGCGACGAAGGAACCGCAGGAATCGGCGTTCCCCGTGCCCGGGGACGACCGCGCCGCCGCCTTCTTCGACCTGGACAACACCGTCATGCAGGGCGCCGCGCTGTTCCACTTCGGCCGCGGCCTGTACAAGCGGAACTTCTTCGAGACGCGCGACCTGGCCCGGTTCGCCTGGCAGCAGGCGTGGTTCCGGCTGGCCGGGGTCGAGGACCCCGAGCACATGCAGGAGGCCCGCGACTCGGCCCTGTCGATCGTGAAGGGCCACCGGGTCGCCGAGCTTCAGTCGATCGGCGAGGAGATCTACGACGAGTACATGGCCGACCGGATCTGGCCGGGCACCCGGGCGCTCGCCCAGGCCCACCTGGACGCCGGCCAGAAGGTGTGGCTCGTCACCGCCGCGCCGGTGGAGATCGCCCAGGTCATCGCCCGCCGCCTGGGCCTGACCGGCGCGCTGGGCACGGTGGCCGAGTCGGTCGGCGGCGTCTACACCGGCCGGCTGGTCGGCGAACCGCTGCACGGCCCGGCCAAGGCGGAGGCGCTGCGCGCGCTGGCCGTGGCGGAGCGCCTGGACCTGTCCCGCTGCGCCGCCTACAGCGACTCCCACAACGACATCCCCATGCTGTCGCTGGTGGGCCACCCCTACGCCATCAACCCCGACGCCAAACTGCGCCGACACGCCCGCGACATGGACTGGCGGCTGCGCGACTACCGCACCGGCCGCAAGGCGGCGAAGGTCGGCATCCCCGCGGCCGCGGGCGTCGGCGCGGTCGCCGGCGGCACGGCGGCGGCCATCGCCCTGCACCGCCGCCGCCGGTAACGAGCCCTTCCCCCAGCCACACCCGAGCCCCACGCCCCCGGGGGCGCTTCCGCGCGTCCGGCGACGCGCCTGGCCGCGCGCCTGGCCGCGCGCTCGGCCTCACGCCCGGAACCGACCAGAACCGGCCATCGTGATCAGCGCGCCCGGATACCGATCAGACGACCGAACATACCCGCGCATCCCCCTGGCCTTTTCCCTTGGCGGTACACCGCCACAACGCGCCCCGGACCGACCCCCAAGCCGAACGAGAACGGTCAGAAAACGGTCACTTTGCGATGCGCAGGCGGCTCTCACTCGGTTACGGAAGCGACGTAATCGATGATTTGAGCAACTCGGTGTAGCAAGCCCTGCACGAAGCGTTATTCTCCTCAGACGCAAACCGTGACGACTCCGTCGCTACGACGGGTGAACGGTTCCGCACTGCACGTGATGGAAGCTCTGCCTCTGGGAGTCTCGTGTACCCACACGTCGGGGTTGACGCCTCTGGCCTGGCTACGCTCCGCGCAACGGTCCTGGACCTGCTGCGCGGTCTCGTCCCCCCCGCGTACGCCGGTCCCGCCTTCGCCGCCGCGCCCGCGAGCCCGTGCTACGCACTGGCCGAGGGCACGCACCGGGCGCCCGCGCGCGGCGCCGTCGTCGAGGGACGCCGGTCGGCCGAGGGGCGGGCCGCGGGCAGACGAGGACGCGCGTCCGCGGCCCCGGCCCCCCGCCGCCCGGCCGCGGACAGCGACAGCGCCCGGATGATGGAGCTGGTCGAGCGCGCCCAGGCCGGCGAGGCCGAGGCGTTCGGCCGCCTCTACGACCAGTACAGCGACACCGTGTACCGGTACATCTACTACCGGGTGGGCGGCAAGGCGACCGCGGAGGACCTCACCAGCGAGACCTTCCTGCGGGCCCTGCGCCGCATCGGCACCTTCACCTGGCAGGGCCGCGACTTCGGCGCCTGGCTGGTCACCATCGCCCGCAATCTGGTGGCCGACCACTTCAAGTCCAGCCGGTTCCGCCTGGAGGTCACCACCGGCGAGATGCTCGACGCCAACGAGGTCGAGCGCTCCCCGGAGGACGACGTCCTGGAGGCGCTGTCCAACGCCGCCCTGCTGGACGCCGTGCGACGGCTCAACCCCCAGCAGCAGGAGTGCGTCACGCTCCGCTTCCTCCAGGGCCTCTCCGTCGCGGAGACCGCCCGGGTGATGGGCAAGAACGAGGGCGCGATCAAGACCCTCCAGTACCGGGCCGTGCGCACCCTCGCCCGGCTCCTGCCGGACGACGTCCGCTGATCCGTTCACTCTGGGCGACCCTCAACTCGCCCCTCGTCACGGTCGGTTGAGTCGCCAAACGGATCCTCCGCCGTCCGTAACCGAAGTGCCGGGCCACTCGTTGTGCGGGATACAGGCTCCCTGCGGTCACGCCTTGGCCCACGCTGATCACCCGATCGTGTGGGCCGACCCCGGCGTGCAACCCTCAGGACCTCTGGGGAGTCGACCGTCATGACGAGAGGAGGTGCCGCCAGTGATCGCGAACGTATCGGCGCACCGGCGGGCGAACGCCTTCGCCCAGGCTCTGGAGGAGCAGTCCGACCAGGGCACAGCGGCCGAGCAGCCCGAAGGACCGGTACCGGCCCCGGAAGCAGTCGCGGAGCAGACCGAGCGGGGGCGCCTGTCGTCCCTCGCCGGAACTCTGGCAACGCTGCCCCGGCCGGAACTGGACCCCGAGGTCAAGGTCGTCCAGCGGGCCCGGCTGGTGGCCGCGATGGAGGCCATGCTGCAAGAGGGCACCGCGGCGGGCGAGGCGCGTCACCTGTCAGTGCCCGCCCAGAAGTCGCAGGGGCGGGCAGGAGAGGCGGCCGGGCCGTCGCACCGGGCCAAGGGCGCCCACCGGGCGAGCGGCCTGGGGAAACTGCGGCCGCGCACCCGCCTGACGAAGGGCCTGGCGGCGGGCGGGCTCAGCGTCGGAGTGGTCGCGAGCGCCTTCGGCGGAGTGGCGGCCGCCAGCTCCGACGCCCTCCCCGGTGACTCGCTGTACGGGCTGAAGCGCGGCATCGAGGACTTCCAGCTCACCTACCTGACCCAGGGCGACGACGCCCAGGGGCAGGCGTACCTCGACCTGGCCTCGGCCCGGCTGAGCGAGACCCGCCGGCTGCTGGACCGCGACCGGGGCGGCCCCCTGGACCACGAATCGGTGGGCGAGATCCGCCGCACCCTGTCCGGGATGCGGCACGACGCCTCCGAGGGCCACCGCCTGCTGCACGAGGCGTACGAGCGCGACCCGGGCTCCCTGGGCCCGATCCAGGCCCTCTCCGCCTTCTCCCGCGCCCACCGCGAGACCTGGGGCGCCCTGCGCGACCGGCTGCCGGTGCAGCTCGGCGACGTCAGCGAGGAGGTGACGTCGGTGTTCGACGCCATAGACGAAGAGGTCGCCCCGCTCCAGTCGCTGCTCCCCCGTCACCCGGCCCCGGGCGGACGCGACGGCACACGGCACAGCTCCGGGCCCAGCGCGTCCTCCGGCGCCCCGCGCGCCCACCGGTCCGCCACGCCCAGCGCCGGCTCGGACGGCGCCGCCCCGACGGGCAGCGGCGCCCCCGGCAGCAGCAGCCCGAGCACGTCGGCGGGGCCCAGCGGCGACGTGGACGGCGACGGCCTGATCGGCGGCTCCACCGGCGGCCTGATCGAGCCGCCGAAGTCCAGCGGCGGCGCCACGCCGTCGTCCACCGGCAATCCGCCCGCCGGCGGCCCGGACGTGACGATCCCACCGCTGCTGCCCGGCTTGCTGCCCGGCCTCGGCATCGACGGCGAGGACGAGAGGTAGCCGCGGCGGACGCCGCACGCGAGCGGCGCTGGGGGCGCCCCACCCGAGCGGGGCGCCCCCGGCGCCGTTTCCACGCCCCGTCCGCGGCCGCGGGGTCTTCCGCCGCCCGCCGCGCCACGGGACCGCGCCGGACGATGCGATCAGGAGACCGCGCCGGGCGGCCGGGTCAGAAGAACACCGACCGCCGCTGCACCAGGAGCTTGTACAGCGTGTGCTGGATCTGCTCGCGGACCTGGTCGGTCAGGTTGAACATCAGCATCGGGTCCTCGGCCGCCTCCGGCGGATAGTCGTCCGTCGGGATCGGCTCCCCGAACTGGATCGTCCACTTCGTCGGCAGCGGGATCATGCCCAGCGGGCCCAGCCACGGGAAGGTCGGCGTCAGCGGGAAGTACGGGAAGCCCAGCAGCCGCGCCAGGGTCCTGGAGTTGCCGATCATCGGGTAGATCTCCTCCGCCCCGACGATCGAGCAGGGGATGATCGGGGCGCCTTGGCGCAGCGCCGTGGAGACGAAGCCGCCCCGGCCGAACCGCTGGAGCTTGTAGCGCTCGTTGAAGGGCTTGCCGATGCCCTTGAAGCCCTCCGGCATCACCCCGACCAGTTCGCCCTGCTCCAGCAGCCTCTCCGCGTCCTCCGCGCAGGCCAGCGTGTGGCCCAGCTTGCGGGCCAGCTCGTTGACCACCGGCAGCGCGAACACCAGGTCGGCGGCGAGCAGCCGCAGATGCCGCCCCGCCGCGTGCTGGTCGTGCACGGCGACCTGCATCATCAGCCCGTCCAGCGGCAGCGTCCCGGAGTGGTTGGCGACGATCAGCGCGCCGCCCTCCTTCGGGATGTTGTCGACGCCCTTCACCTCGACCCGGAAGTACTTCTCGTACACCGGCCGCAGCAGGGACATCAGGACCTGGTCGGTGAGTTCGGCGTCGTAGCCGAAGTCGTCGACGTCGTATTCGCCGGTGAGGCGCCGGCGCAGGAACGCCAGACCGCTCGCGACGCGCCGCTCCAGGCCGTCGCCGAATCCCTGCTCGCCGCCCGGCGTGCCCGGCTCGGCCGCCCCGGGCGCCGTGCTGTCCGCGGCGTCCTCCGCCTCCGGGGCGCCGTCGGCCGCAGCGGCCAGTTGCTGCACCCCCCGGACGGCCGCGGGATCGCCGCCCGGCCGCCTGCTCTGCCCGCTCCGGCGGCGCGACGGCCGCGCCGCGGCGCCCCCGCGGGACCGGTCGTCGTCGAACGGAATGACCTTGGCGTCCGCCATCGTTGCTGCGCTCCTCAGTTGGCCGGCTGCGTCGGAAGGTGGCCGCCGCCCCTGCGGGACAGCGCGGCGATCCGGTCGACGGCCCCCGCCAGGGCCTCCGGCGGCAGCAGTCCGGGCCCGCGGCTGCGGACGAAGTCCGCGAAGGTCTCCGCGGTCGTGTACTTCGGCGTGTAGCCCAGAGTCTCGCGCATCTGCCCGGTGGCCACGACTCGGCCGTGGGTGAGCAGTCGGATCTGCTCGGGTGAGAAGTCCGTCACGCCCAGCGTACGCACCAGGGAGCCCGCCCAGGTGACGGCGGGCAGCAGCAGCGGCGCCGTGGGGCGGCCCAGGCGCCGGGCGCACTGCGAGAGCAGCAGCACGCCGTCTCCCGCGATGTTGAAGGTGCCGCTGTTGAGCGTGCCCCGGCGGGCCTCGTGCGAGGCGAGGCGCAGCACCTCGATCACGTCGTCCTCGTGCGCGAACTGGAGCCGCGGGTCGTAGCCGAGGACCGTCGGCAGGACCGGCAGCGCGAAGTAGGAGGCGAGCGGGGTGTCGGCCGTGGGCCCGAGGATGTTGGCGAACCGCAGCACGGTCACGGCCACGTCCGGCCGCCGCCGCGCGAAGCCCCGCACATAGCCCTCGACCTCGACGGCGTCCTTGGCGAAGCCGCCGCTGGGCAGGGACTTGGCGGGGGTGGTCTCGGTGAACACGGCCGGGTCGCGGGAGGCGGAGCCGTAGACGTTGGTGCTGGACTTCACCACCAGCCGCTGCACGCCCGGCGACTTCTGGCAGGCGCCGAGGAGCTGCATGGTGCCGATGACGTTGGTCTCCTTGACCGTGGCCCGGCTGCCGCTGCCCAGCGCGGTGCCGGTCACGTCCATGTGCACGACCGTGTCGGCGCCGGACTCGGCGAGCACGCGGGCGATGCCGGCCTGCCGGATGTCGGCCTGCACGAAGTCCGCGCCGCCCAGGTGGTGCTCGGGCGGAACCGCGTCCACGGCGATGACCCGGTCCACCTGCGGATCGCGCTGGATCCGTCGTACGAACCGGCCCGCGAGCCGCCGGGCCACTCCGGTCACGAGCACGACCTGTCCCAAGATCAGCGCCTTCCTTCCGGGCTTCGTCTACCGCCGCGTTCCCCGTGTCCGGCCAACCTATCGGGTAGATCTCGCGCCGCGGCGGCCCGCGACCGCGCGAGGCGACGCGTCATGGGACGAACGTGGCCCCCCACCGCATGCGGTGGGGGGCCACGGGCGCGCTCTCACACTGCCGCGCACCGGTACGGGGCGGCAGGCGTCGCTACTTCTTGTTGCGACGCTGGACGCGCGTGCGCTTCAGCAACTTGCGGTGCTTCTTCTTCGCCATCCGCTTGCGCCGCTTCTTGATTACAGAGCCCACGACAACCCTCGCTCACTTCTCATCACTCGGCGTTGGGCGCCATGGGCCCACACGACCTACGAGGGGCTAGCCTACCCGCCCGAGCGCTGAGGACATAAATCGCGGGCCCCGGAGGGATCCGGCCAGCTCACAGGCGCACGGCGCCCCCGGCTGCGGACCCCTCCCGGTCGTCCTCAGACGGTTTCCACCCCCACATAGCTGTCGCGAAGGTACTCGTGAACCGCTTGCTCCGGGACGCGGAACGACCTCCCGACCCGAATCGCGGGCAGATGACCGCTGTGCACCAGCCGGTACACGGTCATCTTCGACACTCGCATCACCGAGGCGACCTCCGCCACGGTGAGGAACTGAACCTCGTTCAGAGGCCTGTCGCCAGCAGCAGCCATGACACACCTGCACCTTCCGCACTCGACGGCCACCGGCTTCCCCTTCCGGTGACTCTTCGTCGCTGCGTGCTCACTCCCCAATGTAGGGGCGGGTGATGCGAGTGGGGAAGAGGTGCACCCATCGGCGGCCTACTGTGACAGACGCGCGCGATTGAGTACGTAGCGGATGAGCGGGCGGTAGTAGGCGGCGCGTACGGCGTCGTCCAGCGGGACGGCTACTGACACCCGCCCCTCCGCCTGGCCCACGAACACCGCGGGGTCGTCCGTGTCGGCCAGCCCGATGGCCTCGAACCCCAGTTGACCTGCGCCGCAGACCCATCCGTGGTCCCCGATCACCAGCTCGGGCAGCGGGCCGGCGCCGTCCGCCGCGGCGTCCAGCGCCACCCGGACCGGCAGCGGCGAGTGGGTGTGCGCGCCGGGCTCACCACCGGGGCGTTCGGGGGCGCGCGAGCGCATCAGGGCCACTCCCCGGACGTACTCGAGACGGAACGTGCGTAGGCCGAACCGGGTCGTTATGTCGACACGACGACCCTGCGCCGGGGTGAGGACAGCACATCCCGCCGCCGACAACGCGTCCGCGAGACGGACGTAGAAATCCAGCAGCCGGTGCGGATGGCCGGTGCCCAGGAGCACCGGAGCGCCGCGCCGGGCGGCCGCCGCGAGCCGGTCCGCGAAGGCGTCCAGCGCGGCGAGGGTCAGCTCGGGGTCAATCACATCACAGCCGACGGTGTGCCGAGGGTCGGCGGACACCCCGCACCGCCGCGCCATCAGCGCGATCACGTCCCGCTGCTCCCACGCCCCCTCGGGATCGAGGCCGATCAGCGCCCGGGGGTCCCGGGCCGCGAACAGCCGGTAGCTGCGCAGGCTGGCCTCACGGGTGGTGGCCACGCTCCCGGCGAGCCGGGACCGCACGAGATGGGCGCGCAGGGCGGAGGTGTGCGACACGGCTGCGATGCTGGCGGACCGGCGGCGCGTCCGCCCGGGGAAACGGCGGAACACCGCACGGTCGGCGTAACGCCGGCGCCGAACCGGGCGGCGCGCGCCGCCTCGCGAGCCGGACCGCAGCGCCTGACCGCCCGCCTCACGAGCCAGACCGCGCCGCGCGCTCGCCTCATGCACCGGCCCGCGCCCCGCGCCCACCCCTTCCGCTAGCCGGACCGCCGCGCACGGCCGCCCACCCCGCGAGCCGGACCGCCGCGCCTGACCGCCCGCCTCGCGAGCGAGCCAGACCGCCGCGCCGAACCGCCCGCCTCACAAGCCAGACCGCGCCGCGCGCTCGCCTCATGCACCGAACCGCGCCCCGCGCCCGTCCCTCACGCGCAGTGCTGCGGCCGACAAGATTCACCGGGTCGCGACGCCCGGCCGCCCGTCTCCCGCCGGACGCAGGTCCGTCGCGGGCCGGCGCCCGTCTCCCGCCGGACGCAGGTCCGTCGCGGGCCGGCGCCCGTCTCCCGCCGGACGCGGGTCCGTCGCAGACCCGGGCGGCCGTCCGGCTACGGCAGCAGTCCCCGTAGGGGGAACGCGGCGCGGCGGGTGGCCAGGATCGCCTGGTCCAGGCGGTCGGCGGGGTCGTACCCGGCCTCCCACGACGCCCAGGTCGCCGGCCAGCGCCCGTCCGTCATCCGCAGCGGCCCCACCTGCCGGGTGCGCGCGTACGCCTCCTGGCGCCAGCTCTCCGGGACGACCGTCTCCGGCGCCACCGGCTGCCCGGCCGCGACGCCCACCAGGTGCGCCCAGGACCGCGGGACGACGTCGACCACCGCGTAACCGCCCCCGCCCAGCGCGACCCAGCGCCCCTCGGCGTGCTCGTGCGCCAGCGCGTGGCAGGCGTCCTGCACCGCGCGCTGCGCGTCCAGCGACACCGCCAGGTGGGCCAGCGGGTCCTCGAAGTGGGTGTCGGCCCCGTGCTGCGTCACCAGCGCCTGCGGCCGGAACCCGGCCAGCAGCTCCGGCACCACGGCGTGGAACGCCCGCAGCCACCCCGCGTCCCCGGTCCCGGCGGGCAGCGCCACGTTCACCGCCGCCCCCTCCGCGCTCGGCGCCCCCGTCTCCTGCGGCCAGCCGGTCTGCGGGAACAGCGTGCTGGGGTGCTCGTGCAGCGAGATCGTCAGAACGCGGGGGTCCTCCCAGAACGCCGCCTGGACCCCGTCGCCGTGGTGCACGTCGACGTCGACGTACGCGACCCGCTCGGCGCCCAGTTCGAGCAGCCGGGCCACGGCCAGCGCGGCGTCGTTGTAGACGCAGAAGCCCGAGGCGGCGCCCGGCATGGCGTGGTGCAGGCCGCCGGCGAAGTTGACCGCGTGCGCCGCGTCCCCGCGCCACACCGCCTCCGCCGCCCCCACCGACTGCCCGGCGATCAGCGCGGACACCTCGTGCATCCCGGCGAAGGCCGGATCGTCCAGCGTGCCGAGCCCGTACGCCGCGTCCGCCGCCGCCGGGTCCGCCGAGGCCGCCTTCACCGCGTCGATGTAGTCCTGACGGTGGACCAGCCGCAGCGTCGACTCCCCGGCCGCAGGGGCGGCCGCCACCCGCGTCAGCCGGTCGAGGCCGAGCGCGCCGACCAGCGCCCGGGTCAGGGTGAGCCGGACCGGGTCCATCGGATGGTCCCGGCCGAAGTCATAGCCCGTTACCCGCTCGTCCCACATCAACTGCGCGTGGCCGCTCATGCCCGTCACCGTATCGGTCCGGCCGCGCCGCGAACGACGGGGCGTACACCAACGTCACCAGCACCAACGCCATCGGCGCCAGCATCGCCCCGCGGTAGCTCCAGGCGTCGCCCAGCGCGCCCACCAACGGCGAACCGACCAGGAAACCGACGTAGTTGAAGACGTTGAGCCGCGCGATCGCCGCGTCCGACGCGCCTGGGAACAGCCGGCCGGCCGCCGCGAAGGTCTGCGGCACCAGCACGCACAGCCCGAGGCCGATCAGGGTGAAGCCGAGCATGCCCGCCCCCGCTCCCGGCGCCGCGGCCACCACCGCGAACCCCAGCGCCGCCACCAGCGCGCCCAGCCGCACGACGGCCGCCGCCCCGAACCGCCGCACCCCCAGATCACCGAGGGACCGCCCCAGCAACGTGGTGATCATGTAGACGTTGTACGGCACGGTCGCCAGTTGCTCGGAGCTGCCCAGCGTGTCCTGGAGGTACTTGGCGCTCCAGTTGGAGACGGTCGAGTCCCCGATGTACGCGAAGGTCATCACCAGGCACAGCGGCAGCAGAGCCCGGAACACCAGCCCGCCGGTCCCCACCGCCGCGTCCCCGCCGGTCCCGGACCCCGCGTCCCCGCCGGGAGCGGCGCCCGGCGACGCGGCCCCGTCCGCCCCGTCCCCGTCCGGAGAGGCACCCGGCGCCGCGGCCCCGTCCACGTACCACCGGCTGCCCACCAGCGCCGCCGGCAGCAGCACCGCCGCCACCGGCAGATACGACGCCCACAGCGCCAGATGCCAGTGCGCCCCCGCCCAGGCCAGCGAGGCGCCCAAGATGCCGCCCAGGCTGAAGGCCGCGTGGAAGCTGAGCATGATGCTGCGGCCGTAGGAGTGCTGGAGGCTCACCCCGAGCATGTTCATGGACGCGTCCAGCGCGCCCACGGCCAGCCCGAACACGCCGAGGGCCACCGCCATCCCGGCGATCCGGTCGCCCGCCCCGACGCCGAGCAGCGCCAGCAGGACCAGCGGCTGCGACCAGCGCAGCACCCGGCTGGGCCGGACCCGCCGCACCAGCCGCTCGGTCGTCACGCTGCCGACCCCGGCGAGGATCGGCACGGCCGCCAGGACGACCGGCAGCAGCGCGTCGGAGACGCCGTAGCGGTCCTGGACGGCCGGAATGCGCGTCACCAGCAGCGCGAAGGCGACGCCCTGCGCGAAGAAGGCGAACGCCAACGAGGCCCTGCCGCGCCGCAGCACTTCTGTCATGGCGGCGAGCGTAGGGCCCCGGACCACCGGTGGGGAGACACCGGCGAAGGTGAGTTCGGTTCACCTTCGCTCCGGCCCGCCGTCCCGGCCGGAGCGGCGTCAGGCGGCGACGGAGACCGCGGGCCGACCGGCCGTACGGGCCTCGGCGCGCCGCTCCTCGGCGGCCAGCATCCGCGCCATCGGCTCGACGGCCAGGCCGCCGCTCACCATGAAGGCGACCGCCATCGCGCCGACCATGACGACCGAGCCGAGCCAGACCATGGTGTCCACCGGGACGGTGTAGGCGCCCACGAGCCGCGCCGCGCACTCGGCCAGCAGCACGCAGCCCCACACCAGGGAGAACGCGCGCTCCTTGCGCCGGAACGCCGCCGTGTCGGCCGCCGCCCCGGACGCCAGCCGCTCCCAGGCGGCCTCCTTCGCCGCCTCGCCCTTCACCAGGAACGGCTTCATGCCCGCGGTCATCATCGGCTTCCCGAGCGCCACGGAGACGAGGATGCCGACGGCGACGACGCTGCTGACCCCGCTGTCCTTGGCCAGCATCAGCCGTGGGTCGCCCGAGACGAAGCTCAGCAGCAGCGAGGCGACGTTCACGACCAGGATCAGGGCGGCCAGCGCGTTGGTCCTGCGCTCCCGGACCAGCGCCCAGGCCGTCCGCACCGCCGGCACGACGCTGCTCCAGGCGAGCGCCGCGAAGGTGCTCATCCCGCACGCGTCCTTGAAGAGGTAGTACGAGCCGAGCGGCACCGCCACGTCCACGATCAGCGGCCTGAAGTGGTGCAGCACGCTCGGGCTCCGCTGGGCCTCGCGGTCGTCGTGCGCGGTGTTCCCCGTGGTCTTCGTCATGCCCTCAGCTTCGTGCCCGGCCGGGGTCGGCGGGTAGGAACGATCGTCCGGAGGTCCGCATGACAAATGTCAGCGCTCCCTCGCTCCCCCGGTCACACCCCGGCCTCAGACCAGCAGGTCCGTCAACTCGCCCATGTCCGCGAAGAGTCGGGTGGCGCCGGCCAGGCGGTCGGCGGGGGTCATGGCGGTGAACCCGTAGACGTCCATCCCGGCCGCGCGGGCGGCCTGGACGCCGAGCGGCGAGTCCTCCACGACGGCGCACCGCGCCGGGGCGACGCCCATCCGCTCGGCCGCGTGCAGGAACAGGTCCGGCGCCGGCTTGCCCCGCCCGACGTCCTCCGCGCTGAAGATCCGGCTGTCGTCGAACCACCGGTCGAGCCCCGTCGTCTCGTGACCCACCCGGATCCGCTGATGGCTCCCCGACGACGCCACGCAGTACGGCGTCCCGTCCGCCGCGAGCTTCGCCAGCACGTCCGCCACCCCGGCCACCGGCTTCAACTCCCGCCGGAACGCGGCGAACACCCGCGCGTGGAAGACGTCGTCGAAGTCCTCCGGCAGCCGGTTCCCCGTGCGCTCTAGGACGAGATCGTGGATCCGGTGCATCGCCGAGCCCATGTAGTCGCGCAGGGAGTCCTCGTAGGAGGTGGGGTGGCCCAACTCGGTCAGGTAGGCGGCAAGATGCCGGTTCGAGAGCGGCTCGCTGTCGACGAGTACGCCGTCGTTGTCGAAGAGGACCAGGTCGTAGCGCATGACTCGACACTAGACGACGGGAAAAGGCGACCGGAAAACCCCGGGAAAGCCCGGAAAAGGCGGTGAAACGCAGAGAACCCCGCACCGAAGGGTGCGGGGTTCTCTCAAGAATTGTTCGGCGGTGTCCTACTCTCCCACAGGGTCCCCC